>NZ_CP107783.1:1542045-1850454 GCF_036345255.1 Streptomyces sp. NBC_00569 | reverse complement strand
CCCGTCTAGGACGGCCAATCAGGGCAGACGCGACGTTCGCGCGATGGTTGTCGCCCGACATCCTCACCAGGCTCGCGACGTCCTCGCCCATTCGGGGGGCAATCGGCTGCTCAGGATAGGGGTTGTAGCAGTCCAGGGCCGGGTGGTAGAGCACTTGCCAGGTGCGGTCCTCGATGATGCCGCTCGCCGGGAGACCGTGGCACCCCTGGATCCACTCGATCTTCTTCAGCATGACCGAGTCAAAGACCCCGTCGAGGGTGAGCTTGGGCGGCTCGCCTCCCCACGCGTTGCTCAAGCACTGAGCCTGCTTTACCCCCACCCCGGTGTCCCCGACCATCACCGTGGGCCGAGACGCGGACGAGAGGTAGGAACACTGATCAGGGACGGCTGCGGCGACAGGTGGCACTGTCAGGCCTAGCGCTGCGGCTGTACACAGCGCCGCACCCACAGTGGCCAGTCTCTGCTGTCTCATACCGCTCCTTCCGGTCCGGCCGCGTGCTGGTGCGGCTCGGCGTCTGAGGGCGATGGATCGGTCCCATTATCCCCACGGTCAACAACGCCTGCGAGTTGCGACCGTTACGGCCGTGGCACCGGCGTAATGAGGCGGCCAGACCGTCCGCCAGCTCGCGTACGTGGTGCGCCGGCTGCACAGGTGGGGACCGGCGTATGTGGGTCGCAGAGCACGCAGACAGCGGTGAGCATGGAACTCGGCGGTCTGATGTTGCCCGGGCGAGAGGTACGCGGAAAGTGCGAGGGCATTTAGCTCGGCTTGGTCATAGAAGGCGACCAACCACACGGGACGGTGGGCGTCGGGGTCTGCGCGGTCTGGCGGGATAGCGCAGCGACTCGGGCGTGTACTCAGGCAGGGCGCCAGCGGCGGTGGCATGGTCGTCGGCATCGCGTGTGGAGACGTTGCCGACCAGCTCGATGATCATCAGGCCCGCCAGGTGCGCGCATGGATCCAAGACCACCGCGAGCACCATCGGGCGATCGGACAGCTCGCTCGCGGGATCACCGATGCGCTCGTTGTCTGCGACGGCAGCGTCCAGGTTGTCCTGGCCGCCACGCCCGGCGCCTTCGGCCCCGACGGTGAGAGCGTGCCATAAGGCGCGCCCCTGCAGTGCCGTCCTTTCGGCGACTCCCCATAGATCTCTGCCCGGTGGCGCCGATGACGTCGGCCCGGCCATCGAGAGCCCTCTGTCACCTGCCCGTCGAGGCTGCCCTGCTCTGCCTCGCACTCACTTGATGAAAACAGCCCGCGCGATCTCGTCGGGGGCGGCGCCGGCCTCCGCGACCAGTTCCCCGTTGGCGGACCAGATGCCCGAACGTCCGGACGTGCGGTCGAACCCGCCACCGGTCGGGCCCGCGAAGGCCGCTGTGGCGACCCACACTCCGTGGTCGGCTGCGACCCGACGGGCGCGCTCGCCGTGGACCTCAGCCTCGTGATCCGCGTGGACGACCCCGGCCACATACCCGTCGATTCCCAGCGCGGCCGTCTTCGCGGCATGCTCAGGGATACCCGTGTCGCGGCAGACGGCGAGCCCCAGCCGCCACCCGTCCACTTCGATCACGGTGGGTTCTCCCGGCACAAATCGGGTGGCCTCGCTGCCGTGGAGGTGCACCTTCCCATAGGCCACCCGCGCACCGTCGCCCCCTACTGCCAGGATGCCGATGCGTGGACCCGGCACAGGCGCGCCGACCAAGGCAAGCGCGCCCGTCTCCGCGCATGCGGCGACGATCGGAGCCAGTCGTTCATCGTCCGGAAGGACCGGCACCGCGTCCAGCTCGTATCCCGTCAGCGACATCTCGGGGAAGACCACCACTCGCGCGTCTGCCGCCCGAACGGCCTCCGCATGAGCCACCGCGTTGGCCGTCACGTCGTAAGCCGTGCACCTCGGCTGCGCTACCGCAATGCTCAACGGCTGCTGCACCCCGAACTCCCTTCGTCGCATCTACGAGCACCCTACCTAGCGGCCACCCACTGCTCCCCGGCCTCGTCACCCAAAGTCACTGTTCGAGGCTCCCGGTGGACCGATACGCGACAGTTGAAAAGAGAGCCCACCAGTGCCAAGGCCGGTCATGGGCACAGAGCAACCCCCTAGGTGTCGAGTGCTGGTGGCGGCGCGAGCCATGCAGCAGAAGCCCGCCGCCGCGCACTGCTGAGGAAGGGGAAGGGCCATCGTGCCCGCTTCGCCGCGCTCAACGAGGCGTTCCAGCACCTCGGCAGGGCCGACGTGTACGTGGCAGGAATGGCAGCCGGAAGACCTGATCGAGGTCTGGACGCTCCTTGAAGACGACATGGCGAAGCTGCGGAACAAGTCGCGGGCAAACCGGCTGGGGTTCGTACTGCTACGGCTCGGCCTCACGCTGCTTCAAGATCGCTGACACATGACTTAACCCCGAACCGAAAACCTCAGTAGTACGTCGGCGAGGGTCCCGGGTGCGTGGCGCCCGGGACCCTTCCCGTAGGTGGCACTTAGTGCCATAGTGCGGGTGTGAGCTCTCCAATCTTCGCAGGTACGGCACAGGCTTGGATGGCACTGGGTGCCGATTCTTCTCTGCTCGACCGGGTGTCATACGGCGGTCCGTCCGGAGGGCTGCCAACGCGGCTGCCCGTCATGGAGCTGGCGCGGGCCACTGTCGCGGTGTGCTCGCTCGCGGCCGCCGAGCTCACTTCCGTACGCACGGGGCGGCCCGTGCCCCGGGTGCGGGTCGACGACGAGTCGGTGGCGACGGCGTTCCTCAGCGACCGGCTGGTGCGGGTCGACGGGCAAGCGTGGTCGACCTTCGCGCCGCTGTCCCGGTTCTGGCGGGCGGCCGATGGATGGGTCCGTACGCACGCCAATTACCCGCACCATCGGGCCCGGCTGCTCGCCGCTCTCGGGGTGCCGGGGGACGCTGGCGAGGAGGCGGTGGCCGGGGCGATCGCGGGGCGTACCGCGCTGGAGGTGGAGGAGACCGTGTACGCGGCGGGCGGTCTGGCCGTCGCGGCACGCAGCCCCGAGGAATGGGCCAAGAGCGAGCAGGGGGTCCTGGTCGCGGGGCAGCCGCTGCTGACGACGGCGCGCGTCGACGACGCCCCGAACCGGGTGCTCGGTGACGCCGCGCTGCCGTGCACAGGGCTGCGCGTCCTGGATCTGACCCGGGTGCTCGCCGGGCCGGTCGCCACCCGAACGCTGGCGCTGCTCGGGGCGGACGTGCTGCGGATCGACGCCCCACAGCTGCCGGAGAGTCAGGAAGCCCACAACGACACCGGGATGGGGAAACGCTCGACCACCCTGGACCTGGGTGACGTCACCGGCCGCCGGGTCTTCGAGGAGCTGCTCGACGAGGCGGACGTGGTGGTTACCGGTTACCGGCCGGGCGCGCTGGACCGGTTCGGGCTGACGCCCGAGGCGCTCGCCGGGCGCCGTCCGGGTCTCGTGATCGCCCAGCTGTCCGCGTGGGGCCGTTACGGGCCGTGGCACGAGCGGCGCGGCTTCGACAGCCTGGTCCAAGTGGCCACCGGCATCGCCGAACTGGAGGGTTCGCCGGACTCGCCCGGCGCGCTGCCCGCCCAGGCGCTCGACCACGGCACCGGCTATCTGCTGGCGGCCGGGGTGCTACGCGCGCTCACCGAGCAGCACCGCACGGGCGGCACACGGCTGGTCCGCCTGGCCCTGACGCAGACCGCCCACTGGCTGGTCCACGACCTGGCCCCCGCTCCGGGCGAGGATGACGGCTTCGACGCCGGGCGCTGGCTGACCGAGACCGACAGCCCCATGGGCCGACTGCGGCACGCGCTGCCGCCGGTGTCGTACGAGGGAGGCCCGGTGAACTGGGCACGACCGCCGGGTCTGTGGGGCACGGACGCCGCGGTCTGGGGCGGCGCCTGACGAAAACTGTCGACGATTCGGGGTGGTGCGCTCTTCAGGCCGATGCATCCGTGTCCGGCCTCGGGGATCAATGCAACCGTGGTTGGCACTGAGATTGATCACGGTGCGGGCTTGGTGGCAGTTTCATAGGTGGCAGCCTGTGCTGGAGCGGTCAGTGCGGCGGTGGACACGGCGAGCATGGCGGCGGCACCAGCGAAGTACTTGATCCTGCTCGACACCCTCGGAGACCGTACTGCCGCGCAGGCGTGCAATCGCCGCTGGGCCACCCGAAAGGATCGGCTGGCCCAGCTGTTTGCAGGAAGCGCAGGCCATGAAGGGTTGCTTCCGTTGACGCTATGAGGAGGAACCTGAGGGGACGCCCCAGGGATCCGGTTTCTCGGGCCTTCGGAAGGGCATCAGACGGCCACTGCGCGCCGGTCAATCAGTCAACCAGGTGCAGTGACCCGTCAGTACCTTCCGGTGAGGAGTGATGTCATCCGGTTGCAGGCGGATCGGTGGCCTGATCCAAGAAGGGAGTCTCACCTCGTGCACGATCACTGGCCGTGCGGATCCAGGCAGGATGCAAAGCGGCGAGAACCAGGCATGCAAGGGACGCTGCGCACCACAGTCCGGTGGGTCCGACGTGCTCCAGCAGCTGTGTGCCGGTGACCGGGGCGACGATCCCGCCGATCCCCCAGCTTGTGCCGTAGACCGCCAGGTAACGCCCCTTTGCCCCGGTGGGGGCCAGGCCGGCGACGAATGCGTACGCGCGGCCCACAAGTAGGAGGTCGCCCACACTCCACACGATGGTGGCTGCGATATATGCGACCAGGTTGTGAGCGAGCGCGTACCCGGCAAGGCCGAGGGCCAGTAGGAGGTAGCCACTGATGAAGGCAGCGGATGCTGATATCGAGGCAACGCGGCTGAGCTGTAGTAGTGGTTGCCCGGAGGTGATCGTCAGGGCGGACGTAGTGAACAGCAGTCCAGCGTCGGCGGGTTGCAGTCCGCGCAGTTCCAGGGAAAGCGGCAGCATGGCCATGAGCTGGAGATAGACCACCGCGAACAAGGTTCCGGCCGCGAGCATGACGAGCAGCGATGGGTCTCGCCAGGGGGCGGCGCTCACGGCCCGCTCTGCTGCCGCCTTCGCGGCGGGACGGTCTGCGGGCAGCACCAGGTGCACTATCAGCGCGCAGAACAGGCATGTGACGGCGTCCAGTGCGAACAGCCACCGCAGGTCCCAGCGGCCGACCCCCGTCGCCAAGAGCCCCGCGCCCATGCCGGCCACGGCGAGCGCCACGTTCAACAGGCTGTAGGCGCGGACCTGTTCACTCGGTGCCACGACGTCCGCGATCATCGCCTGGCTGGGCGGCTCATAGATCTCAAAGGCCAGCCCCAGCAGTACCGCGAAGCAGGCTGCCGACACCAGGCCGCTGGACAGGGCAAGGCCCAGTTGCGCCAACGCGCACCCGGTCAGTCCGATCACGATCGTGCGGCGCGTGCCGACGTGGTCGGCCAGTCGGCCGCCGATCAAGCGCGAGGGGATTGTTGCGAGTCCGAAGGCGGCACTGATGTATCCGGCGGCTGCGGCACTCGCGCCGAAGTTCGTCGTGGTCAGCACGGTAAGGAACGACAAGGAAAACGCACCCAGACGGTTCACTGCTCGCGCCGCGATCAGCAAGCGCACCGTGCGCGGCAAAGCCTTCCCGCCCTGCGCAGATTCCACGAACCCCCCTCGTGCGTGACCGGCGAAACGACTATCGTCGGTTGCTCATGCACGCTAAGGGTCGAAGGAGTGACCGGTCAAGTGATGTTCGATGGTCACGTGGTGACGCTGCTCGATGCCGCTGTCTCCCTCGTGAATACGCTGACCGACGGCCTTCGGCAGGGCCGCCCCTACACCGCTCCGCACGGTGACCAGCTCCCACAGGCGATTCACGAAGCGCTGCCGCTCGCCTCGGATCGCTCCAACGTCGAACCGGACCACGCCGCCTATCTCGTGCACACCGCCCACCAGATGCGAGGGGTCTTCGAGGCCGCCGACAGCGGCCACATCGACCAGGCAGCTCGGGCCGTGAACGTCCTCCTGCGCACCACCGGCGCCCGTCCACAACTCGACTGCGTCGATGGCGAGCCCTGGCAGGTCCACTTCCACGGCTCCGACGACAGTCTCTCCGTGGGGTGGAGTGCCGGATGCGCCACCGCCCTGGCGCTGGCGATCGGCAGCAGCCTCGCCGGACGTCTCGGAGTCTGCACGGCCCCCAACTGCGACCGCGTGTATGTCGACGCCTCTCGCAACGCGGTCCGCCACTTCTGCTCTACAGCCTGCCGGAGCCGGGTCAAGGCGGCGGCATTCAGGGCGCGCAAAGCATCCCGCAACTAGCTCCTTGTGCCTCCGCGGTGCGTCAGGCGGAGGAGTCGATCGGCTGGCTGGCACGGGGAACGACAGCGAGGCGGGCCGCGGCTGGCGTGCCGGTAGCGGCCTGAGGGCCGCGCAGCCGGGCGATCTCCTCGTGCTGGGCGGCGAGGCGCGACAGCGCGAGGGCCTTGAACTCGCTTAGCTTCTCAATCTCCTCGCTCTGGCGGGCGGCGCGTTCCCGTAAGGCCTCTATCTCGGCTTTGAGGCGAGCGATCTGGGCATCCCGAGGGTCCGGCATGGCACCCCGCTCGCTGTCTCTTTGGCCAGCGGAAACCGTCACGATGTCACCCAGCTCATGCCGCTCCTGGACGCCGCCCCGGGTCGTCGGTGGCGGGCACGGCTTGGATCGGGGGCGGCACGTCGTGGAGCAGGTCGAGGAGGAAGGCCCCTGGTAAAAGGCTGCATGACAGACATTCAGGGCTGCAGGTCACGGGGCCCGCCTTGCCGAGGCCGAGCCGGCTCCAGCGTGGCCCCCAAACTCGATCTGGCCGGAGCCGAGGAGGAAGCTGCCGCCGTAGCCAACTGAACCTGCCTGCAGAAGGCATGGCGCCTGTGGTGATGTAGCTGCGCCCCACCGACTCATCGGACGGCATACCCGTCCCACAGCGGGCCGCCGGCTCGGTCCAGCACCTCTGTCACGGCCGCGGCGAAGACGCTCGCGTCCCCGGTGAACGCCTGCGCGGCGCCCCCGGTCAGCGTGCGGTGCAGCCCGGGGTCGGCCGCGGCCAGCCGCCGCGACAACCACTTGCCTCCGCCGAGCCAGTGCCCGCCAACCAGCAGGACCAGCTGCGAGGCGCGCTGCAGCATGTGCGCGACCAAGTGCACCCGCTCGGCAGGGTCCGCGCAGCCACGCAGGTCGTCGAGGAGGTCGGTCAGGATGTACCGCTGGTAGTCCCGCTCACGGTCCGAGAGCGGCGGCGGGCCCGCAGCCCAACGCTTTCGCGCCTCGGCCTGGAGCGAAGCGCCGAGCCCATCCGTGTCTACCAGGAGCATGCCGTCGGAACACATGGCGAGCAGCGGTGAACTCCGCTTCGCGGTCTCCTGATCGGCGAAGCGGTGCCAGGCGGCCTGCGTCTGCACGAATAGCTCCACCGGCCATCCGCGGTACACCAGGTTCTCCCGGTTGGGTGCGGGCGGCCCGTCCAAGAGGACCACGATGTCCAGATCGGAGGTGGGCGTCCGGCGGTCGGTCAGTACGCTGCCGGCGAGGAAGGCTGCTCGGGCGCCGGGAAACCGATCCCGCACCAGTTCGTGGGCGGTGAGCACGGGGTCGTCCATGCAGGAACCCTACGGACACCCTTTCCCAAGGCACAGCGAATTGTTCACACGACGCGGCGGCATAGCGGCGCTGTCACGACTCGGGTTCTGGCTCACTTTCCGTGGAGCATGCACCCTCAGTGACGGTGATCGAGCTAGCAAGCCCTGGGGATGTTGCCCGGAATTGACCCGTACCGGGTGCGGCATGGCTGACAGTTCGGCCCGTGGAAGAAGTGGTGCTCCGGCTGGAGGAGTTGTTGTTCCCGTCGATCGCCGATGTGGCGGTGCTGTCGGTCGACGTGGACGACGAGGCGGTACACATAGAGGCGCGAAGCACGCCGGCTGGGGCCGTCTGCCCCGGATGCGGGAGCTGGTCACGGCGGATGGTTCGCGGAGGAAGAGCCGGTGGTACTGACTGTTCGGTGGCCGTCCGTGCCCGGCTATGCAGCGATAGAGAAGGACCAGGCGCAACTGCGGACCTGACACGAATGGGCGATGTCGTCCCCCACAATGGCGCGCCCCCGCCTGGCTGAGTCGGGGCGTGCGGCTCGCCTAAGCGTCAACCCCCCTGCCGTCTGATAGAGAATGTCCCACTTGGTGCGGTCTTGCACCCGGAACAGTCACCGGGTGCATCTCTGTGTTCGCACCCCGCGCCACGACGGCGACTGACGCGACAGCAGAGGGAGATCATGCGCTGGACACTCACACGTCGGGCGGCAACGTCGGCGGCTCTCGCCGGAACGATCGCCCTTGTCACGGCGATGCTGCAGCCGGCCCATACCGGAACGCAGACCGGGGTCGCGCAGTCGTTCGCGCCCGTGGCGGAGCAACGGCCCAGTTCGCCCACGCCGCGTCCGCCTCATCTTCCCCGGGGCTTTCGTGGGAAGGGCAAGTGGATCGTCCGGGACCTGGACGTCACGGTCCCGTTCACCTGGGAGGGGAGAAACGGCGACAGCCAGATGACCGCGGGCGGCCCGCAGTACCCGATCTGGTTCACCAACCTGATCTACCACGGCAGCCTCTACACGCTGACCTACAAGTGGCCCGGCCTGAACGAACATCCGTGCTCGCGGATCCCGGGCTTCGACCTCGACCAGTTGAACCAGGTACTTCGAGGCGCACGGTTCGTCGGGCGGGAGATCCTCCAGCAGCACCCGGACCGGCACGTGAACCACTGGAGGGTCGGTGTCGTGCTGCCGAAGCTGCCTCCGGGGAATTTCCTGCGGTTCCCCCTTGCGCTGGGCGACATCTACGTCGATCAGAAGGATCGGGGTACGTTCTGGCAGGTGCTGCAATTCGGAGTCCAGAATCTCTACGACCCTGAGTTGGACGAGTGGCTCGTGATGGACAATTTCCAGCACAAGCCCGGTACGGTCACGCTTCCCCCGCGCTGCTCAGCACTGCGGCCGGCCTAGGTTTGCACGACAACCCGCCTCGGGGATGGACCTCATCAAACGGGCGAATCAGGGTTCCGCCGCGAGCGCCCACGCGGGCCGGGTTCCTCGTTTCACCAGCTCAGCCGGCGAATCAGCCCTGGATCACCTCAGCTTCCCAGGCTGGGGGCGCCTACCAGCTCAGTACGGCCGCGGGATCTCGTGCTCGTCCAATGCTGCTTCGTACTGCGCCAGCAGAGCATCGAGGTTCGCCAGGAGAAGGCCGGTGGACTGCCGAGCTTCATCCAGGTCGTCTGGCTCGCATGCCTTCGCGACCTCGGCCACATCACCGCGGAGGATGTGAAGGGAGTCGCCCTGCACCACGACCCCGGGGAACCCACTACCTGGCATGCGAACCACAGCGGCGTTGCCGCCATCGGTGGATGATCGCGGCGAACAGCGCCTCATCAGGCGTGTCCTGGGTTCCACCGCGCTGCGGGCGCACCCTGGACGGCGGCAGCAACGGCTTCGCGATCCCCCACAATCCGTCCGGAACAATCCAACTCCACGCGCCCTGAGCCATGTTGAGGTGTCTAGCGTCTCACCACGTAGGACACCGTCTTAGGGTGGCCGCTGCGGTGCAGCAGGCCGCCTCAGTCATCAGGTCGTCTCTCACTGGAAGGAGATCGTCTGCCTGGTGTTTCCCGGCGGGCGCTGACACGCGAATACCGGCCCGTGGCAAGGTGGCCAGGCCGGTGGTCCGGGCCACCTCGGACGGGTGGGATCAGGCGGGCTGCGGGGCGGGCGTCGCCGGAGCGGCCGCGACCTTGCGGGTCTCGCGCATCATCAGCAGGCCGTTGACCACCATCAGTGTCGCGGTCAGGCCGTGGACGCCGAACGCGGTGGCCACGGAGCCGTGGTGGGCCAGCACGTTGGTCAAGTCGCCGTACGCGGCGAGGGCCTCCATCAGCAGCGCCCAGCCCAACGCCCGGCGGTGGCCCGTCACCAGCAGGATCCCCAGGACCAGAGCCAGGACGACGTCGCGGATTCCCTTGATGATCAGGAAGCCGTCGCCGTCGCCGGACGGCCAGCTCGGCAGGCCGTAGCCCGGCGCCGTCGTCTCCGGGCTCACGATGTACTCCGTCCCGAACCAGAGGATGAAGAGGATGAAGGCGGCGGCCAAGACGGTGTTGATCTTCTTCAGCGACATTGTTCTTCTCCTTGCGAGTCTTCGTGAGCTCGGTGGAGCCCGGTGAGTCGTATGGGGCATGGTCGGGTGGCGCGTAACGCGGCTGATGTGGCGGGCGTAGCGAGGGCGGCCGACGACGTGCCAGATGTGCGTACCGGTGCGGGGAGTGCGGACAGGAGCGTGGTGCGCTCGGCCAGGTTCGCGTCCTCCAGGACGAGGCCGAAGAGGGTGAGCAGGGTGAGCTTGGGGGTGTTGGCCACCAGGTGGTCGCCCAGGGAGGGCCATTCCTTTTCGGTGATGTGCTCGGCTGCCAGCGGAAGGAGGGTGGGTTTCTCGTGGTCGAGGTGTTCGAGCAGGACCGCCCGGTGATCGGTGAGGGGCGCCACGAGGGTGTCGCGCTCGTCGGCTCCGGAGGTGGCCGCTCATGCCGGGACTGCGGTGTCCAGCCTGGTCAGCGTGGCTTCAACGCGCTCGTGCTGGGCCTGCATGTGCAGGACGATGTCCGCCTCCGGATCGACCCGGGACAGGAGGGGCGGCCACGGCAGTTCGGGCCGGCCGGTACCCGCCGGAGCATGTGCTGGGCGACAAGGGCTAAAGCACCCGTGCTGTCCGATTGCACCCGCGTGCGCGCGGGATCGGGCCCACCATTCCCGAGCGGGCCGATCAGGTGGCCAACCGGGCCCGGCGGGGCTGAGCGGGCGGGTACCGACCGGCTTTTGATGGCGAGCGCTACAAGTAGCGCGACGTGGTCGAGAGGTGCACTAGCCGCCTCAAGCAGTGGCGCGGGACAGCGACCAGTTATGACAAGACCGCCCAGTCCCACCAGGCAGCCGTGACCCTGGCAGCGCTGATGATCTGGATGCGCACAGAGTGAAGACAGGCCCTGGAAGCCGTGATCCGCTGGGCCGCCATCCGTCTCACGACCCGGTGCCGCCCGGGGTGAGGATTTCCGTGAGATGTCCGTCGGGGTCGTGGAAGTAGGTGCCTCTGCGGCCTTTGGTGCGCTTGCTGCGATAGATCTGCCCCATCTCTTGGCATGTGGGATCGCCGTAGTGGGTGATTCCCCGGTGCTGGATGCGGGCGAGGGCGGCGTCGAACTCCTGCTCGCTGACCATGAACGCGTAGTGGTGTGGGTCGAAGTCGTCCACCTGGTCGTAGTCCAGGCTGACTTGGTTGGCCAGCGTGACCGGCGTGAAGTGCGCCACCGGCGGATCGACACTCAGGCCGAGGATTTCGGCCAGGAACTGCGCCGAGGTTTGCGGGTCATGGGCAGGGACGATGGTGTGGTTCAGTTGCACGGCCATAGGGACTCCTCTTCCGGGACGGGTCACGCGTGTTGGGGTGGTCGGCGACCCGGCATGGTGCATGGATGCGTGAGTGCCCGCGGGGGAGGGCAGGGCTTCTCCGGCTGCCGTCCCCCGACTACAGCTGCCGTGTCATGCGTCGATCTGCTCGAAGATGTGCGGGTACGACACGATGTCGTCGGGGAACTCGGCTGCCATGCGCTGGAACTCCGGGCTGCCGAACGCCGTGGCGAGCGCCTCGGTCGACTCCCAGAGCGCGATGTTCATCAGCAGCTGACTGTCCCCGGTTCCCTTGTGCATCTGCAGGGAGACGAATCCCGGCTGAGCCTTCATGAATTCGGCCTGCCTGTGAAAGAGGGCCAGGAACAACTCAGTCCTCTCCTTCGGAACGACGAAGGTGTTGGCCAGGGCGATGGGCCCGGTCTTCTCCTTGAGCTGCGCGAACATCGGCGTGTGCGGGTCGAGACTGTGCAGCTTGGCCATTTCGGTACGTCCTCTCGCTATCGGTCAGTGGGTGGCGCCGGCGCCCGCGTCGTGGGGATGCCGGCGGAGTTCGAGGGTGTTGGTGTCCGGGTTCTGGATGTGGATGAGGTGGCGGTGCCGCACTTCGGGCGCACGGCCGAGCGGTTGCGGCTGACGATCGGAGGGTGAGCCCGTGGGCTCAGGTGAGGGCGGTGACCAGCAGGGCGAAGGCGGCGATGATGACGGCGACGCGGACGTAGTGGTAGCGGTCCCAGCGGTTCATCTGCTCCTTCCAGTCGGCGGGCCGGTTTTCGGGGGTCCATGTCTTGCCCTGGTTGTTGATCGGGACGAGCAGCAGGATCGACATGATCACGCTGAGGATCAGCAGTGCGCCGGCGGTGACGACGAGGCCGGCGCCGTCGTGATGCCATCCGGCGATGGCCCAGATGCCGACGAGGACGAGCGAGCCGATGTACCAGACCGGCATCACGGCGCCGAGCATCCGGCCCCCGTGGGCGCGGCCGAGTTGGCCGCTGTCATCGGGGAGTGCGTCGAGGATCCGGTTGATGACGAAGGCGACGGAGAACTCCACCCCGACCATCAGGCCGACGACCACGGTAGTGATGACCTCGAGTGCGTTGAGCATGATGACCCCTCCTAGGCACTGGATCCTAGCGTTGCTAGGTGATGAGGCAACGCTAGCGCTGCTGCCGCTCTCATGTCTAGCGGTGCTAGGATCGAATCATGTCGGTACAGGAACGCAAGCAGCGCGAACGGGCGGAGCGCGAGCGCCTCATCGTGGCGACGGCCCGCGAACTCGCCGAGCTGCAGGGCTGGGACGCGGTCACCACCCGCCGGCTCGCCGAGCGCATCGAGTACAGCCAGCCCGTCCTCTACAGCCACTTCCGCGGCAAGCGGGAGATCATCGGCGCCGTCGCCCTCCAGGGCGCCACCGAGCTGGCCGCGGCGGTGCGGGCCGCGACCGCCGCCGCGAACGGCCCGCGCGAGCGGGTTGCCGCCCTCGCCCGCGCCTACCTCGACTTCGCCGCATCCAACCCGGCGGTCTACGACGCCATCTTCCAGCTCGACGGCGGTCTGGCGTACGCACAGGAGGAAACCCCGGAACCTCTCAAGGACGCCTTCGCCGCGCTGCTGGAGACCCTCGGCGAGGTCACCGGGGACGGCGTCGACCCGGGGCTGTTCACCGAGGTGTTCTGGGCATCCCTGCACGGGGTGGCGACCTTGACCCGGTCGGGACGGCTGCCGCCGGAGTACACCGACTCGAGGGTGGAGCTGCTGGTGGACCGGCTCGCCATCGTCTGACACCTCATCTCGGCGGGTGCGCAGCCGGGGCCCTCGGGCCCGACGCTGCCTTCCTGCGGCCCGCACGGCGCAGTCGCAGATCGGCGGGCTCCGTCCCCTCGACGGGGCACTTGCCCCGGAAGCTGCGACGCTCATTGATCGCGACCCGATCCGCGCCCTGACGCCACGTCATTCGCCGGTGTCCTCGTGGTCCTCGTCAAGGTGGGCGGTCGCCGGGTCACGCAGGGGGCGCAGGCCCTCGCGTGGCGGGCGCGCGGCGAAGCGGTAGCGGTCCTGGCGGTTGAGATCGGCGTGCTTCAGCGGGGCGACTCGGGCCACGTCCTCGTCCAGGCCGTCATGCTCCCGCTCCGTGGGCGGCTGGGCCCGCAGATGGTCGACGGCGGCGTCGAGGTAGCGGTTGTCCCGAGCGCGGCGGCACTTCGTAACCCGGCCGAGCGCACCGAGAAATGAGGAGCCTGACCGTCAGCAGCAGAGCAGCTCGCTCACCGATGCAACCTGCACCGATGAGCAGCACAGCATGCTGAAACTGTGGCGCCGTCCGAAGCGGCAGACCGGTCCGGCCTGCGACCGGTGCGATCGGCCCACAGGGCATCCGTCCCGGTACAACATGCCGCGCACGCCGTGGCGTTGAGACCCATGCAAGGAGAAGGCCACGGCGACTTTGCTGCGGACCGCGAAGATGCCTGACACATATATCTCCAGTGCCGCCTCCGCCTGACGAGCCAGGGGCAGACGCTCCGGGCGGGTCGCCGCGCTTGCGTCCATGTGGGTGCACGTCCACCGAAGCACAGTGCCGCGAGCCCCGACATCGTCGTTGAAGCGCGCATGAGCCAAGACATCACCAGCGCCCTTCCTGCCCCAGACGCGGCCGCGCGCCGACTGGAGGTCCTCACATCTGAGGAAACCCACGATCTGCTGCGTCTGCTGCACCTCATCGCGGGCGAAGAGCTGGACGAACTCTCGCAGGAAGCGGAGTGGTTCGCCCGCGAGATCGCTGCCCGCATTCCGTCGGAAAACTGAGACTCACCAGCCGAAACACCGAAAGACCGGCGAGCTGGCAGCTGCATCACGTCGATTCGTGCCTGCCGCACCGCCGTTCTGCCAGATCCACGTCTGCGGACACATGCTCGATTGGCCGAAGCCCTGCGGCAACGGAACTCGTTGGGCATGTCACCTGCTACGACGCTGATGAGGAGCCAAGTGAGCAAGAAGAAGCGGAAGGGCCGCAAGCACCGGACCGTGAATCGGACACCGCGGCCCGGCCCGGCGCCCAAAAATGTCTCTGCGGAGAAAACCCCGATCCAGGCCACGGCGGTCAGCCAACGCCCCGCACCGGAGCAGCTGGGCCACCATGCTGCCCGCACCTACGGACAACTGCTGGAGCACGGACCGCACTCGATCCAGCATCTGTGTGAGGCGGTCGGCTACACCAAGCGGACGATCATGAAACACGTGGACGGGCTCGCACAGATCGGCCTGGCGGTGCAAGAAGCTGATGGCCGCTGGGCGGCGGTCAACCGGACGCAGAACGCCACCACGAGTAGCACCTGTGCCGTGCCGCGACAATAGACGCGCCAGTGGCTGCGGGCAGCTGACAGCGGGACCAGGCATCCCGGGGCGCCACCAGGCATGGCCGGCGCCGGACTGAGTCCGAGCCCAGAACTTGTCGGTAGCCTCCCGCCCGGGCGCGGTCCAGGATCACCGACACGTCGGCGGCCGGTAGGGTCACGACCGCTTGGCCTGCCGCATGCCCCCCGTGATGCGGCAGGCCAAGCACCTGCTCACCTCAAGGCCTCGTGCCTGGCATGAGCCGCCGCGATCCGCGCCGGCATGACGATGATCGTCGTCACGTACGGCAGGGGCTTCGCTCGCGAGGTCGGCGGCAGCCTCGTCTTCATGGACGGCGGCGTCGTCGTCGAATCCGGACACCCCCTGCGATGTCCTGACCAACCCGCAACGCGAACGCACCCAGTCGTTCCTGTCCAAGGTGGTGTAGTTCCCAGTGGCGAAAGGGGGCGTCCGGGGTCTCGACTCCGGACGTCCCCTTCACGTACGTCGGTTACTGGACGAACGGAAGGAACAGGTCCGCGGTCGCCTCGGCGTGGATCGTGAACTGCTCGCGCGCCTGCGCCGCGTCACTGTGCTCGATCGCCGCGACGAGACCACGGTGCTGCTGGTCGGGCGTACTGCGCGCCTCCACGCCGCCGGGGTGCTCCGCCAGGAGCCGGGTCAGCTCGTCCTGGATGCCCTGTTCGGCCTCCATCAGCCGCCGGGAGCCGGAGAGTTCGGCGATGTGGAGGTGGAGTCCGGCGTCCAGCGTGCGATAGGCCTCCGCGTCGGCGACGGCCTCGTCGGTCGCGGCCTCGAGTTCGCGCAGCCTCGCAAGACCCGCCTCGGAGGCGCGCCTCGCCGCCCGGGCGGACGCCTCCCCGGACACCGCGATCCGCCACGCCGTCAGCTCTTCGATGTCGGCCTGCGTGTACGGGTGGAGGGCGGTCAGCTCCCGGATCCGGGCGAGTACTTCGGGCACCACATAAGTGCCGGCGCGGTGTCCGCGCCGGGTCTCGATCAGCCCGTCCTCCCGGAGCACGGCCATGGCGTGACGCATGGTCATCACGGCCACCCCGAACATCTCGGCAAGGGCCTTCTCCGGAGGGAAGCGGTCACCGCCGACGAGGATCCGCGCGCCGATCAGCTCGTTGAGCCGCCGCGCGATCGCCTCCGCCGCTCCCGCCGAGCGCACCGGCGCGATGTGTTGGGCCCAGCCCTTGTCGTCCATGAAACCTATCCTCTAGATTTCGCATCTCTACCGCAAGTTGCGATCAGCAGGAGAGCCTATGAGTACGACTGAGTCCGCGGCACCGGCACCCCGCATCGGAATACCCGTACGCCTGAGCGACGCCACCGCGCCCGGCGCCGACCAGCGCGTGCTCGAGGCGAACCGCATCTTCGACGACATCGTCGACCTGATCCGCGCCGCGGGCGCCGAGCCCGTCCTGCTGCGGCCGTCCGAGGACGGGAGCACGCTCGACGCCCAAGCCTTCGACTGTCGCGGCTTCGTCGTGCCGGGCGGCGGGGACGTCGATCCGGCCCGGTACGGAGCCGACCCGGACCATTCGGCGCTCTACGACGTCAATCCCGCGCAGGACCGGCTGGACACGGCCGTGATCCAGCACGCCCTGGACGGCGGGTTCCCGCTCCTGGGTATCTGCCGCGGCATGCAGCTGCTCAACGTCCTGCGCGGCGGCACCCTCCACCTCGACCTGCCGAAGACCTCCGTCGCGCACGACCCGGAGCCCGGCCAGGAGTGGGCCGTGCACGACGTCGTGCTGTCGGCCGGGAGCGCGGTGGCCGCGGTGTTCGGACGCGACCGGATCCCCGTGTCCTCCGGTCACCACCAGGCGGTCGACCGGGTGGGCGACGGACTGCGGGTGTCGGCCCGCGCGGACGACGGATGCGTGGAGGCCATCGAGGCATACACCGCCTCCGATGCCGCCGACGCCGCATGGACCGTCGGCGTCCAATGGCATCCCGAGGCGTTCGTCCCCAGCCCGGAGCTGCGCCTGCCGCTGTTCAGCGCGCTGTCGCAGCAGGTGCGTGCCCAGTCGCGGACAGGGGTCCGGTCATGAAGGAAGAGAACGCAACGGTGGCGCGGCAGCGCACCGACACGGCCGAAGGCGCGGGCCGGGGCGTGCTGCCGGGTGGTCCGGCTGTTGCGGGCGGTGGCTCGGCGACGTTGGCCCAGAGCCTGCGCAGCCGCCACATCACCATGATCAGCATCGGTGGTGCGGTCGGCGCGGGACTCTTCGTCGGCTCGGGGGTGAGCATCCAGCAGGCGGGCCCGGGCATCCTGATCTCGTACGCCGTCACAGCCGCCGTCGTCATCCTGGTTATGCGCATGCTGGCCGAGATGTCGATGCCCCGACCGGACACCGGTGCCTTCGCGGTGTACGGACGACTGGCCTTCGGCCGCTGGGCAGGGTTCGCGAGCGGCTGGCTCTACTGGGTCGGCTGGCCCCTGGGGCTGTGCGTCGAGTCGATCGCGCTCGCACAGATCGTGCACGGCTGGCTGCCGGCTCTGCCGGTCTGGCTCACCGCCCTGACCGTGGTGGCCGTGGTCAGCGCGGTCAACCTGACCTCCGTACGCGCCTACGGCGAGATGGAGTTCTGGGCCGTCTGGATCAAGGTCGCGGTGATCGCCCTGTTCATCGCGGTCGGCATCGTCGCGGTCGCCGGCCTGCTGCCGGGTACGCCTGCACCCGGCGTCGGAAACCTCGTGGACCACGGCGGCTTCCTCCCCATGGGACTCAGCGGCGTCGTCATCGCCACCTCGGGCGCCATGTTCTCCTTCTCCGGCACCGAGATCGTGACCATCGCCGCGGGCGAGACGCGGGACGCCGCGGCCGCCATCCGCAAGAGCACCCGCACCATCCTGGTCCGGGTCAGCGTCTTCTACCTCGGCTCGCTGGCCGTGATCGTGCTGCTCCTGCCCTGGAACAGCGCCGCCGTCGGGGCGAGCCCGTTCGTCGCCACCCTCAGCCATCTCGGCCTGAACGGCGCGTCCACCCTCCTGAACATCGTGCTGTTCGCCGCACTGCTCTCCACGATGAACTCCCAGCTCTACGCCAGCTCCAGGATGCTCTTCGCGCTCGCCCGCGACCAGGACGCCCCGGCCTTCCTCGCACGCGTCTCCCGGCGCGGGGTGCCCTACACGGCGATCCTGCTCACCGTCGCGGTCGCCGTGCTCTGCCTGCTGCTCCAGGTGTTCCATCCGACCACGGCCTTCACCCGGCTCGTGAACATCACCGGCGACACCGTCTACATCACCTGGATCGGCATCGCCGCCTCCCACCTCGTACTCGGCCGCCACGACCGCGCCGCAGGGCGCCGTCCCGCGACCGGCACGGGAGTCTGGCTCTTCCCTTGGCTCACCTGGGCGACCCTGATCGCGCTCGTCGCGCTGTACGCGGTGATGATCTCCCTGCCGGACGCCCGCGAGGACGCCGTGCTCGCCCTCGGATTCACCGTGGCCATCGCGCTGGTGGGCCTGTGGCTGCAGCGGAAGCGACCGGTGCGCGATCAGTCCGGCGCACTCCAGCCGAACCAACCGCAGGAGGTCTCCTAGAGGGCAAGGGAAGAACACGCCGGTGGCGCACGCCTGTGTCGGCGTACGTACGGGGCGGAGCGCTCGCCTCACCGGCTCTGAAGGAGCGCCGTCAGAAGAACCTGTGGCCCGGCTGCTCTTGCTCAGGGCAGCACGAGCGCGACGGGCGGTGCGGCCGGCTCCGTAGCCGGCTGCACCGCCCGTGCGCCCATCGTCCCGACAGGCCAAGGTGTATTGCCCCGATGCGTTGTTTGCGCGTGGTCTGGCACGCCGACCTGCGGCGTTGTCGTCGGTTGCCGACGCTCCACGCTGTCGCCCTCCTCCGCCTTGCATCTCGACGCACCAGACCCCGCTCACCAGCACAAATCAGCGCGGGCCACCGAGTGCGACTTGATCCGCCGGACAGACCCTGGGCCTGTCCGGCGAGGGGATGCCTTCACGTCTCGGCGCGGCGGAACTTACGGTTTGTGGGTTACCCAGAGCAGTTCCGCCGGCCAGCGGTGTGCCCAGTCGGGTGGGTCGGTTTCGTTGTAGCCGTTGGGTGTTCCGAGCTCGGGCCGCGGCTCGATGAGGTCGTCGATGATGAGACCCGCGCCGCGCAGGACCTTGACCCAGTCGCCGTAGGTGAGCTGATAGCTGGTCGCGCCGTCGTCTTCGGCGATGGTGTTCAGTCCGAAGTAGGCCTGCTGCAGCGTCGTGGTCACGCGGCCGGCGGCTTCGTCGTAGCAAGCTTCGAACCATGGGCTGGCGACGTTGAACACCAGGCGCCCGCCTCGGCCCAAGACACGTGCGGCCTGCGGGACGGCCAGGTGTGGGGGCGCCCAGCTGAGCCCACCGAAGTCGCAGAACACCAGGTCGAAGCTGTCGGCGGCGAAGGGGAGTTGTTCGGCGGCGCCTTGCACCAGCGGGTAGCGGGCCGCTCCCATCGCGCGTGCTGCTGCGGCGAGTTGGGCTTCGGACAGGTCGAGCCCGACCACGGTGGCGCCCTCGGCGGCGAGCGCCCTGGACCACTGGCCGGCGCCGCAGCCGAGTTCGAGGACGCGCTTGCCGGTGACGTCGCCCAAGGCGTGCAGGTGCGCGTCGGGGACGGAGTACATGCCCCACAGCCGGGGTGTGGCGCCGATTTGAGGGTCATGCTTGTGCTGGTAGGCGCTGCTGATCTGGTTCCAGAGCCGCCGGTTGGCGGGGATGCTGTCCACGTGCCGACTCCAGCACTGCCTGCCGGGGGCGGTCAACACGATGAGGGCACTGGTCGGCCCTCGCTTCGGTCCGGCCTGGCCCGGCCCATGATGCACCGGACGAGCCCTAGACGGCTGGCCGGCCGGGATGTGTTGGGATGACCAGGACGTCGAGGTTGTAGCGATTGGACACCTGGGCGGTCTGATGCTGCACCCTGGTCCGCAGCTGGGCAAGTGCCTCGTTGAACTTCACTTCGCTGCCAGGGCCGAAGTTGCCGCCGTCTTGGCGCTCACACTCCTCGATGAACTCGTTGAATCCGTGACGGATCGCGGCGAGCCGCTGGTTCAAGTCGCTTCCTGGCTCTGACGTTGTCTCAGTTGGAGGTATACCGCGAGTGGATGGTGCCTACGATGTCCCGGGAGCACGGCCGTTCACGGGCAAGACGGTGAGCGCTGGTTCCATCGAGTCAGGTGCGTAGCCGCGTGAGTTCGTCCGCGCGACGGTGGTCTTTCGAGCGGCCGAGGGCTCGCCGCATGCGGATCAGGTCGTCAAGTGCGGCGTAGCGGATGGTGAATCCCGTAGGGTCACGGGTGGTTTCGGCCGAGGTCAGGCAGGGGGTGACATCCATGGCGCCCCAAGGCAGGGCGGAAGTGCACAGGTCTCCGCTGGCACCGGTGACCCGGTACCCCACCTGTGAGCGGTCGAGATCGGGCAGTTCGGTGCAGCCGCACAGGGCCAAGGCGTCTCGCAAGGCGTGCGCCTCGTCAGGGGTGCCGTCCCAGAGCAGGTCGAGATCCCCGGTCAGTTCGGTGGAGCCGTGCATGATGCCGGCGACCTGACCGATGACGACCGCGCGCGAGCCGGCGCCATAGATCGCTTGGAGGAAGGGGAAGGGATCGAAGCCCAGCGCCCCGTCGGTGGTGAAGGTGCCCAACACATCGTCGGCTTCCTCTGGGCTGCGTCCGATGGGACTACGTTCTCGGGTTGCCTCTTCGGTCCGGGCGATGGCCTGCCGCAGGCGCAGGGCAGCTGTCTGGCTCACAGGCCCATCCAACACGGTCGCCCCCCTTACCGCTGACGAGGAGACCAGCCTGGTCTCCTGGTCAACTGGTGGCACTTTCAGTCCGACGAGGCTACGCCTGCCGGGTCGTGTCTAGCAGCTCGGTGAGCCGTGCCCGGCACTTGTGAGCGGACCGCAGGCACTTCTCCGCTCGACCTGTGGGCGTGACCTTCCAACCCTGAGGATGCGGCGATCGGCCAAGAAGTTCATGAGCCTTTGGGCGGCAACCCTGTCCTTCTCGGTGAACTCCCACGTGATGCCAACGTCGAAGATGTTGAGCGATGTGAGCCTGAAGTTCATGGGTCCCTCTGCTCGGCCAGCTGCGCTGACGATGCTGCGACGTGCCCGGGGGCGCCGTCCGAGAGCTCTTCATCAAAGGGCCGTCTGATGACCCGAGTTGGTCAGTCCCACTCTCGATAACATGCCATATCGCGGGCGCAGAACAGTACAATTAGACATGTCTCAGAGCCCTGGCCTAAGGCCTCATCGCTGCACCGACCGGTGGCGCTGCCCAGAGCACGGCGCCGCGTTGAACTACTGGCCCGCGAGTGATGACCGCGCGTGCCAAGACACTGCGAGTACGCGCAGGTTTTCCAGTCGATCGAGTTGCCGACCGCTGAAGTTGAGATCACTGTCGACACGACCCGTCTCTCTCGGGCCTTCTCGACAGGCAGGCGAGGCGATCCTGATGTGGCGCCACCACCCTGCCATCAAGAACCTGGGGCGTGACAAGTGACCGTCCTCATTCCGCGCCAGTCGGACGCCACCCCCGCCGCCTACGATGCCGCGACGCTCGCCGTCCTGCACGCTATGGAAGAGGCAGCCGAGAAGCACCTCGACGCCATCCGCCCCCACAACACGAAGCGCGGCTACGCCAACGACTGGGCGCTGTGGGAGGAGTTCCACGGCTGGCTCGCCGAACGCACCGGGCACACGCTGCCGTTGACCGCCGTGACCAAGGGGACGATGGTCGGGTTCGTCGTCTGGCTCGACACCGTCAAGGCAGCCGCGCCCAACAGCATCGACCGGCGGATCACTGGCGTCACCGTCACCCTGCGCGGCCGCGGCATCGAAGTCCCGAAGGCCGTAACCGTCGCCGCTCGCCAGGCCCTCAAGCCGCTCAAGAGGGACCCCGAGCGCCAAGCCCGCGGCCGCGGACCGGCGGCCGCCGTCACGCCCGACCAACTCCGCCAGATGAGCGCGGCCGCGGCCGCTGGGCTCACAGGGCTCCGCGACCGTGCGCTCTGGCTCATGGCCTTCGGGATCGCCGGACGCTCCGCCGAGGTCGCTGCCCTGCGCGCCGACGGCATCACCCTCGTCAGCCAAGGGCTCGACGTGAACGTTCCAGCCGTGAAAGGACGCCCGCCCCGCAACGTGGTCGTCGCCTACGGCAAGAACCCCGACACCTGCCCGGTCCGGGCTTGGTCGACCTGGAAGGCGGCCACCGGCATCGCCAGGGGCCCGGCATTCCTGCCCATCGACGTGTGGGGCAACGTCGGCGGCCGCGCCCTATCCTCGGAGGCAGTCCGGGAGATCATTGCCCGCAACGCGGAACGCGCAGGGGTCGCCGTCCGCCTGACCGGCCACAGCATGCGAGCAGGGTTCATCACCACCAGCCGCCGGGCAGGGAAGCGCGAGGAGAAGATCCGCGAACAGTCCGGCCACGCCGAGAACAGCCCCGCCTTCTGGGGCTACATCCGCGAAGCCGACAAGTGGACCGACGCCGCGTCCGAGGACATCGGACTGTGATCGCAGGCCTAGAACAGGAGCGTCTCGTTGATTAAGACCCATTGCCGTCCGCGTTCTCGTGGCCGGCTTTCTGTTGTTGTCCCCGCTGCTTGCGGCATGCTCGTCGGATGACGGCGTTGATGACGCGCTGGCTGCAGACGCGGAGTCGGCGGCGAACGCGCCGGAGCCGTCGCCTGCTCCGAGAAGACGAACAGCAACTGGGAACGCAAGTTCCTGTCTGAGCTGTCGCTGACTTTCGGCGAAGACGAACCGCCCTCGGACAAGAAGGTGCTGGCTGCCGGGCGCGCGGCGTGCGAGGAGCTGGAGTACGACTACGGCGATGGCAGCTTCTGGGGCGGGCGGGCCGCGGTGGCGCGGGTACAAGAGATGCTGGGCGTGGACGAACCCACGTCGTGGATGGTCGTCGAGAGCGCGAACGACTTCATCTGTCAGTGGTCCCACCTCGCCGACGCGCCCCTACCGTTTCCGCCACGGTCGTCGTTCAGGGACTGCCTGACACACTGGCTGTTTGCCCGCCTCTCGTCCCCCGTAGAGGCGGGCATGCTTGCGTTGCGCTCCTCAGGCTGAAGTCGGGCCGCCAGTCGGTACATTGCACGGATGCTTTCTGGCGTGTGTCTGCTCCAGTCCTCGAGCGCCTGCCAGACGGCGATCGCCTCGCTGTGCGTCAGGGACAGCGTGCAGATGCCGTCGTCTGCCGCCGGCGGGGTCACCTCTGAGAACGTCGTCACGACCTTGGCAACGTCTCACGCGTCGAACGGTCATGGCTGGGGTTCGAGCCGCTGCCCGAGGTGTCGGGCATGCGCCCGCACTGGATGGGTACACGTCAGAACGGTGCTCGGGGGAGCGGCCCCAACCGCGGCCCACGTGGCACCGCCGAGCCCTCGCATCCCCCCCAGGGGCGGGGGCTCCCCTCTTCTCTGGGCTGGTTAGCCCAGGAGCCCGAGCTCGGCGTCCGTCGACGTGCTGTGCACGCAACAGGGTCGTAGCTGCACCTTTGGAGCCCCTGGCCTGCTGTTCTCAGTTGTATCTCGCCGTAGCGACCGTGGGCTGAGTCTCAAGGGGGAGGCCATTTCCTCCGGCAGGTTCAGTCGCGACCGCCTGGCAGCGCTATTCGCTCAGTTGGTGCCTCGGTCAGTGAGCTGCGTGGACGGAGTGCTCGGCTTTGCTAGCGGGGGCGAGCAGCCTCGGGCCCTTGGCTGTCACCGTGGACCTGGCGGGCGCCGATTCCAGGAGGGCGACTGGTGTCCATTCAAGCAATGAGCAGGCGCAGGCCGAGGTCTGCCGCGTCGAGGTCGGCGAGGTCGTTGTTGCGCTCGGCCCACCGGCCGGAATGGAGGTCGGCACTGAGGCTTCGTACCGCCCGCTGCTCGGCCTGCGGCCCGACTCTCGTCCACACCGACATCGCACGGCGCACGTGATCCTCCAGATACGCCTCCGGTCGGCGCCAGTAGGCCTCGAACAGGCCGTCAGCGCAGTCCCACGGGATGGGCACCGGCTCAGTGCGGGCGCCGATCGCGTCGGCCATCCCCGCAAGTGAGGGGAATTCTGCGAGAACGGCGGCGAACTCGGGCAGGTAGTCGCGAGTGAGCCAGAACCGGTCCTGCCATCCAGGCTCGTCGGTGTCGAATGTCAGCACCACCACGCGGCGGGCCACACGCCGCATCTCGCGCAGCCCTGCTATCGGGTCCCCCCAGTGGTGAACGGTGGAGACGGCCATGGCGACGTCGAAGGAGTGATCCTCGAACGGAAGCCTCTCCGCGGCAGCGGCCACGCACGGTGCCGAGCCGGCAGGCCGCTGCTCCCGCATGACCGCCGAGGGCTCCACCGCGGTCACGTCGCGATCAGCGGGCTCGTAGGAGCCGGTGCCGGCCCCGACGTTCAGTACCGTCTGCGCGTCGCCGAGGGCATCCCAGATCTGTGCGGCGATCCGCGGCTCGGTACGCCGTGTCGCGGGGTAAGCGTCGCCGATCGCGTCGTACAGCCGTGCACCGAGCATCTCCAGTTGCTCCTCCGGTGTCACCTTCAGTCCCTTCGCCCGTGCCTCAAGTTCCCTGTCGATGGCTGTCACCATGGCGTCAGCGCGATCACGCTGCTCCAGCAGCAGGCCGCGCAGTCGGCGCAGGTGCGCGATCGCGTCGGTGGACGAGTCGTCGACCAGTTCCGCAACCTCACGCAGACCGAAGCCCAGCCGCCGGTAGGCCAGCACCTCCCGCAGCCGCTCCACGTCACCTGCCGAGTAGGCCCGGTACCCGGCCGCAGTGCGCGCTGAAGGACGCACGAGTCCGATCTCGTCATAGTGATGCAGCGTGCGGACGCTCACGCCGGCCAGCTTGGCCACGCGTCCCACGGTCCAGTGATCTTCCACGGCACCGACTATGCAGCCTGACGTCACGTGAGGGTCAAGAGCCGCACTCACGCCAGCAGGAGCCGAAGCGCAGGCCGTCGCCGCACGCTGTGTTCCAGGGCGCTGGCCGGGTTGAGGAGTGAGTCGATGCGCAGGCAGCGTGTGTGGAGGACGAGGAGCAGCGCGTACGCGCGCGTCGGTACCGCCTCGGCGAGGGTGACAGCGACGGGGTACTGCGCCAGGCCAGCCTGGGGCGGTCGGATCGCGGATGCGTGCTGGCCTACGCTGCTGGTGTGCGATGAGCGAACGGCGGCCGCGGGAGTGGTGGGCTCGTGTGCCGAGTGCCAGCGGCAGAAGAAGCCCGCTGGCACTCGAGCGCGAGGTCGGGCCTCCCCGCTTTCTGACCGTCCAGGCATCCGACGCGGCGAGCGACAGCGCCTGCCGCCTGCTGCGGGTGCCCCACATGCGGGCCCAAGTCGCACGACCTTCAGCGTGCTCTTGCGAGGAACCCCGCTGACGCCACAGATGCCCAAAAAACATCGGTGGAGCCCATGGCGGGCGCCATTGACCGCCATCTCGCCTGATGGCACGGACGTTGCCCGACGCTCCTGCTATGGACCTGGTGCCAGATCAAGCCGTCGCCTGGAGCCACTTCAGGACGTCGAGAGCCACGGGACCTGCACCAAGTGGGGCCGCTCGAAGCCAACATGCTGGATCCACTGAGCGCGCCGGAGGGGCAACTCGAACGCCAACATGGGATCCCTCGTGAGACTCGGCCTCGCCGAACCGCAGCCAGTCCCGCAGGACGAGGGACTGTTCCTCGAACTCCGGCAAGGGTCTGTGCCGGACTGGACGACCCCAGGTCAGATGAGGACGTCCTGGCATCGATGGGTGACCCTCTCGATGCTCGCCCACGCCTTCCTCACCGCGGCCATCGCCCACGAACGCGCTCACACACCGGCCCCGGACGGCCTGATCTCGCTGACCTGCAACGAGCTCCAGCACCTGTTCACCTAACTCGTCACCCAACCCGTCCCCCCAGCCCGCGCACCGACTCCGCTGGTCCGCATGGCGACCACTAGGCCCGATCCCGGGCCGGCCACTACCGGCGCCGAACAGTTCCCATGTGAGGATCACGATCTGCGGCACGGACGGCCGGGAACGCCTGGGAGTTGGCAGTCATGGCTGCCGATCCTAGGCTCGATAACCATGACCGTTCTGATCACGGTGTGGGGAGCATCTCCCGGAGTGGGCAAGTCGACGCTGTGTACCGGGCTGTCCCAATGGCTGGCCGACACGGGACAGCAGGTGGACCACTTCCGCGAAGAAGAGATCTTGACCCGGCCACAGTTCGCTGCGGTGGCCGAGGAGTTCAAGACAACCGGCACGGTCGCGCTGGGGACACTGATCGCGGCGACCACGAAGTTCGTCGATGCGGTCGTGGCGAGGGGCGATGACGTGGTGATCGCGGACGCGCTGATGCCGTTCGTACCGACGCTGCTGGCCATGGGGCACGGTGAAGAGACCATCGACGCCTTCATGACCGACCTCACCGCGGTTCTCGCACGGGTCCGGTCGGTCATGGTCTTTCTCGATGGCAATGCCGAGTCCGCACTTTCCCGAGCCGTGACGAGGGAAGGCGAGCAGTGGATGGACTGGTACGTCGGAAAACTCGCCGCCTACCAGGTAAGTCCTCCAGTCGCCGACGTGGCTTCGGCGGTGCAGTACCTGCTGCGAGAGCGTGCAGTGACACTGGACGCAGCCCGCCGGAAGGACTGGCGTCTCATCGTGATCGAACGAGCTGACGAGCTGTCTCCGGATGAAGTGCTACGGGTCGCGCAACGGAGACTGAGACCGTGGCTCAAGACCGTCACACACGGATAGAACGGCCAGGCAAGGTCACTCGGCCGACTGACGCCACGGCCGGGTACGCACACCGTCGGGCGTCGGCTGTCTCGGCCGTCGGCGAGCCCAGTCATCGTCCGGACGTCGGGCAACTCGGGGTGGTGGTGTACCCGCTGGAGGCATTCACCGGCGAGATGCGGACAAAGGACCGGAGCGACGTTCCCAGCTTCGGGCCCAAGACGTCAGGAGGAGTTGGGTCCCCCGGTGCACGCCACGCAGATCCCGCGCGACCAACGGTGCGGCACCTGGAAGGCCCCGCGGTACCTCCCTCGCCCGTGGCAAGGACCTTTGCCCGCACAGTGGCCTGAGGAGAAAATACTCCTCTGGTATGCGTGGTGGCGCCTCCACGACTTCTAGGAAGGCACCTGCGCCACCTGCGACGCCGCCGCTTACGCCATCGACCACGACCACGACCACCGCATGGTGACGGTCGAGCGGCTTGGCTTGCGGTCCGGAATCGCGGTTGCCGACCAGATCACTCCGCTATGGGCAGGCACTCGGCGAGCAGGTCGACGACATCACGCCAAGCTCGCTGCGCGTGCCGTGGGTGGTAGCCGACGCCGGGGACCACCGGATGGTCGACCGGCGGGTGGTGGAAGGCGTGCAAGGCGCCGCCGTAGACCATGAGGCGCCAGTCGACGCCCGCGGCCTGCATCTCGGTGGTGAATGCGTCCCGTTGCGCGGGCGGCATGATCGGGTCTTCCGACCCGACCCCGGCCCATACGGGGCAGCGGATGTGCAGCGTCTCGCCGGGGCGGCCCGTGGTCAGCGCGTTGACTGTCCCGATCGCGCGCAGGTTGACGCCGTCGCGCCCGAGTTCCAGCGCGATTGCGCCCCCGGTGCCATAGCCGACGGCGGCGATCTGGTCGGGGTCGGTGCGCGGCTCGGCGCGGAGCACGTCGAGCGCCGCGTGGCCGATGCCTCGCATCCGGTCGGGGTCGGCGAGCAGTGGCATGCAACGGGCAAGCATCTCCTCAGGGTCGCCCAAATAGCGCCCGCCGTGGAGGTCGAAGGCCAGCGCCACGTATCCCAGCTCGGCGAGCGCATCGGCCCGGCGGCGCTCGACGTCGCTGAGCCCCATCCCCTCGGGGCCGACCAGGACCGCGGGCCGGCGGTCGGCACCGGCCGGGAGCGCGAGGTGCCCGATCATCGTCAGGCCGTCGGCCGCGTATTCGACCGTGCGCGTTGTAACCGTCGTCATGAGCCTGGACTGTAGTGATCGCTGAGCCCGGTGGGGCCGGTGTTCTGCCGCTGGCAGAAAGGGCGGATTGCAGGATGCGCAAGCACAGGACGAACACGTCCTGCTCGTCGCGCCGGTACGAGGAGATCTCCCCGCCCTTGCCGCGACGGGCACCGAGCTGTACACGGCGGCGGCGGGGCAGTTGGGCAGCGACAGCCCCACCCGTCATGGACTTCCACGACGTGGGGGTCTTCGGCAATGAATCGCAGTCAGCCTCCAAGTCTCCGCCGATCTCGGAGACAGCGCTGGTCTGGAAGGGCTGCTGGCAGTCCGATGAAACACCCATCCTGAACACGACCGAACAGGTGCGCCAGGCAATCCGCCCGGCGTCCCTGGCTCGTTCGGGAACCGATCGATTCATGGACACCGCTGCGGGCAGCCGAAGGCCGGCGACGAGTTCGCCGACTCGATGGAGCGCGCCCTCGTCGGGGACCCGACGAAATGCGGCTCCGGAGGTGACGGAATGTGCCGAGCGGGGGCAGCGGGCCGGTGACCACCGCGTGCTGTGCCACGCTAGCCGGCCACTGTGAGCCTCGCTGTTGGCTGGCCCAACGAACCCGCTGCTGGTCAGCAGCTGATTGGGGGGTTACCGGAAGCGATTCGGCAGAAGTCCGATCCGAGTCCGCCGTCGACGGTGCCGGCGTTCGGGCCGACGAGGATGAAGTCGCCGTCGGCACCGCCGAGGATCCTGCCGTTCGCCGTGGTACCGGCGTTGGCCGTGATGAAATCGCCGCCGGCGCCGCCGTCGACGGTGCCGGCAACGATGCCGTTGATGACGATGTAGTCGCTCCCGCCCAAGCCGTTGACGCTATCGCCCAAGGCAAGGGCGCCGCAGCTGATGTTGTCGGAGCCGGCAGTACCGCTGACGGTCGTACCGGACACGGGACGGCCGTTGACCGTACATGAAGTCAGGGCTTGTGCAGGCGTTGCGGTCAGGGCGAGGGGAGCGGCCACGAGGGTGGCGGCGCAGAGCGTACGCATCGCGTGTCTGATCATGTAATGAGTGGCTCATGCTGATTTCATGATCGCAATGCTGCGCCATCGGCGACTCTACCGTTCGGGGGCAGGTTGCCGCCCGGACGGGCCATCGTTGGCCGGGTTGCTGACGCTGCTCGGGACGCCCATGAGCACAACCCAGCTGGTCGCCGTGACCGGGCGGACGCTGGGTTCGGGGGCGGGCATCTGCGAGTGCTGCTCG
The DNA here is from genome assembly GCF_036345255.1 of Streptomyces sp. NBC_00569. Taxonomy (NCBI): domain Bacteria; kingdom Bacillati; phylum Actinomycetota; class Actinomycetes; order Kitasatosporales; family Streptomycetaceae; genus Streptomyces; species Streptomyces sp. NBC_00569. The sequence goes on along the minus strand of NZ_CP107783.1, from coordinate 1,821,497 downwards.
ACGCGGGGATGGTGGAGCGACGGCGGGCGGGGCGGTCGGTGCTGCGATCCCCGGTGCCGTGCAGTGCCCCCGCCGACCTCGCCGGGGTCGTCGCCTTCCTCGCCTCCCCTGACAGCGGCTTCGTCACCGCGAACACCATCGACGCCAACCCGATCACCCCGATCAGCCGAGGTTCTTGGGGCCCAGATACGTGCCCCACGCGTTCGATCGCCTGGCTGCCGGTGACCATCTGCTGCGCCTACGGATGGGTCAACTTGACCCAGACGCCGTGTCCACGGCTCGGCCCTGACCTCTGCTGACCTGGCATGATCGGTTTGAGGAGCTCGGCGTCTCGGTCCGGACCGTATGGGTCCGGCCGTGTCCTGCCGGACGGTCGTCGCGCTGAGTGGACGGTGGTCGCTTGTCATGCCGTAGGCGTGGAACAGGTGGGAGTGGTGGCTGGTAGTTGCTCCGAGGCGCGTGAGGGCCCGATGGAACGGAACCCGGCGTGCAGTTCGACTCGTCTGGGCTCCGCCCCTCTCTCTGCCCTTCCCGCCGGGCTCCCGGGGTGGGGGACGCCGATGTCAGAGCGCGTCGAGCGCGCTCACCTTCCAGCCACCGTCGTCCGTACGTGTCAGCGTCATCCGCACCCGGTTCAGGTCCGCGCGGGAGCCCGTGACCTGGGTGCTCGTGGTCACCTGGTTGACGAAGAGGAGGACCACGGCCCGGTCCGCCGAGGCGGAGATCACGGAGGCCGCCGGGGCCGTGGCGGAGTCACCGGCGGGCTGCGCCACCGTCGCTTTCACCACTCCGTGGTACTTCCTGGCAGTCGGCCCGACCACCCTCGTGGTGGTCTTCCCGTACTCGTCACGGAAGTGCCCGGTGAGCCGGGCGCGCGCCGCGGCGAAGTCGCGGTCCAGATGCCGGTAGTCGTACGAGAGCACGACAGGCGCTGCCTGCCGTGCGGCCGCGAGCGCCTGTCCCCGTGCTTGTTCGGCCCGCGTGCCCTCCCGGTATCGCCACCCGAGGACGGCGGCCGCGATCAGGCCCGCCACGAGCAGGACGCACAGGAGTGCGGTGAACGGCCGTCGCCGGCCGCGGCGCGGCGGCGTGCCGCGGCCGGTCTCGTCCTCTTCCTGCTCCTCGTGCTCTTCCTGCTCTTCCTGCTCTTCCTGTGACTTTTGTGACGGGTCCTCCCTGAGGGATTCCGGCGAGGGCTCCGGCGGGTCGTCCCAGCCGCCCTCCTCAGGAGCCTCGATGAGGAGGGTGCGCCCGGAGTCCACTGCCCTGAGCCGTTGCCCGGGAGCCTCCTCGTCGGTGGCCGCAGGACCCGGCCTGTGGTGGCCGCGCTCCGCACGCTTGGTCGCCGCGCGTGCAGCCGCGGTCATGGTGCGCCGGGCGCCGGAACCGGAGCCACGGCTCCGATTGGTCGTCTTCGCCACGGTATTGCTCCTCATGGGCCGGTACGGAATGGGTGGTACGGAGAGAGGGGGCGGTCAGCCGACGAATTCGACGTCGGAGGTCAGCCAGCGGCCGTCCCGGTACACGAGGTCGAGCTGCAGCCGATAGGTGCGCGCCTCGCCCTTGGGTGTGGCGGTGTTGGTCACCTTGCTGTCGGCGACCACCAGGACGCGGGCCGAGCGTTCGTCGGAGCGGACGATGCCCGCTTCGAGGATCTGGCCCTCGGACATGGACCGGTTCTCGGCGACGAGTTTGGTCAGTTCCTCCGTCTGCGCGGCGAACTGCTTCTTGAAGTCGCCGGTGGCGCCCTCGAGGACGTTCGCGCTGTCCCGGCCGTAGTGCCGGTAGTCGAGCGAGGTGAAGTTCAGCGCCGACTGGCGGGCCGCGGCCAGGAGGTCCTGGCGCCGCTGCTCCGTTTCGCGCTGGTCGAAGACGCCGAGGCTGAGCCAGATGGTCAGCGTGGTGGTGAGGACGGTCGCCACGACGAGTCCCGCCGCCCAGGCCCTGCCCGACAGGGCCAGGACCGGTAGGGCCTTGCTCATGCCATCGGTCCGACGAGCAGCCATTGCCACGATTCCTTTCCGAATACGTTCTGTTGGCCGCCCGTCGAGCCGATCTCGACGGGCCTTCCGTCCGGGCCGGTCGCGGTGCCGGTCTCCGGGTCGTACGGCGTGACGTACGCCGTCTGGTTCGCCCGGCCGGAAGCGGCCGTCGCGCCGGGGGCGTTCTGTGCGCCCCGCACCGACGTCTTGCTTCCCCGCGGGGCCGCGCAGCGCGCGTCTGTGTTCGCCTCGCGCATGCTGGTGTCCGAGGGGTTGCGCCGTGTCGTCCCGTACCCCTGGGTGCACGGCGGCGGGTCGTCGGCGTTCACCACCAGGCCGAAGTGGGTGGTGCCGTCGCCCGGGAGGACCGTGTAGCTGCCCGCGACCAGCGCCGGGAACGTGACCAGGGACTGCTCCACGCCGGGCAGGCGGGCCAGCGTGACCTGGCCGCCGCTGATCAGATTGGCCAGCAGGACCGAAAGCCGTGGACCGGTGGACTTCAACAGCGAGTTCACCTGTTGCGCGGCCGGCGTCGCGTTGCCGATCAGCTTGCGCAGGTCCCCGTCGCTCGACTTCAGCTGTGCGCTGAGCGCCGCCAGATCGTGCGCGAACGACTTGATGGACGAGCCCTGGTCGGCCTGCGTCTTGAGGACCGTCCGCGAGTCCTCGATGAGCGAGATCGTCTGAGGCAGTGAATCGGACGCCGACTTGACGAGCGCGTTGCCCGAGTCCACCAGGCGGCTCAGATTCGGTCCCGTGCCGGAGAAGGCCTTGCCCAACTCGTCGACGGTGACCCGCAGATCGTCCTTGCCGACCGAATTCACCAGCCGGTCCAGGCTGAGGACCAGCTCCGTGGTGGGCAGCGGCACGCGGGTACTGCCGCGCGGGATGGTGCCGCCGTCGAGGAGGTACGGGCCGTGCGAAGTGCGCGGCTGCAGATCTACGAACTGCTCGCCCACCGCCGAACGGTTCGCCACCACGGCGAGGGTGTCCGCCGGGATGCGTGGCGCGCCGTCCTTGATGTCGAGGGCGACCGAGACGCCGTCCGAGCCGGCCAGCCGCAATGTGCCGACGCGGCCCACCGGCACCCCGCGGTAGGTGACCTCGGCGCCGGGGAAGATGCCCCCGGAGTCGGCGAAGTCGGCCCGCACGGTGTAGCCGCGGCCCAGGACGCCGTCCACCAGGCCGGTGTACTCGGCGCCGACGTACGACACCCCGACGGCGGTGACCGTGGCGAAGGCGAGCAGCTGGATCTTGACCGTACGTGTGATCACGGCTGAACCCCCATCAGCATCAGCTCCGCGAGAGCGAGGTCGATCCCCTCGGGAAGTTCGCCCGGGGTGGTGTAGCTACTGGTGCACACCGGCGGGCACAGCGGACCGCCGCCGCCCGACGGGGCCGAGGGGACCGAGGGAGAGGGCACGCCCGGTGCGCTCGGCAGCGCGGTGGGCGTCGGGACGCGCGGCACGTCCGGCACATCCGGGAGATCCGGCAGACCGGGGACCTCGGGCCCCCGGGAATCACCGTTGCCCTTGCCGGACCTACCGGACCCGCCCGTCACGTTCCCGTAGAGGTCCGACAGATCGAGATCGGCGGTGAGATGGAGGTTGACGTAGTCGCCCTTGACGGCGTCCGACGCGTTGCGCGGGAACGGGTAAGTCGTCAGCAGTTCCAGGGAGTTGGGCAGATCGTCGCCCGCCTTGTTCAGCTGCTGGAGGACCGGTCGCAGCGCTTTGAGGTCAGCGACCGTGTCGTCGTGCGAGGTGTTGACCACCTTGGTGCCCTTCTTGCCCAGCTTCGACAGGGCAGTGAGCATCTTCGTCAGATCGTGCCGCTGGTCGGCGAGGACCTTCAGGGCGGGCGGCATGGTGTCGACGGCCCGTGCGATCGTCTTCTTCTCCTTCCCGAGCCGTCCCGCGAGCCGGTCGACGGCTTTGAGGGCGCGGACGATGTCCGCACGCTGGTCGTCCAGGCCACCGATGAACGTGTTCAGCTCCTTGAGCAGCGACCTGACCCGGTTCTCCCGGCCGTCCAGTGCCTTGTTCAGCTCCACGGTGATCGTCTTGAGCTGGGCCACTCCGCCGCCGTTGAGCAGCGCGGACAGCGCGGACAGCACCTCCTCGATCTCCGGGTTGCGGCCGCTGCGGGACAACGGAATGCGATCGCCGTCGCCGAGCCGGCCCACGGGGGCCGTGCCGGGCGGGGCGGAGAGCGCGACGTACTTCTCGCCGAGCATGCTGGTCTGCCGCAGTTCGGCGACCGCATTGGCGGGCAGCTTCACCGAGTCGGCGACCCGCAGCCGTACGCGCGCGTGCCAGCCGTCAAGACCCACCTTCTCGACCGCGCCCACGGGGACGTCGTTGACCTTCACCGCCGACTGCGGCACCAGGTCGAGGACATCGCGGAACTCGACGGTGACGTGGTAAGCGTGGCCGTCGGCGGCGGCTCCGCCGGGCAGCTGGACGTCGTACCAGCCGTTGAACTCGCAGCCGGACAGGAGCAGCGAGCCGGTCGCGGCCCACGCGACAGCTCCGACTCTGCGCAGTGCGTTCATGCGCTCGCCCCCAGAATTCCGCCGAGTGTCCGGTCGACCGTTCCCGTCACCGCGGAGCCCCGCGGCGCCTTCGGCAGGGAGTCGAAGAGCTTCTTCAGCTCCGTGCAGTCGGGGTTCTTGCCGCCCTCGTCGCCGGTCGTCCTCAGCACGGAGCACAACAGCGAGGCCGGATCCTGGGCCTGTTGCGCGTTGTTGCGGGTGTCGAGGGTGCCCGCGGACGGGTTGTAGGCGTTGTTCAGGTTCGACAGACCCGTCGGGGCGACCTCCAACAGCTCTTCCAGCGCGGCCCGTTGGGTCACCAGCACCTTGGTCACCTTGCTCAGGCCCTTCACGTCCGAGGTCAGCGACTTCTTGTTCTTCTTCACGAAGTCCGACACGTCGCCGAGCGCCGCCCCCAGGTTCCGCAACGCGTCCGCGAGGTCCTTGCGCTCGCCGGCGAGCTGCTCCGCGACCTTGCTCAGGCTGGTGTTGAACGACCGCACGCTCTTGTCGTCGGCGGCCAGCGCCGCCGTGAACACCTGCAGGTTCCGTACCGTGCCGAAGAGGTCCCCGCGGCCGTCGGACAGCGTGGTGACTGCCTGCGAGAGGTCCTTGACCGTCCGGTTGAGGTTCTCGCCCTGGCCGTCGAGAGTGTCCGCGCTCACGCCGAGCAGCCGCGACAGCGAGCCGTCCTTGTTGGCGCCCTTGGGGCCGAGCGCGTCGGCCGTCGTGTGCAGACTGTCGAAGATGCGGTCCAGCTCGACGGGGACGGCCGTCCGCTTCTCGGGGATGACAGCGCCGTCCCGCATCACCGGACCGTCGCGGTAGACCGGCAGCAGCTGCACGTAACGGTCGCTGACCACCGAAGAGTTGATGATCGCGGCCTTCGCGTCCACCGGGACCTTGCGGCCCTCGTCGTACGCCAACTCCACCCGCACCCGGTCGCCCTCCGGCGTGATCTTCTCGACCTCGCCGATCCGGACGCCGAGGACACGGATGTCCGAGCCGGGGTAGATACCGACGGTGCGCGGGAAGTACGCGGTGACGCGCACGGGCTCGGAGCGCGGCCACAGCACGTGGCTGAGCGCGGCGACGAGGGCGAGCGCGGTGACCACGGCCACGCGCCTCTTCAAGTGCTTCACTGCACGCCTCCCGTGCGCGGCACCACCGGAGCGGCGACCAGGTTCTGGATGTAGCTGTCGAACCAGTGGCCGTTGCCGAGGGTGTTGCTGAAGACCCGCACATAGGGCGCGAGCAGCTTGACGCTCCGGTCGAGGCTCGACTGGTTCTTTTCGAGCATCCGGACCACACGGTTCAGGCCTTTGAGCGCGGGCCCGATCTCCTTGTTGTTGTCGTCGACCAGGCCGGACAACTCGATGCCCAGCGCGATGGAGCTCTTCAGCAGCTTGTGGATCGCCGTGCGCCGCTTGCTGATCTCCTTGAACAGCTTGTCGCCGTCCTTGACCAGGGCGGAGAAGTCCTCGGAGTGCTCGGCCAGCACGCCCGTGACACCGTTCGCATGGTCGAGGAGTTCGCCCAGCGCCTTGTCGCGCGAGGCGACCGTCCGGGAGATCTTCGACAGGCCCTTGATGGACGCCCGTATCTCGGCGGGCGAGTCCTCGAAGGTGGTGGAGAGGGTGTCCAGGGCCTTAGCGAGCCGGTCGGTGTCGACCTTCTCCGTCGTGGTGGTGAGATCGCTGAACGCCTGCACGACGTCGTACGCCGGAACGGTCCGCTTCAGGGGTATCTCGCTGCCGGGCCTCAACTGCCCGGGCCCCTTGGGGTGCAGCGCGAGGTACTTGGCGCCGAGGATCGTCTTGACCCGGATCGAGGCGCCGGTCCCGGTGCCGAACTCCGGATCGCCCTTGATCTTGAAGGTGACCTTGACGTGGCCACCGTCCAGATCGACGTCCTCGACCTTGCCGACCTTGACGCCGGCGATCCGCACCTCGTCGCCGGGCTTGAGACCGCCCGCCTCCGAGAAGGCGGCGTTGTACGTCTTGCCGTCGCCGATCAGCGGCAGACTGTCGGCGTTGAACGCGGCCACGGCAAGGAGCGCGAGGAAGCTGAGACCCACGGCTCCGATCACCACCGGGTTGCGCTCGCGGAACGGGGTCAGGCGCGGGCGGTGAATCCGTATCTTGGGGAGCTTGGGCGGGTCGATGCGGACCTTGACCAGGGGTTCCGGGCGGGGTGGGCGTGGTGCCCGGCGCGGCAGGAGCCGTATTTTTGGGAGTTTGGGCGGGTCGATGCGGACCTTGACCAGCGGCTCCGGGCGGCGCTGACGGGGCCTGCGCGGAATGAAGCGCTTCATCACGCGCCGCACCTCGCTCTCGCCACGTGCAGGCCGGGAGTGAGCACCCGCTTCGTCTTCGGCAGCACGATCCGGCCGTCGAAGTCGCAGAGGTAGAAGTTGAACCACGAGCCGTAGGACGCCGTCCCCGTCAGCTCGGTGAGCTTGTTCGGCAGCCGATTCAGCACGCCCTCCACGGTCTTCTCGTTCTTGTTCAGCGTTCCGGTGAGATCGGTCAGCCCGGCGATGTCGTCCTTCAGGGGCGGACGCGCGTCCTTGAGCAGCCCCGAGGTGGCGTCCGTCAGGTCGCCGATGTTCACCAGCGACTGCCCGATGGGCTTGCGGTCGGCGGACAGTCCCGAGACCAGCCGCCGCAGCTGCTTGAGCAGCCCGGAGAAGCGGGCGCCGCGCTTGTCCAGCGTCTCCAGCACAGTGTTGAGGTTGTCGATCACCGAGCCGATCAGCTGGTCGCGGCCGGCCAGGGTCGTGGTGAGTGAAGCCGTGTGCGCGAGCAGGCTGTTGACTGTGCCGCCCTCACCCTGGAGCGTCCGGATGATCTCGGTGGCGAGCTGGTTGACGTCCTGCGGGCTGAGCGCGGCGAACAGGGGCTTGAAGCCGTTCAGCAGCGCGTTGAGGTCCAGCGCGGGCTGCGTGCGCGACAGTGGGATCGCCGTGCCGGGCTTCAGCTGGGTGCTGTCTCCTGCGCCCTCCGTCAGGGCGACGTAACGCTGTCCGACCAGGTTCCGGTAGCGGACGACCGCGCCGGTGCTGTTGAGGAGCGGACGGTCCGCGCCGACAGTGAAGGTGATCTCCGCCAGTGTCCGGTCCTTGATCCGGATGCCCTCGACCTCGCCGACCCGCACCCCGGCCACCCGGATGTCGTCGCCCTTCTCCAGGCCTGTCACATCGCTGAACACCGCGCGGTACGTGTGCTCCGGGGTGAAGGAGATGTTGACGATGGTGGCGGCGAGCAGAGCCGTCGCCAGGATCGTCACGAGGGCGAAGAGGCTGAACTTGATGAGCGGGGCGGCGGTCTGCTGGGCTCCCGGCGTCCTCGTGGGCGTCGGCGTGTTCGGTGTGCTCATGCGACGCTCACCGCCGTCCCGCGTGCCATCGGTCCGAACAGCAGGGTCGCGACAGGCGGCACCTCGTCGGCGGGTAGGCCCAGGACGGGCGCCACGAGCGAGCCGACGGCGCGCTGCTCGGCGCGGGTGGCGGACACGTCGGCCGGACCGGATGGACTCCCCTTCTTCGAACCGTCGTTGAGGTGGACCCCGGGCGCGGGCATCGAAGGATGGGGCAGGCTGCGGCAGTTCGGACCCGACCGGTCGGCGTAGCGGGGATACTCACCGGGTTCGTACGCCCCTTGCTGGCGGACGACTTCGAGCGTGATGTGCATCTTGCCGCCCCGGAACGCCTCCTCGGACGCCCGCTCCTGGTGGACCAGGCCGGCGAGGAGGCAGGGGTACTCGGGCGAGTAGCGGGCGAAGAGACTGAGCGTGGGGCGGGAGACCCGGCCCAGGGTGATCAGCCGGTCGCCGTTCGCGTCGAGGAAGTCCTCCGCGGTGCCCGCCGCCGTGGCCGTCGTGGTGAGCGCGGCCGCGAGCCGGTCCCGCTGCTCGACCAACGTGCGGCTGGTGGTGACCGTGTTGCGCAGGATGTCCATCAGGTCCGGAGCCGCGTCGCCATACACCTCGGCGACGTCGGCGAGGCGTGCGAAGTCCTCGGTGAGGGACGGCAGATGAGGGTTGAGGCGGTGCAGATAGTCCTCCACGCGCGTGAGGTTGTCGCCGATCCGGTCGCCGCGCCCTTCGAGGGCGGTGGCGAAAGCGGAGAGCGTGGCATTGAGCTTGCCGGGCCGCACGGTCCGCAGCAGCGGCAACAGGTCGTTCATCAGCTGTTGGAGCTCGATGCCGACGCGCGTACGGTCCTGGGTGATGACATCCCCGGCGCGAATGGGTCGGGCCGAGGGGTGCGCGGGCGCGACCAGGTCGACGTACTTCTCGCCGAACAGCGTCTTGGGCAGCAGGAGCGCCCGCACGTCGGACGGGATGGACGCGGCGTACTCCGGCTTCAGTGCGATGTCGAGCATCGCCTTCGTCCCGTCGGCACGCACCGCGTCCACCTCGCCGACCAGCAGCCCGCGCAGCTTGACGTCGGCCCGCGGATCGAGCTGGTTGCCGAGGCTGCTGGCCTCCAGCGTGATCCGTACGGCGGGGGTGAACGCCCGCTGGTACACGGCGACGGACAGGGACAGCAGCAGCGCCAGCACGGCGAGGAACACCACGCCGTACAACCGCAGTCTCAGTACCCTCGTAGCCCCCATACGGCTCACCCCGCAATCCGTACGGTCGTGTTGGCTCCCCAGATGGCGAGCGACAGGAAGAAGTCCAGGACGTTGATCGCGACGATCGACGTGCGCACGGCACGGCCCACGGCGACGCCGACGCCCGCGGGGCCGCCGCTCGCGTAGTAGCCGTAGAAGCAGTGCACCAGGATGATCAGGACGGCGAAGACGAGCACCTTGCCGAAGGACCACAGCACGTCGACCGGCGGCAGGTACTGCTGGAAGTAGTGGTCGTAGGTGCCCGCCGACTGCCCGTAATAGCCCGTGGTGATGGTGCGGGCGGCAAAGTACGACGACAGCAGCCCGACCACGTACAGCGGGATCACCGCGACGAAACCGGCGATCATCCGGGTGGTCACCAGGAACGGCAGCGAGGGGACCCCCATGACTTCGAGGGCGTCGGTCTCCTCGCTGATCCGCATCGCGCCGAGCTGCGCCGTGAACCCGGCGCCGACCGTCGCGGACAGGGCGAGCCCGGCCACCAGCGGGGCGATCTCGCGGGTGTTGAAATACGCCGAGAGGAACGCCACGAAGTTGGAGGTGCCGAGCTGGTTGAGCGCGGCGTACCCCTGCAGGCCCACCTCCGTGCCGGTGAAGAACGACAGGAAGGCGATGACACCGACCGTGCCGCCGACGACGGCTAGCGCCCCGCGCCCGAAGCTCACCTCGGCGAGCAGCCGCAGGATCTCCTTCTTGTAGCGGCGCAGGGTACGGCCCGTCCACGCCAACGAACGTCCGTAGAAAGACAGTTGGGCGCCGAGATCTTCGAGAGAGCGCAAGGGCCGCTGGAGAAGTCGCATCGGCTAACCCCTCTGCGGGACGACTTGGAAGTACACCGCGGTCATCACGAAGTTCGTCACGAACAGCAACATGAAGGTGATCACCACCGACTGGTTCACGGCGTCACCCACCCCCTTGGGGCCGCCTTTCGCCGTAAGTCCCTTGTACGAGGCGACGATCGCGGCGATCGCGCCGAACACCAGCGCCTTGATCTCGGCCGCCCACAGGTCGGAGAGCTGGGCGAGCGTGGTGAAAGAGGCCAGATAGGCGCCCGGTGTGCCGTTCTGCAGGACGACGTTGAAGAAGTAGCCGCCCGCCACGCCGACCACCGACACCAAGCCGTTGAGCAAAACCGCCACCACCATTGATGCCAGGACCCGCGGGACGACGAGGCGGTGGATGGGGTCGATGCCGAGCACCTGCATCGCGTCGATCTCCTCGCGGATCTTCCGCGCCCCGAGGTCCGCGCAGATCGCCGTGCCGCCGGCGCCCGCGATCAGCAGCGCGGTGACGATCGGCGAGGCTTCCCGCAGCACCGCGAGGACCGAGGCTGCCCCGGAGAAGGACTGGGCGCCGAGCTGCCGCGTCAGGCTGCCGATCTGCAGCGCGATGACCGCACCGAAGGGGATCGACACGAGAGCCGTCGGCAGGATCGTGACGCTTGCGATGAACCAGGACTGCTGAATGAACTCCCGGGCCTGGAAGGGCCGTCGGGGCATGGTCCGGACGACGTCCAGCGCCATCGCGAAGAGGTTCCCCGACTGCCTGAGCGCCCCGGTCGGTGACAGGCTCATGCGTCCGCCACCTCCTTGCGGTGCAGCTCGGCCTCGCGCCGCGCGATCGCCTCCCAGCGGGGCGGGCGGGTGATGTCGGGGCCCGGCAGCAGCCGCGGCGTCATGTCGTTGCCGACATGGCGGGCTTTGCGGTCCAGGTCGCCGAGCCGCGCCAGCTCCTGCTCGACCTGGGCGGCGTCCTTCTCCTCGGCCATCCCGATGGGGCCCTGCATCCGGCCGTTCAGGAACTGCTGTACGACGGGCTCATCGCTCCTCAGCAGCTCCTCGCGGGGCCCGAACATGACCAGTTCACGCCGGAACAGCAGGCCGATGTTGTCCGGCACCTGGCGGGCCGAGGCGATGTCGTGCGTGACGATCAGGAAGGTCGCGTCGATCTGTGCGTTGAGGTCGACGATCAGCTGGTTGAGATAGGCGACGCGCACCGGGTCGAGGCCGGAGTCTGGTTCGTCGAAGAGGATGATCTCCGGGTCGAGGACCAGGGCCCGGGCGAGGCCGGCCCGTTTCCGCATGCCGCCGGAGATCTCGCCGGGCAGCTTGTCCTCGGAGCCGATCAGCCCGACCATGTCCATCTTCCCCAGCACGATGCGCCGGATCTGGCTCTCGGACTTGCGGGTGTGCTCGCGCAGCGGGAAGGCGATGTTGTCGTACAGGCTCATCGAGCCGAACAGCGCGCCGTCCTGGAACAGCACGCCGAAGAGTTTGCGCACCTCGTACAGCTCGTGCTCGCGCAGTTTCGTGATGTCCCGTCCTGCGACTTTCACGGAACCCCGGTCCGGTTTCAGGAGTCCGACGAGCGTCTTGAGGAACACCGACTTGCCCGTGCCCGAGGGGCCGAGCATGACCGAGACCTCCCCGGCGGGCAGCGTCAGCGAGACGTCCTGCCAGATGACCTGGCGACCGAAGGACTTGGTCAGCCCTTCGACACAGATCTCGACACCCATCCGGTCCACCCTTCTGCCGTGGAACAGCTCCGACAACTGCTCTACGGGGAGGGGAGGGGTGTCCGTCGCTGCGGAGGTGGATTTTGTCGGGCGGTTTTTTCGGCAGTTCTTTCGGCGGTTCTACGGCAGCGTGGCGGGGGCGGAGGGCGTGGCGGGAGCCTCCAGGAGGGCCGGAACCGTCGGGGGGACCGTGGGCGCGGCCGGCAGGCCGGGAAGAGCGGGCACACTCGGCAGGTCGGACACGCGGGGGAGGTCGGGGACATCGGGGACGGACGGCACCGGTGACAGTGGGGCGTCCGGCAGCGATGGCACCGACACCGACAGCGGCAGCGGCAGCAACGACGGCAACCGGCTATGACCGCCGGGCGTCGGCGTCGCCGGGGCGGCCGGCAGATCAAGGGCGTTCGGGGTCGCGGCCCGGCCGCCGCCATCGGGCCGGACGGTCGGCGTGGGCGCCTGGGCCCTACGGGACACGGAGGGACCGGAAGCCGCGCCCTGCCCGTTCCCGTAGTGGACGTACGGCAGCACGCACCCCGCCACCACCAGGGTGCAGGCAGTCGAGGTCACCGCCACGGCCTGCGCGTGACCGCCCGCGCGCAACTTGCCGTGCCCCCACAGGAACAGGGCGAAGCCCAGCGTTCCGGCCAGCGAGTCGCGCAGCGTGCGCCGGGCCCGGGCGAGCAGCGACTCGACCGTCCGATAACTCAGCCCCATGCGAACGGCGACCTGGCCGACATCGAGGTCCTCGGACTTCAACCGGAGTGCTTCGGCCTGGCGAGCGGGCAGCTCCCCGCTCTGCACGGCCAGCCACCTGGCCTCGGCCCGGTCGCACACCGCGTCCTCGATGGGCACCGGACCCGGCATGGCGAGTGTGGGGCTGCCGTGTACCTCGGCCTCACGGTTGACCTGGCGGTACCGGTCGACGCACAGCCGCATGGTCACGGTCGTCAGCCAGGCGCCGAGGCGCTCGTCGTCCAGCTCAGGGCGCTCCGCGGCGCGCAGCATCGCCTCGTGCACCGCGTCCTCGGCGTCCTCCGGGCTCATCGACCTGCGCCGGGCAACCTTGAGCAGTTGCTCGCGGTGGCCCCACATGTGCTGCCAACGATCGTCGGCCGTTTGCGTCCAAGCAGGTATGTCCGTCGTCATGAGAGCCCCTTCGCGCTCACCCGCCGGTCTCGTGCCGTCCGGCGGGTGGCGACATTACCGCCCGGTATCCGCGGGTGTGGAGGGGGAGGAGGCCATCGAGTCCACACTGTTGCTGGTCGGTGGTCGGTGGTCGGTGGTCGGTGGTCGGTGGTCGGTGGTCGGTGGTCGGTGGTCGGTGGTCGGTGGACGGGAGCTCTGCTGGGCAACCCCCGTCGGCTCCGTGACCGAGCCGGCTCGCCCGGTGACGGAGCCGCTGGAGCCTGCCATACATCGACCACCCGGGGATGAGAAAACGCCACCCGCCCTGAGACGGGGGCACCTGGAGGACGTGAGACAACCCGAGAACCTGCTGGTCAGCGCAATGCCCTAGGGCAAGTGGTGCGAGATCCTAGGCGCCGGAGCTGAGTATGCCTGGCGGGCCGTCGTCACCAACGAGACGAAGAGCTGCATAGGCCTCACCTGCCTGCTGCTCATCGCCAACGCCCTGATCCGCGACCAGGGCCGCCGGTTCGGCACCATCGAAGACATCGACGACGTCACAGGGACTCCGGAATGCAAGGCACAAGGCCACCGGCCGAGTTCGACCTCGCCAACTCCAATGGACTCGTGACGCGGCGGCGGTGAAAGGCCGAGGGGCCGTGCACATCGGGGCAAAAGTTACGGACTCCTTCCGTACTCGCGACTGTCCACGACATGCCGAAGAAGTTTCCAGCGAAGAAGACGACCGCCAAGAAGGCGACGGCGAAGAAGACCGCCGGCGTTCAGGGACAAGCCTGAATCACTGACCCGCCCGGATGCCCGCCGTGGCTTCGTTGCTCTCTTGGAACAGCGGTGGGCGATCGGTTCCGGAGGCAGTTGGTGATCACCTGGCTCACGGTTCGCGATGAGAATTGACGGCGCTGTTGTGTCTACGAACGTGGGACGGACAGCCCCTCGTCAGAGTGGCCGGCCGTCGAGGGGGTCGCCGGAGCCGGGCTTGAAGGTCGCGCCGAGGTCGTACTGCGCGATCCCGAAAGGGTGAAAATCGGCATCGGCAAGGACGCGGTGGAGGAACTCCGAGGTGGACATGTCGTACCGGTGCCAACCACCGACGTCATGGGACCGCGCAAGGACGAAGTACTCTCCCGGCCGCTCGGCATCGATGAGCCAGAAGTACTCGTCGGCCCATTCGGTGGAGCCCCACTCAACCAGCCCCTTGCCGCCCGGCGCGTAGATCGCATAGGGATCGACGGCGGAGACGCTTCCGAGCTTGCTGTCCTGGTCGACCGACAGGTCGACCCGCCACTGTGTCAGGAAGTCGAACGCGAGGCCCTCGTCGCGCCCCAGAAAGTAGAGGGAATCACTGAAGACGCCGCCGCCGAACACCTCGTAGAGCTCCTTGTAGTCCGCAGGCAGCGGAACTCCCAGTTCTCCCTCGACCGCCGCCCAGTCGACGGAGATCCCGAGCGGCTCCCACCCGGTCAGTTCGATCACTCGCTGAACCCACATGCACCAATCTTTTAGCACCGGGCTTCGTTCCGATGTCGCTTACCCCTCGTCGCTCAAGTCAAGATCGGCAGTTATCGCACCCAGCCGACCTTGGCGGGTTCCTCAGCACGGGCTCGGGTGCTGCCCTAGCGAGAACCTCGATGACTCCCAAACTCGTCGACATCACCCATCCGTGGATTGGCGTGCCCCCAAACTCATAGACAAGTGACTTCACCACTGTGAGACAAAGCCACCCGCCGCATCCTTGCCGTCGCGCCCACACCTGCTCTGGCCGCCAAGCTGCCGATGTGGAAGCTGACCGCCATGCTCCGGTGAGCCGGCCGCCGCCGGGGCATCGAAACCCACGCTCAACGAATCCAGCAGCCCTTCCGCGAGGAAGCCCCGCGGCAGCTGCCCCTCACAGTAGCCGCGCCTCAGCCTCAGGGAGTTTCGACCACCAGTGGCCGTAGCGGCTGTAGACCGCCGCCTCGCGTTCGCTGAGGAGTGTCGTCAAGGACTGAGCCTCTGCGGCGAGCCCGTCCCAGGCGGCGGGGGGCAGGGGGTGGAAGGCCGTGGCCTCGATGCCGCCGTCCACCGGGCGCCAGACACCGGCGACAAGGCCGTCCACCAGCAGGGTGGGCAGTACGTCGCCGTTCCTGCGGATCACCAAGGGGCGGTAGGCCGGGGGTATCACCCGGCTACGGTCGGCATAGGCCAGTAGAACGCTGTCCCACATCGCCATCAGCCGAGGCGGGGCGGGGGTCTCCGCAGGCGGCCGGGAGGCGCCTGGAAGGTCGAACAGCGTGTCGCCGTCCGGCCCTTGGAGCTGCTCGACGGCGCCGTCGAGAGCGCGGAGCGCCTCGCGGATGGCCGCCCGCTGCACCATGGCGAACTGCGCCACGTCCGCCATCGAGGCAGGCCCGAAGCCCGCCAGGTAGCGCAGGATCAGGGTCCGTAGCGCCTGTGGATCCATCGCCCGTCCCGTGGGGGCGGGTCCTGTCCCCGCAGCGACGAAGGACGGCCTCAGGCCGAACGACCACGGGGCGTCCGTCGGGGCATGATGCAACGGCGCGTACGCCTTCAACCCCCACCACGCCCCCTCCTTCTTCTCGGCGCCCAGCCGCTCCTCGACCCACGCCTGCATCTCTGCCGAGGTGCGCTGCCGGCGGGCGAAGGCCAGCAACTCGGGCACCAGCTCGTCGGCGTCCGCCGGGGCCAGCCCCGCGGCGGCGAAGCGGAAACCGAGCCGGGAGGCGTACAGCGTGGGCTGCATCGCCGCGCGGAAGGCTGGGTAATCCTCGGCGTGCACGGCGTGCAGGGTGATTCGCATGAGGGTCGCCTTGGCCACCGAACGCCCGGTGAAGGCGGCATCCAGGTCGGCGGGAGTGAACCTGGTGAGCCGGTTCCACAGTGCGAGGTAGGGCGAAGCCGGGTGCTGTGCCTGGAGCGCGACCACACGCCGCACGCCGTCAGGGATGGTCAGCGGCTCACGCTCCAGCAGCAGCTGGCGGCTGAGGGTTGCTCGGTTGAGTTCGCGCGCGCTGATCGCCACGACGCAGGATTCTGCCCCACCCCACGCGCCCCGGCTCCTGTGCTCCAACTTTGGTGACACGAATCCGCGTTCGCCGCGGTTCGATGGCACACGCGCAGGGTTCGCTGGCGCAGGACGACGAGCACGTCCCCGACACGTCGAGGGGCGTTGCCTTTGCTTCGGAATTCGAACATACGCTCTACTAGAGAGCATGGACCGCCACTTTCCGAGCGACCTCCTGAAGGCGCAGACGTCCTGGTACGTCACCTACGAACAGCTCGCCACCGGCTCGTCGGACGACGCGGCTGCCCAACGCCGACGGCTCCTCCGTCTGTCCCGGCTCATCGCCGGGCACCCGTACTGGACGACTTCGGCGGGCACGCCCGCGGCCCGGATGGCACTCAAGGAGATCGCCCGTACGAAAGCGCGGCCGTGATGCTCACGGACCGGCAGATGCGGATCATCCGCAGCGCACGGGAGTGGACCGCCGAGTACGGGGAAGCCCCGTCGGTACGCGAGCTCGCCGCGGCGGTAGGGGTCTCCTCCACGTCGTCGATCGTTTACCAGCTGCGAAGACTGCGGGAGATCGGCATTGAGATAGAAACCCGTGGCCGCCCCAGTGGACGGTGCCCGCACTGCGGTCACTGACCCTCTCGCCACCCAGCCCCGGATCCGGATCAAATTGTTCGCGGTCCGGCCATTCGCACAGTCGCTTCTGTGTCGGCACGTGGCTGGTCACATGGAGCACTGCGCCCGCGGTGGAACCCGCTGTGAGAGAGACAAGCATCGCGATGACAGGTTGCCGGGACCATCCCCCAGGCGCTGGGCGACACTTGCAGCCGCTCAGAGTGAATCGGCATGAAAGGACCATCCCCGCAGACGCGGGGAGCACCGGCACGGTCCGGCTGCCGACCGCGGCGGGACCATCCCCGCGGGCGCGGAGAGCACGGCCTTCGCGGTGGCCCGCTCCTGGGCGAACCAACGTGCGAGCCTCCTGCCGATATAGCCTCAGCGGATGCCCGTTTCGCAGAGGGCATGCGGCCCGTGAACAGTACGTATGAGAGATGGGAAGTCGATGGCTCTCAAAGAAGGTCAGCGGGTGGAGCTGGCAGCCGACATCAAGCTGACCGACTCGGTTGAGGTGTCGGGGGTCATCATCGGGTTCCTGTCCTTGGCGGCGGGCACCAGCGGGACCATCGAGCGGGTGACCGACCACCAGGACGAGAGCGAGGACGTGCGCGAGTACGAGCGGCTCAAGTCGCTGCTCGACGCCTACGGACTGGACATGCCCACGGAGAGCAGGAGGCAGCTCGAAGAAAAGGTTGCCTCTCTGGAACCCGCGTGGACTGCCTTCCAGGAACGGGCGCCTCACGTGAGCGTACGGGTCCGCTTCGACAACGGGTTCATCCTCGACGGGGCCGACGAGGCCGTCTTCATCTCTGCCTGAACTGCGCCTGGACGCAGTCATCGTGCTCCCGGCCGCCGCCTACGAGAAGGAGCTCCCATCAGGGCATGGCGTTCCTCCAGCCCGACCAGGATGTTGTCCGCCGGGAGCCCGAACTGGGCCAGGGTATGCGTGTCGCTTCCTGCCACGACAGCCCACGCCTGGAGAGGAAGCGCAGCAGCGGCCGTAATCCGTTTCGTAGTTGCGCTTCGTTTCCCGCTCCAGATTCCGGAAGACCTCGGACCGTACGCCCGAACACGGGTGGCAAGGCCGATCACTAAGCTCTGTGGCTTGACCAGTGCACCGTCCGGAACGGGAGACCGCCGCAGTGGTGCCATCCTCCGAGACAGGCAGCAGTTGTGACGGAGGACATGCGAGTGCCACTGACCGCTCAAGC
Organism: Streptomyces sp. NBC_00569; assembly: GCF_036345255.1. NCBI lineage: Bacteria > Bacillati > Actinomycetota > Actinomycetes > Kitasatosporales > Streptomycetaceae > Streptomyces > Streptomyces sp. NBC_00569. The sequence continues at coordinate 1,803,842 of NZ_CP107783.1, read as the reverse complement.
GCCAGAAGGCCTGAGCCGACGAGCTCGGTACTTCGTGGAGGGGCACGGGCTGCGCGTTCCCCGCCGCGTCGGCCGGGAACCGCCATCCTTCCCCGGCGGAGCCTTCGGGCATGTCGGCTTCCAGAACGCGCGGGCCGCCCTCGTAGGCGGGAGCCGGCGGGAGGGCGATTCCACCCCACCGCTCCTGGTAGGCCACGGCGCGGTCGATTTCTGGTCTGCAGGTCAGCCCCCTGTGCCTCGGGGCGATGATGTTCGGGCCCTGGGGCAACGAGGACGAGGCCGACTCGATCCGGATCATCCACCGCGCCCTCGACGCGGGCATCAACTTCGTGGACACCGCCGACGTGTATTCCGCCGGCGTGTCGGAGGAGATCGTCGGCAAGGCACTCAAGAACCGCCGCGAGAACGTCTTCCTCGCCACCAAGTTCTTCATGCCCATGGACCAGGACGACCCCAACCAGCGCGGCGGCTCACGGCGCTGGATCATCCGCGCGGTCGAGAACTCCCTGCGCCGGTTGGGCACCGATCACATCGACCTCTACCAGGTCCACCGCCCGAGCCCGGACACCGACGTCGAGGAGACCCTCGGCGCACTCTCGGACCTCGTCCACCAGGGCAAGGTCCGCTACATCGGCTCCTCGTCCTACTCCGGCTCCCAGATCGCCGAGGCCCAGTGGGCCGCGCGGGAGCGGCGCCTGGAGCGGTTCGTGACCGAGCAGCCGCCATACTCGCTCCTGGTCCGCGGCATCGAGGAAGACGTCCTACCCACCGTTCGCCGCCACGGCATGGGAACGCTCACCTACAGCCCGCTCGCCGGCGGCTGGCTCTCGGGTCGCTACCGCAAGGACAACACCTCCGGCCCGGCCTCGACGGCCCGGCCCGCGGCCCGCTTCGACATGAGCACCCCGGCCAACCAGCGCAAGCTGGACGCGGTCGAACAGCTCGCAGTACTGGCGGAGAAGGCCGATCTCAGCCTGATCGAACTGGCCGTCGCCTTCGTCATCAACCACCCCGGCGTCACCTCCGCGATCATCGGACCGCGCACCATGGAGCAACTGGAAGCGTTCCTGCCCGCCGCCGATGTCACGCTGCCGGCTGACGTCCTGGACCGCATCGACGAGATCGTGGCCCCCGGAGTGACCGTCAACCCTGCCGACAACAGCTACGGCGACTTCGAACTCCGCGCCGGCCAGCGCCGGCGCTGACACAGGCGGCAAAAGCGCGAAGACGAGTCCCAGGCTGTGCAGGTCACGCTCGTCGGGATCGGGGCACTCCCGCACTCCCTGGGGCCGCGAGGGACGTTCGGAGTGGGTGAGCACGCTAGTTGGCCATCGGCGCCAAGTAGCGTGCTCAGTCACAGGGGTGTGACTGAGCACGATTGTCCTGTCCCAGCGAAGTGTGGGCAGTCTCGGAGTTCTCTGGGCAGCAGATGCCACGCCTCGCGGAAGTCCGGGCAAAGGGGTGCGGCACCTCAGGTTCTAGGACAAAAGGGCCGCCAATCAGCACCCTGGCCCTTCGCCGAGCAGCGTGCGCAGCATCCGTATGCTCCCGGCCATGAGATTCTTCCGGCGCGGCCGAGACGACGCCAGACGCATGACGGGAACCCCGGTGGCTCGGGCCAAATCGCTTTACGAGGCCGGGCGTTACGCCGAAGCAGAGGCCGAAGCGCGCGCCGCGGCCCGGTCGCGGCCACGCGACGACGAGTACGCAGCGGTGGCGCTGTTCATCGCCGCGATCGCGACGGGCGCCCAAGGCCGCCACGCCGAGGCGGTCGTCACGTACGACGAGGTGCTGTCGGCCTTCAGAAGGATATTTGGAGCCCATCACTGGCAGACCCTGAAGCTGCGCTCGGACCGCGCCCAGCAGCTGGCCTCGCTTGGTCAGTACGCCGAGTGCGAAGCAGAGTGTGCGGCCGTCGCCGAGGCCGCGAGCCGCCGTATAGGCCCGGACATGGCACTCGTAACGGCGGCCGCCCGCAACGGACTGGTATTCGCCCTCAATGCGCAGGGGCGCCACCAGGAGGCTGAGGCGCTCGCCCGCGAGGCGCTGGCCGTCCATCGCGAACTCGACCGGGCGTCCCTGGTCCTGCGGCTCGGCCTGGCCCGCAGCCTCAACGGCCAAGCCCGCCACGAGGATGCCCTCGCTGAGGCGCAGGGGGCCGACGAGCTGTACCGCGCTCTGCCCGAGAGCCAGCGCCATCCGGACATGGGTGCCGTCGAACTGGCCTTTGCCACTGCCCTGTTGGGGTTGCGCCGCACTCCCGAAGCGCGTCTGCGGGCCGTAGCCGCTCACGATACCTGCCTGGCCTCCTTCGGTCCGGACCACAGCCGCACCGTCGAAGCGCAAATGCTGCTCGAGCGCATCGACGGCACGCGACCGTAAGCTCAGGCCACTCTGGGTGGGCCGCATGCGCACCTTGGACACCTCAACCGGCTATCGCAATGAGGCGGGCCAAGGTCACTGACACGCCGGTGCGGCCCCGAGGCCCGCACTCTGAGGCAGCGTGAGTCGGCGGGCGTGGTGATGTTGCCGCATCTGCTGGCCGGCTCCCTCCAACGTCGCCACCCTGTGCAGCCGACCGTCGCACCGCGTCCTCCCCGATCGAGCTCAGTTCGGTGCGGGAAGGAGGTAAGGATGCCGATGCGGCCGCGGCTCTTGTGAGCGGGTGACCGGGGCATAGCCCTCTGTGTGGCGCAGAGCGACCAGCTGTCGTGTCACCGTGAGCCGCCCCCCTTTCCATGGCTCTCCCCATACAAGGGCGCCTGGGCATACCTCGAACTGCCCACCCTGGAACGGGACATTCCGGGCTAGAGCGTTTCAGGAAACCTGGGCACTGCAGGTCGCGGCCTCGGCCTGCCCACACTTGTCTGAGACAGGGCGGCGATGGACAACTCCGATTCTCAGAATCGGATCGGCAGCGGACCGAGGGACCGGCCGGTCACCGACTCCGGGCGTGGCGCCGCCCAAGCGCACACCGGCCCAGAGGGTCACGGTCCTGCGCCCGTGCGGGTGGCCCCTAGGGCCTGTCTTCAAAGGGAGTTGATGGGGCATCATGTAGTGCATGGTGCGGCGGCATGAGCTCTCGGATGAGGAGTGGGATGTGCTGTCGAGGCTGCTTCCGAGGGCGGAGACGGGGCGGCCTCGGCGGGATGACCGGGTGGTGCTGAACGGGATCGTATGGAAGCTGCGGACCGGTTCGGCCTGGCGTGATGTGCCCGAGAGGTATGGGTCCTGGCGGACGCTGTACACGCGTTTCCGCAGGTGGGCGTTGGATGGGACCTTCTCGCGGATGCTGGAGGCGGCCCAGGCCCGCAAGGATGCAGTCGGGGACATCGACTGGCTGGTGTCGGTGGATTCCACGATTGCCCGCGCTCACCAACACGCGGCAGGTGCTCGTAAAAAAGGGCGGCCCCAGCGGAATCGGCACACTCTCACGCCCTCGGACGATCCCGTGGCGGACTGACCACGAAAATCCACCTCGCCTGCGACGGCCGCGGACGCCCGCTCGGCTTCCTCGTCACGGGTGGCAACGTCAACGATTGCACCCAGTTCGAGCAAGTACTCGCGCGGATCAAAGTCCGGCGCACGGGACCGGGACGACCGCGTACTCGGCCCGAACATCTCCTGGGCGACAAGGGATACAGCACGCGACACATACGCAGCTACCTGCGGAAACACGGAATCCCGCACACCATTCCCGAACGTTCGGACCAGCAGGTCAACCGCCGCCGACGCGGCAGCAACGGCGGTAGACCACCTGCCTTCGACAAGGAACGCTACAAACAGCGCAACGTCGTCGAGCGTTGCTTCAACGCGTTGAAGCAGTACCGGGCCATCGCCACCCGCTACGACAAGACCCGTGAATCGTATGAGGCAGCCCTCACCATCGCATCACTCCTGATGTGGATCTGACTCCTTTGAAGACAGGCTCTAGTGCTCTGACCGCCTATGTTCGCCGGGTTGGTGGTCGTGGCGGTTGGATGTGCGGTGACGTCCGTTCCGACCGCTGGAGGCGCGGTGGCTGAGCCTGTCCGTGTGCGCAGACTGACTGACCAGGAGGGGCAGCGGCTGCAGCAGATCGTGCGCCGGGGCAGCACGAGTTCGGTGCGCTACCGGCGGGCGATGATGCTGCTGGCCTCTGCCGGCGGCAACCGGGTGCCAGTGATTGCCCAGTTGGTGCAGGCCGACGAGGACACCGTGCGCGATGTGATCCACCGGTTCAACGAGATCGGCCTGGCCTGTCTGGACCCTCGGTGGGCGGGAGGCCGTCCCCGCCTACTCAGCTCTGACGACGAGGACTTCGTCGTGCAGACGGCCACCACCCGCCCCGCCAAGCTCGGCCAGCCGTTCACCCGGTGGTCACTGCGCAAACTCGTCGCCTACCTGCGGAAAAAGCACGGTCGGATGATCCGCATCGGCCGAGAGGCGTTACGCAGCCTGCTCGCCCGCCGCGGTGTCACCTTCCAGCGCACCAAGACGGGGAAGGAATCCCCCGACCCGGACCGTGAAGCGAAGCTGGACCGGATCGAGGAGGTCCTGGACCGTTTCCCCGACCGAGTGTTCGCCTTCGATGAGTTCGGACCACTCGGAATCCGGCCCACCGCAGGCTCGGGTTGGGCCGAACGGAAACGTCCCGACCGGGTGCCGGCCACCTACCACCGCACTCACGGAGTCCGGTACTTCCACGGCTGCTACTCGGTCGGTGACGACCGCCTGTGGGGCGTCAACCGCCGCAGGAAAGGTGCCGCGAACACGCTGGCCGCGCTGAAGTCGATCCGCGCCGCCCGGCCCGACGGCGCCCCGATCTACCTGATCATGGACAACTTGTCCGCCCACAAGGGCGCCGACATCCGGCGCTGGGCGAAGAAGCACAAGGTCGAGTTGTGCTTCACCCCGACCTACGCCTCGTGGGCAAACCCGATCGAGGCGCACTTCGGACCGTTGAGACAGTTCACCATCGCCAACTCGAACTATCCCAACCACCCCGTGCAGACCCGAGCCCTGCACGCCTACCTGCGCTGGCGCAACGCGAACGCCCGCCACCACGACGTCCTTGCCGCCGAACGCAAGGAACGCGCCCGCATCCGAAGCGAGAAGGGCATCCGCTGGGGCGGACGCCCACTCACGACGGCAGCCTGACCAAGAGGCCTCGGGGGTCAGACCACCAGCGCCCCGTGCAGCGCACTGAACGTCTCGCGAAGTTCCAACGTGGCGATCGGATCGATCTCCATCTGCAAATGACACACGTCGTCGTCGCCATTGGGAGTCAGGCGCACGAAAAAGGCGAAACCGTCCCCGACGGGCTCCGCCTTCAACGTCAGCGGATTGTTCCGACCGGGAGTCACCGCCGCCGAAAAGCGTCCACCCGCCGACGAGCGCAGGTGAGAGACCATGCGGGCCGCGAAGTCCACGACCTCCGCAGCGCTGAGATCCGCGGTGAAGTCAGCTGTCAGCCAGGAGGACCAATCTGCCGTGATCTGCCAGCTGTCTGCACGGGTCCGAGCCAGTTCCAGCCACACGTCATCGTTGCCGAGGCGTATCCGCGGTTCTTCCATCGTTGCCCTCCGACATCCATGCCTGGGCTCAAGATCCTATAAGTCGGATCTCCGTCGGAAGTCGTCGTACGTCATCCACCCTCCCAGCAACCCGGCGAACCTTCCCGGTCAGAGCACTAGGGAGCGGTCATCGGTCCTGCTCCGGACTGAGGACGGCGTGGGCAGCCGTCAGGAAGCGCCGCACGGTCTCCCGTTCGGCGGGGTCGAAGGAGTCCAGCACGCCCAGCAGCCCGTCGATGACGGGGCCGAAGAACTCCTGGCCCAGACGGATCGCCTCCGGCTCGACGCGCAGCAGGACACGGCGCCGGTCGCGGTCGTCGCGGACCCGGGCCACGTGTCCGAGCCGCTCCAGCCGGTCGATCACGGCGGTGGTGCCGGCCGAGTTGAGGCCGAGGCGGGCGCCGAGCAGGCCGGCGGTGGCCGGCTCGCCGGCCCGGACGGCGTCGAGGAGGCAGATCAACGCCCGTACGTCGGTGCTGTGCATGGCGTTGCGGGCGGCGAACTCGGCCTGGCGCAGGCCGAACTCGACGGTCACGGCGCGCAACAGGTGCACCAGCCGCAGGCTGTCCGGCTCGTGCGGCCCGCGGCCGCTCCGGTCGGCCCTGCCATGGCCGTCGTCCTGGTTGTCGTCCACATCGCCTCCGCCTACGATCTCTCGCTGAGCGAGATTATCGCCAGGCGAGATAATGGGGTCAACATGTCCGTGATCGTGCCCGGTTCCTTCCGCACCGCCTACGACGAGGTCCTCAGCCGGTGGCCCGGACCGGTCGACCGCGCCGACCTGCCGACGCCCTACGGGGTCACCCGGGTCAACAGCTGCGGCCCGGCCACGGCGCCGCCGCTCGTCCTGCTTCCGGGCGGCGGGGCCACCTCCACGGTGTGGGGCGCCTGCGCCGCGGCCGGGCTCGCCCGCCGTTACCGGGTGCACGGCGTCGATCTGATGGGGGATCCGGGGTTCAGCGTGCCTCAACCCGGGCGTCCGGCCGGCTCCGTCGACGACCTCGCCGGCTGGCTGGACGCGGTCCTCGACGGGATCGGTTCCGCGGGCCCCGACGCGGGTCCGGTGCTGCTCGGCGGGCACTCCTACGGGGCCTGGATCACCGCCCACTACGCGGCCCAGCGGGCGGAGCGCGTCGCCGGCCTTGTCCTGCTCGACCCGACCCAGGTCTTCACCGGCCTCAGCCCCGGCTACGTCCTGCGCGCACTGCCGATGCTGGCGCGGCCCACCCCGGGACGGATCCGCTCCTTCCTCGCCTGGGAGAGCGGGGGAGTGGCCCTCGACACGGCCTGGCTGCGGCTCCAGGAGGAGAGCGCCGGCTTCCCGGCCGTCCGCCCGGTCACCGGGCCGCGGCCGGACCCGGCCCCACTGCGGGAGCTGCCGGTGCGCGTGCTGCTGGCAGGGCGCGCCCGCTGCCACGACCCCGGCCGCGTCTCCCGGGCCGTCGCCGAGGTGCTCCCGGGAGCGCGGACCGAGGTCCTGCCGGGGGTCTCACACCACGCGTTCCCGCTGGCCGCGGCCGACCAGATCGCCCGGCGGCTGGACGCCTGGACCTAGCTGGCCGCGCCCGGTGAGGATGGCGCCCTGGTAGTCAGGCCTTGCGCGACCGGGCGTCGCGGACGGCCTCATCGAAACGGGCGACCACGGCCGTGCCGTCCTCGACTGTGATGATCGGGCGGGCGCTGAACCAGCTTCGAGTGCGCGGCCAGGTGGGCGGTCCAGCGGGCGCGCCTCCTCGGTCTCCTCGCCCGGCAGCTCCCGCAGATCGGTCTCCCGGGCCTCACTCACGCCGACTGCGCCACGTTCTCGCAGCTCAAAGGGGCTGTGCGCCGAGCAGCGCCCTTTGAGGGGTCAACTGGACTGCACGGCGGGCCAACTATCGTGCTGTGTCACACCTGTTGAGCGCCGCAGCCGTCGGACCAGCGCCACGGTTCTCGTGCTCGAGGCGCGGCAGTGGGTCGGCAGGGGCGCCGTGATCTGTGGGTGGCCGGGGAAGTCTGAGCAGTCTTAAGACCGGGGCCACCCCTCGCTGCTGTTGCCGCTCAGATCTGAGCAGCAACGCACGGGGTGTGAGCGTGATCATCAAACTACGTCCTGCGGGGAGCTACGCACGGCAGCAGGCCGGTGGCAGGATCACGCAGGTGGCAACAGATGATGAGTTGACTCTCCGCTACGGAGGGACGTCCGCACGGTGGTGGACCGCAGTGGCTGCGCTGGCCGCCATCGCAATGGGGGGCGCGGCCGCTCTGGGGGGACCGGACGCCAACCAATGGGCGGCCGCCTCCGCGTGCGTCGGCGCGGGGGCCCTCTTCTCGGCCTTCGGGTTCCTCTTGCGCCGCGTGGAGGCGGGTCCGGACGGGCTGCGCTACCGCACCGTGCTGCGCTGGCACAGGCTGGAGTGGGACGAGATCGTACGCCTGCAGGAAATACAGGTGATGCCCAACGACAAGCGCCAGAAGACCCCGAACGTCCGTGTCGAGGCCACCCTGCGCAGTGGCGAGGCCGTCCGGCTTCCGGTGCCGTGGTTCGGTGCCGTGGACGCGATCACCTTCGAGGGCGAGCTGCGCAAACTGCGCGCAGTACGCCGCCGTTACACCCCCTCCGCACACTGACGACCGTGCGTGCAGCTCCAGTGGTGCACGACGGCGATTCTCGCCTCGGCACCGCCGCGGGTGACCTCGCCGCCACCGTCGGCTTCGGTTACCTGGGTCGGTCGTCCTCTTCGCAGTCGGCAACTGCGTGCCCGCCCTCGCCCACCGCTTCGGCGCCCTGAGCGCGATGACCGCGCTTGGGATCGCGTACGTCATCACCCGCTCCCTCGGAACTTCCGTCGCAGACTGGATAACCCGCGGCGGCCTCGGCCTCGGCCTCGGCCTGTCGCCGGTCACCCTCGCGTGGACCGTCGCGATCACCAGATTCTTCGGCTACCTGGCCATGTCACGGCGCGACACGGGCGCCCACACCGCAGCCTGGGGATCAGGGCGCGCAACGCGCTGTGGAGCCTGATTCCGAGGCTCGCGGGACCGTGCGCAACGGCGGCCGTCCGACTCGGCATTGAAGTTCGGTAGGATCCGCAATTCTTCGTACTGGGGAGGGACGATGGCCGAGAGTGGCGGCGCCGAAGGCACCAACAACAGCGCCGGAACCTATGACGGTGTCGTGGACGAACAGAGCGCGGTCCAGTTGGCGTACCGGCCCGAGTCTGCCGACGCACTGGTCGGCCTGCGGGTCCGTGAGCGGATCAAGCGGACCGGGCTACTGCTGCGCGGTGTGTTCCTTGCACTGTGGGTGGGGCAGTGGCTGCTCTCCACCGTGGGCCGCGGAAGTATCGACGTGGTCTCGACGGTCCTGTTCTTGTTCGTCGTCCTGCTGGTGTGGGGGTATCCGCGGCTGCAGGCCGCGCAAGTGCAGCGGGTCGTCGGGTGGCAGGGTGAGTACCGCGTCACCGTTTCGCCGGTCGGGATCAGCTGCCGTACCGACCACAGCACTTTGAGCCAGAAGTGGTCTTTCTTCCAGGGCTACCGGGAGACGGCAGGTCACTTCGTCCTGCTCAGCCGGGACCCCAGCATCACGTGGCTCAGTGTCCTTCCCAAACGGGGTGTGCGTGAAGATGAGGGCCTCGACCGGCTGCGGGCCATCCTGGACCAACACACCTCTCGCGTGTGACGGACTGGAAAGGCACCACCCACGGACAGGCCTGACCCTCGAGGCTTGCGGCCAGTTCACGGCCCGGCTTCCCATTCGGTGAGAGCGGAGCTACGGGGCTCGTTGACCTCGTGTGCGAGATGTCAACGAGCTGGTGAATACGGTGTTTTCGCGGTCACGGCGGCTGATGTGTCCCACGCTCGGCTGCCGGCGCACCTTGGCGAAAGCATGCGCTGTGAAAGGGCTGGCTTTTGCCTTGGGAGCCTTGGATTGTCGCCTGTGCAGTGGCCGCGCGAGACGAAGTGGCATCCGGGTGCTCAGGACGGAGCGGGAGGGGGCCCATTAATTCGTCAGAAGCGGCGTGCTGGGAGGTTCGGCACGCATCAGCGCAGGCGCGGCGTCGATGCGCACAGGCCGGACGCTGCCCTGGAGTTGAGTCACCCGGCCCTCGTTCTACGGGCTCGGGTCACTGCTGGTGGGTGTGGCCTACGTGGTTCGGGGGCTCCTCTATCCCGAATCCTGCCAAGCCCACCTCGGGAGGTCCGCATCGTCGGATTCGACGTCCTTGTATTCTGCGGGCCGATCCTCATCAAAGTTGGCCAGGTACAACGCAGTGGGTGAACTCCTCACGAACTTCTAGCGACTCCTACGCGCTGGTCGTCATGAGCTGACCAACTCCCAGGATAGCCCCCCGACATCACGCCAAGTGATCTCCGTCACCCCACCCAATGGAGAGTGACGTTTACCGGCTCGGCCGCGCTCTCTGAGTGAGCCATCCCGTGACGGATGTGTCTCACGTGACTTTCGCAAGTGGCCCTTCGCGGCCGTCTATTGGGGTGGATCGTCTTGAATCGTCGTACCTCGCGTGCATACAGACCACTGAGCTTGAAACGACGGGCGTGGATCACGCTCGGCGCGGTAGTGCTGGGGGGCGGGGGCCTGGTCACCTACGCCGTGGCCACCCCTTCCCAGGATCCAGAAGCAGGCCGGGCCAAGCGGCCGGTGAAGGTCTACGACCTCGCGCTGAAGGGCACCACGAGCGGCAAGCGTGAGCTGCCAGGCACGCAGACCAAGCAGTTCTCGATGCTCGGCGTCTCCTGGACCGGGGCGACCAAGCGGCTGCACGGCAGCGCCCAGGTGCGCACCCGCAGCCTCGAGACCGGCGCGTGGACTGCCTGGAAGGACCTCGAAGCGAACGTCGACCCGTTGGAGAGTCCCGAGGCCGGAGCCGAGACGCGCGGCGCGTCCGAGCCGCTGTGGGTCGGCCCCTCCGACGGCGTCCAGGTCCAGGTCGTCCGCAAGAACGGCTCCACCAACGCGGGCCTGCCCAAGGGCCTCCAGGTCAACCTGGTCGACCCCGGCGTGGCAACCACCGCCGAAATGAAGGCCAAGCCTGCCGCGTACGTCGCGCCGGCCGTCAGCGACAGCGCTTCACCCACCGACTCGGTCACGCCCACCGACTCCGCGTCCCCGAGCGACTCAGCCGCCCCGTCCGCGCCCGCGTCCCCTTCCTCCGCCCCGAGCGCGTCCGCGAGCCCGTCAGCCACCATCCCGACGGCGCCCCCGTCCACCGTGCCCGAGCCGCCGATCACCTCGCGGGCCGGATGGGGCGCAGACGAGTCGCTCAGCCCGGACCCGTCCGAGTACAACCCCGATGTGAAGGCCGTCTTCGTCCACCACAGTGACGGGACGAACGACTACTCCTGCGCCGACTCCGCGTCGATCGTGCGAGGCATCTACGCCTACCACACCCAGACCAACGGCTGGAACGACATCGGCTACAACTTCCTGGTCGACAAGTGCGGCACGATCTTCGAAGGCCGCAAGGGCGGCGTCGACCGGCCGGTGCTCGGCGCGCACACCTACGGGTGGAACCGGGAGTCCGCAGGCATCGCGGTGCTCGGCGACCACACCTCCACCGGCGCCACCAACGCGGCGCTGGCCTCTGTCGCCCGTATCGCGGCCTGGAAGCTCGGCCAGTACAACGCCGACCCCGTCTCCACCGTGAAACTCACCGCCGGCGCGACGCAGACGAACTACTTCGGCACCAGCTTCACCGCCGGCAGCCAGTACACGTTCAACCGGATCTCCGCCCACCGCGACGGCTACAACACCCAGTGCCCCGGTAGCTCCCTCTACGGCCAGTTGCCGACGATCCGCGCCTGGGCGTCCGGCCCGGTGCAGGACCTGAAGGTCACCTCGCTGTCCGGCGCCGGCCAGTCCGGTTCGACGTACTACACCAAGGGCGCCATCACGGCGAAGTGGTCGACGACGACGCCCGGTTCGCTGATCTCCAAGTTCGAGCTGCTGGTGGACGGCAAGGCTGTCGCCACCGCATCCGGTACGGCCACGTCCGTGGGCACCACCCTGGCCCTGGGCACCCACACCGTCGCCGTGCGGGCTGTGCACCAGTCAGGCAAGACCACGACGACCCCGGCGCTGAACGTCGTGGCGGAGACGACGGCACCGACCTTCACCACCGCACCGAAGCTCTCCCTGCGCACGGGCACCGTCAACACCAGCGCCGTGCCGGTCACCCTCGGCTGGAAGGCGACCGACAACACCGTGCTGAAGTCCGTGAGCCTGCTGACCCCGACGACGGCCACCTTCGGCCCGACGACGGCAAGCTCCAGCCGCACCGCCGCATCCGGCACCGCGAGCACCTGGTCGATGAAGGCCTACGACTACGCGGGCAACACCCGTACATCGTCCGCCTCCTTCACCCCGATGATCCTTCAGGAGACGTCGGCCACCAAGTCCGGTACCTGGACGTCCCGTTCCTCCACGAGCTACCTCGGCGGCAAGTCGTACTCCAGCGGTTCCAAGGCCGCGAGCCTCACCTGGACGTTCACAGGCCGCTCCGCCTCGTGGGTGGCATCGCGGGCGTCGAGCTCCGGGCAGGCCTACGTATACGTCGACGGAGTCAAGGTCAGTACGGTCGACCTGAAGTCGTCCAGCACCCTTTACCGCCAGGCCATTTGGACCAAGTCGTGGTCCAGCAGCGCCAAGCACACCGTGAAGATCGTGGTGGTCGGCACGAGTGGTCGTCCGACGATCACGACGGACGGACTCGTCTACATCAAGTAACACCCCGCACTGCACCAAGGCAGCGGCCTTCACGATCCGACCAGATCCACCTGATCGTGAAGACCGCTGCCGTTTGCACGCCGGCACGGGAAGCAACAGATACCTGAGCTGTGCACAGGTCCGAACCGACCTGTGCACGGCTCAGGCGGCAGCGGATCACGCCGTCGTCCAGAGTCCCGCCCCCGTGGACGGCGTTGGCCAGGGCCGGCGGAACACTGCGCCAGGCACCAGCCCGGGCAGGCGCGCTCGTCGTCCAGGTGCTTGGGAAGCAGCAACCCGGGCCCGTCGGCCAGGGGCTTGTCCTTCGTGACTGCCGTCTGAAAGGCGAAGGCGTTCACACCGCCATGCTCGGAATTGCCCGGCTCCACAACCTCGCCCTCACGGGGTAACTCCCGCCCCATACGCGACCAGAAAGTCCCAGGGAGACGGCACCCCCACCTCCTCGGCTCGGAATGCTCAGTCGATACAGAATTCGTTTCCCTCGATGTCCAGCATGGGGATGCACGACTCGTTTTCCTCATCGGCATACAGCGTTTGCACGTGGGTGGCGCCGAGCGCGACCAGTCGTGCGCACTCGGCTTCGAGCGTGGCGAGGCGCTCGTCCCCCACCAGCCCGGTGCCGACCCGCACGTCGAGATGTACCCGATTCTTGACGATCTTGCCTTCGGGGACGCGCTGGAAGTACAGGCGTGGGCCCACGCCTGACGGATCACTGCAGGCGCACCATGATCCCTGCTTCTCAGGAGGCAGGGTGCGGTTGAAATCGTCCCAAGTGGCGTACCCCTCCGGTGGCGACGGTATGACGTACCCCAACACTTCACACCAGAAGCGAGCGAGTCGCTCAGGTTCTTCGCAGTCAAAGGTGACTTGGAACTTCTTGATCGCTGACATCGGCGCACCGTACCGCGTACAAGGGGCCCCTGTGTCTCATCTCCCAAGGAGGATCCGCCCGTCACCCGTCGCGCGCTGGGTCTCCCGTGGACACCAAGTGACCAAACCGGACCTTCCGCGAGAACGACGCGACCGTGGCGACGGATCGCCCCAGTGTCCCCGGGATCCAGTCCTGACAACCGACCTTCATGCCAGGACCAGTTGCGGTACGTCCCTTAGCGGGACGAAAACCTTCGCTGCCTCATCTAGCCGCTCCCACTCCTCCAGCCATGGCCGGTGCGGGTCCCACGGATTCCCGTGCACCTCCAGCGCGCGGGTGATGTCGTTCCCGGTCACGGTCCACCAGGTGGTTTCGTTCACCTTCAGCGACAGTGTTTGTCGGCCAGTTTGAGCAGCGTTCAGCGATCTCTGTGGCGATAAATGTTCACGAGTTTTGGCTCTGGTCCAACTTGTGTGGTCGGCGACGGTGAGCTATTGGGCGTCCGCCAACCTGTTCGATCTATCGCCCGTGTCGTGGGCAGCTCCCGGCGAAGGAATCGAGCCGGGCGAGACGCCATTTGCCGCTCTCCGCCGTGAACTGCGTGAAGAGGTTGGTCTTGTCGTAAGGGCCGATCCGCCGCATGTCTGGCACCAGGAAGTCGTGGCGCCTGATCATGCCGAAGGCTACGACGGGGTCATCAACGACTACTTCCTCGTACGCACTGTCAATTTCAGTCCGCGCGGGACTCTGACCGACGACCAACTTGCCGCGGAGAACATCAGCGGTCTGAAGTGGTGGCAACCTGAGGAGGTTGATGCTTATGCCGGTGCCGATCTGTTCTCCCCGCGCGACCTTGCGTCGCTTTTGACGGAACTGATCACCTCTGGTGTTCCAGCCGGACCAGTACGGCTCGGTCTATGAACAGACAGCCCTGTCACGGTGCGAGCAGGACTCGCTTTCGCAGGAGGGCGAAGCCGGCGCGGCCGAACATCTGCCGCTTGAGCATCTTGATGCCGTTGACGAACCCACCGCACTTTCGAGCCTGCCCGCCCAAGATGCAAGTCCCTCAGTCACGCTGAGGCCATGGCCGTCGTGCCGTTAACGAGCGGCGGACCAGGTGACAAGCAGCCTGCCAGTTGCCCTTTTTGGGGAGGGGGCTCCGTCTGGTTACTGGTCCGGCCACCAGGATTTCGAGATCACCCCATTGCCCGTTTGGCGGGTGTCACACCGCCAGGTCCTTGGCTGCGGACTTGATGCACCTGAGGCGGTTGATACCCCGCCCCGGTATGGTGAGGTGGCGATCGCCGTTCGGCGCGCCGAACGGCGAGGGAAGAGAGGGGACGGGACGTGAGCAGCGGACACGTAGGCAGGCGGGGGATCGCCCGGCTGCTGACGGTGTGCGCGGTGCTGTTCGGCCTGTTCCTCATGCACGGCTCCCCGGCGAGTGCCGCCGAGGGCTGCCACGGCTCGATGCCTGCACCCGCGCCCGTGTCCGTCGGTCACGACGGCTCCTCGATGACTATGGCTCACGCGCCCGCCACGCATCATCCAGGCCCGGCCGTCCAGGCCGCCGTGATGTCAGGGGCGCTGTGCGTGGCGATTCCGGTCCATGAGCGGATCCCCGTGGCGGCGCCCGGCCTCCTCGCCGTGGCCGCCGTCACGATTGCGGGCGCATGGACGCCGGCCTGGCTGCGGGCACTGGGCGGGAGCGGGCTGCGCGGGCCGCCGACCGGCGGAAGAGATCTCCTGCTCCAGGTGTGCATCGCGCGGACGTGACAGGCACGCGCCGAAACCCGGCCACCGGCCGGGACCGGCACCGCGCCCTGTCCCTCTCCGCGCGCCACCGGTGTGGTGCGCCCACCTGGAAAGACCCCTTCGATGATCTCCTCTTCCCGTCTATTTGCGCGCCGCAGCACGATCGCCGCGGCCGGTGTGACGACCGTTCTCGCGTTGACCCTGGCCGCCTGCAGTTCCTCCAGCGACTCCTCGTCCATGCCGAGTACGGACCACGGCAGTAGGTCCTCCGCCTCGTCCTCGTCCAGCGCGACGCCCTCGACGGGTGACATGCCCGGCATGGACCACATGGCTTCCGGCAACGGCCTGTCCGCCGGCCAGGGCGGCTACCGCCTCGCGTCGAAGGACACCACGCTGCTGTCAGGCGAACAGGCCGCGTACCGGTTCACGGTGACCGGCCCGGACGGCAAGCCGCTCACCGACTTCGCGGTCGACCAGACCAAGCGGATGCACTTCTACGCGATCCGCTCCGACCTCACCGGATTCCAGCACGTCCACCCGACCATGGCCGCCGACGGAACCTGGAGTGCGGACCTGTCCACCCTCACCCCGGGCTCCTGGCGCATGTTCGCCTCCTTCACTCCGAACACCGGCACGGGCAAGGGCGACGATTTCGTGCTCTCGCGCACCGTCGCGGTGTCCGGCAACGCCGTGAAGACCCCGCTGCCCGCACCGGCCACCAGCACGCAGGCCGACGGGTACACCGTCACCGTCAGGGGCGAGCCCATGGCGGGCATGGCGCACCCGCTGACGGTCTCGATCGCCAAGGCCGGGAAGCCCGTCACCGACCTTGAGCCCTACCTGGACACCTACGCCCACCTGACGGCCTTCCATGAAGGCGACGCCATGTTCGCCCACCTCCACCCGACCACCAAGGTGAGCGGCGACAACGGCGGCCCGGACCTGTCCTTCCACGCCGAGCTGCCCACCTCCGGCAACTGGCGGCTGTTCCTGCAGTTCCAGACCGGCGGCAAGCTCCACACCGCCGCCCTGACCCTGCGCGTCGGCTGAACCCCGGCGGGGCGCCGCCCACACGGCGGTGCCCCGCACCCCGGTTCGACGGACGCGCAGCCAAAGAGAGAGTGTCTGGGATCGCGGGCCGTACCTTGTGGAGGAAGGCTTCACAGATGCACGCCGTACTGCACGCACTGTCGATTGCCGGGTCCATGACCTGGGAGATCACCTGGGCCCTGATCCTGGGCTTCGCCTTGTCCGCCATCGTCCAAGCCGTGGTCCGCAAGTCCACCGTGGTCTCACTCCTGGGCGATGACCGGCCCCGCACGCTCGCCGTCGCCGCCGGCCTGGGCGCGGCGTCCTCATCCTGCTCGTACGCGGCGGTCGCGCTGGCCCGCTCGCTGTTCCGCAAGGGCGCGAACTTCACCGCCGCGATGGCCTTCGAGATCGCCTCCACCAACCTGGTCATCGAACTCGGCGTGATCCTGGCCCTGCTGATGGGCTGGCAGTTCACCGCCGCCGAATTCGTCGGCGGCCCGATTATGATCATCCTGTTGGCGGTCCTTTTCCGGCTCACCCTGCGTGACAAACTCCTGCGCGCCGCCCGCGAGCAGGCTGAACGCGGACTAGCCGGCTCGATGGAGGGTCACGCCGCGATGGACATGTCCGTTCACCGTGAGGGCTCCTTCGCCCGACGCCTGTTCTCCCGCGAGGGTTTCACCTCGACCTCGCACGTCTTCGTCATGGAGTGGGCGGCGATCCTGCGCGACCTGATCGTCGGCCTGCTCATCGCCGGCGCGATCGCCGCCTGGGTTCCCGACTCTTTCTGGCGCACCTTCTTCTTCGACGGCCACCCTCTCGCTGCCAAGTTGTGGGGCCCGATCGTCGGCCCGCTCGTAGCGATCGCCTCATTCGTGTGTTCCATCGGCAACGTGCCGCTGGCGGTGGTGCTGTGGAAGGGCGGCATCAGCTTCGGTGGCGTGGTGGCGTTCATCTTCGCCGACCTGCTGATCCTGCCGATCCTCAACATCTACCGGAAGTACTACGGCGCGAAGATGGCCGCCTTCCTGCTCGGCACGTTCTACCTCGCGATGGTCATCGCCGGGTACATCGTCGAATTCGCCTTCGGCGGGCTCGGCCTGATCCCCGACCGGGCCGACGCGGAGATCCCTACGGGGGGCGTGAGGTGGAACTACACCACCTGGCTCAACATCGCCTTCCTTCTGCTGGCCGCGGTGCTCCTGGTGCGCTTCTTGCGCACCGGCGGGCTGTCCATGCTCCGCATGATGGGCGGCTCACCTGACACCGGTCACGATCACACCGGCCAGGTACAGCAAGGGCAACAAGCAGGGGACAGGCACGACGGGCACCACCACTGAACGGCGGCCTCCGCCCGTGAGCGGAGCGCCGATTCTGCCCACGGGCTGATCTGTGGCCCGCCGTCGACGTGCTGGATTAGTGCTGTGACTGCCACACTGCCGCGCGTCTCTTGCCCAGCCCGGACTGCAAACGATCCTGCCGACCGGCACCGCGGATGTCTTCCGGGCCTTTGCTCAGGACCTGGCCGCCGTCCGGCGCCACCGGACGGCCGAGACCGCACAGTTCATCCGCGCGTGCTTCGAGCTGGACCCGTCCGGTCCTGACGGCAGGGCAATCGGGCCAGGCTGACGAAACACTCGAACTCACCTTCAACAACTGCACCCCTACGTGGCCGCGCGAGAGCATCCCAGAGGGCGGCCCGTAGGGATCAGCACCGTCGCCTTGCCCAACTCCGCTGTCATCCTGCCGATCTCGCTGTGCAGACAGATGTCAGCGTGGAAGCCCCGACTGTGACAGCGGCGCACAGGAGTGCATGCCCCTGTCGACGGGGCTGTGGTGGGGGTCGCGGCAGGCACCACCCGGCAGACGGTTGTCACGAACTGCGCGTCTTCTGCACATCCCTCTGACCAAGTCCCGTATGAACCCGACTCCCGGACCTTCTATGACCGCAAACGAGCCGAGGGGAACGTCATACCCAGGCTGTGATCGCCATCGCCCGCCGCCGCGCCAACGTCCTATGAGCCCTCACCATGACCGACGCCTCTACGATGTCGCCCCACCCGAGCCAACCAGCAAGCCGCTGGCGCAACGAACCGGAGCCGTGACTGTCGGACCAGAAACTTGCTGGCTGGCGTCTGATCCACAGGGCATGCTGAACGCGTGATCGAGCGAGAGACCGCAGTTCGTATCGTGGAGGAAGAGCTGGAGCGCGAGAACCGCAAATGGGCGGCTCTGGGCGTGGACCCGATACGCACAACAGTTCTCCACGTAGAGGAGCACGAGCTGGTCTGGAAGGTCTACTGGCAGTCCGATGAATTCGCGCGCACCCGCAACCCCGCCACCATGCTGATCGGTCACGGCCCGTACCTGGTCGACCGCATTGACGGAGGACTGCATGAAATCGGGGCTCTCTCCGAGCATGGCGGAGACTGGGAGGCTGACTATCGCGTTCGCATCCGTGGGCTCGTCATCCGTACTCCTGTGGACGATCTACACGATGAGATACGCGAAACCGCCGCAGGACGTGGACGCATGAGCGCGGCGCGCATCCTGCGCCAGAGGCTGCCGATGCTCTCTCCAGCGCAGGCCCTCGAGTACGTGAGTGCGTTGCTGCACGCCGACGCCCCAGCCCACCTCGTGGCTGTCGCCGTTGAACAACTCGTCGAACCCATGAACCCGGTGCTCGCTGTGAAGACCATTCGTCAAGGAAAGGTCGACTAGCAAAGCCGGCTCACAGCGGTTGATTTCTCCATTCGGCAGCCCGTTCGGCCAGGCAGGTTCTCGGACCCGACAGTACTGATGAGCGGCCACGGCCACTGAGGTGTGGACATGAATCCTCGCGTGGTTGGCCTTGTCGTCGGCACGGTAGCCTTGCCCGCCGCAGAGCCGGGCCCCTCAGGCCGGTACCGGAGCGCCGCCGACGGTCGAGGTCAGAGATTCGAGCCGTTTGATCTTCCCCCGCACCACGTACAGGGGGATCACGCCGAACGCCCCGAAGGACATGTCGATCACGGACCACCAGAAGGGAATCCCCCGGATCGGCCCGCAGATCAAAGCCAGCGGGATGATCCCGGCGCAGGCGATCATCCCGAACTCGATCACCCAGATATTGCGGACCGGGTCGCGGTAGGGACCGTAGAACGCCACGGCGATGACGAGGTGGGCGAACGCCAGCCAGTCAGTGCCGTACAGCAGGAACGGATAGTTCGCGTCGGCCTCGTCGAGTCCGGCACGGACGCGTCCTATCCACTCCATCAGCGAGGGCAGATGGTCGCCCACGGACAGCCAGTTCAACAGGTCTTCGGTCCAGCGCAGTTCATGGACGAGCGGGAAGGCCGTGGTCCCGCTGAGGACCAGGCACACGCCGAAGAGGACCAACCACGCACGGATGCCCTTGAGTAGGGCGGCTCTGTCGCTCATGGCAGGAGCGTACGCCCTTGTTGAACACGTTCAAAACATAGGTTCTCGCGGTCAAGCGACCAGCCCCCACCCGTCATCCGCCGCCAGGGACATTCGCGGCTTGTGACCGCCCCAGCGTCCGGTGCACCTGGAGCCGCACCCCCCGGCCAAGGAGGAACCGGAGTTCATCCGTGACGGAGTGTCCGACCTGGGCGTGTGCGACTGGGCGCGACAGATACGTCCGGTCGCCATGCTGGCGGTCGTCACCCACGCGTCTTTCACGTGACCCGCATGGAGTTCCTCGAGCTCATCTGACCCGCCGTTCGACGCCGGTCGCACCACGACCGAGACGACGGAGGTACAGGCATGACGGAGCCGGAGTATGTCGGCGACCGGCCGCGCCGCGCTGGCTCGGCCGGCTCGCTGGCCGGCGGGGTCAACAATTGCGCGCCGACGGTGGTCGCGTAGCCGCGCAGCCTTCGGCCGATGGCTTGACGTTCCCGTGACCGGCGAGGTGGCGGTCGCCGGACCGGGTAGGGGGATTCGTGTGTTCACCGTCGATGCAACTCGACTACTGGGCGGCCGCGGTTTCACGGGAAGTGTGGAGATGATCAGCAGACGAACCTTCGGAAAGGTCGTCGGTACGGGAGCGGTTTCGGCCTCGGCGGCCGCCCTTTCCGTGGCATGCTCGACTACCTTGTCCGGCGAAAACAATCATTTTCCGCAAACGGAGGAGCCGGTAGAGGGAAACTCAGAGTTCGGTTCATTGAAGCAGATCAAGGCTGGCGTCCTGAATGTGGGGTACGCCGATTTGGGTCCGGCTCATGGCCCGGTGGTCGTTCTTCTGCACGGCTGGCCTTACGACATTCACAGTTACGTCGCTGTCGCGCCTTTGCTGGCGGAAAAGGGATACCGGGTCATCGTTCCGTACCTGCGGGGCCATGGCACGACGCGCTTCCTTTCGAGCGGAACGTTCCGGAACGCACAGCAGTCGGTATTTTCTCTCGACATCATCGCTTTGATGGACGCGCTGCGGATCGGCAAGGCGATCCTCGCAGGCTATGACTGGGGATCGCGGACCGCGGACATCATTGCGGCGCTCTGGCCGGAGCGGGTGAAGGGCTTGGTCTCCGTGACCGGCTATCTGATCACGAACCTGGAAGCCAACAAGAAGCCACTTCCGCCCAAGCTCGAGTGGGCATGGTGGTATCAATTCTACTTCGCCACGGAGAGAGGCAAGCTCGGACTCGAAAAGAACCGGCATGATCTGGCGAAGCAGATCTGGAAGTTCAACTCTCCGACATGGGCATTTAATGACGCCACGTTCGATCGCGCCGCGGCCGCGTTCCGAAATCCGGATTACGTCAGCATCGTGATCCATAATTATCGATGGCGGCTGAGCCTGGCCAAGGGCGACCCCCGTTACGACGACCTCGAAAAGCGGCTCGCCGCAAGTCCCGTCATCACAGTGCCCACGATCACACTCGACGGCGAGGTCGATCCCTTCACGCCTGCGGGCGGTGGCTCTTCCTATCGCGACAAATTCACCGGTCAGTATGCGCACCGAACTCTGAAGGGTATCGGTCACAATCTGCCCCAGGAAGCGCCTCGCGACTTCGCGCAGGCCGTCGTGGACGTCGACCATTTTCCCGCAGCCGGGCGGACGTCATCTCCATGACGGCGGACCGCGGGGCCTGTCCACGCTGCCCGAGTGAGAAGACCATCCGGGATTCCGTGTACAGGCACCCGGTCATCCTTCGCGGCTGACCACCGGATCCACCTCGCGGGCTGGCCAAAGACCGCCGCAAGGGCTTCAACGAGACCGACTACATCCGGTTGCTGGATGCAGGCCAGCAGCAGCTCGGCGGTTCCGTCGTCCTCGCCTGGGACAACTTGAACACGCACATCAGCCACACCATGCGCAGGCTGGCCATCGCCCGACCATGGCTGACCAACTATCAACTGCCCTCCTAAGAAGTGATTTCATTTGGGGAGTCTGCGGTGGCAGATGAGTGTCGCGGCGATGGCGACGAAGGCAAGGAAGTGTTCGGGCTTGCGTTCGTAGCGGCGGTGAAGTCTGCGGCAGCCGGCGAGCCAGGCGACGGAGCGTTCTACGACCCAGCGGTGTCGTCCGAGGCGGTCGGAGTTTTCGATGCCTCGGCGGGCGATGCGGGGTGTGATGCCGCGTGAGCGGAGCCATCGACGCAGGTGAGGGTAGTCGTAACCTTTGTCGCCATGGAGCTTGTCCGGCCTGCGGCGGCGCGGTCCGCGGCGGGACCTGATCGGTGGGATCCCACGGACGAGAGGCTCAAAGCCCTGACTGTCGTGGGTGTTGGCCGCGGAGATTCCGAGCGAGATCGGAAGGCCGTTGCGGTCAACTATGAGGTGGATTTTGGACCCCTTCTTACCTCGGTCGGTCGGATTCGGTCCCGTCAACTGCCCCCTTTGAGCGCGCGGACACTCACCGAATCGATAGCGCAGCGCGACCAGTCCAGCTCGCCCTGGACGCCGAGTTCATCGAGCACCAGGCGGTGGAGCCTGGCCCACACTCTGGCCTGGGACCACTCGGTGAAACGCCGGAAGGCGGTCACACCTGACGGTCCGATACCAGGTGGGAGTTGGTTCCATGTGCATCCTGACGTGGCTACGAAAACGATGGCCGCCAGCACTTCACGGTCCCCATGCCGTCGCCGGCCGCCACCCTGAGGACGCGTCGGCGCTGGAGGAACCACCCGCTGGAACAACTCCCACAAGCCGTCCGGCACCAACCGCTCAACAAGCTTCGTCGTCACGCCATCAGCATCCCGCAAGATCACACCAAACGAAATGACTTCTAAGCAGCCGAACTCAACCCCGTCGAAGGCATCTGGTCGCTCCTGAAGAGGACCCTGGCCAACCTCTCCAAGCACAGCCGCGACGACCTCACCACCCTGGTGAAGATCCGCCTGAAACGGGTGCAGTGCCGCCCCCGCCTGATCGACAGCCGGGTGGCCAAGTCCCCATTCGACTTCCATCTGCCGCAGCCGCAGCCGCAGCCGCAGCCGCAGCCGCAGCCGCAGCCGCAGTCGTGAAGCTCTCTAGCGTGGGCCGAGGCCGGTGCGACCGTCGAGGAGCTCACGAGCGGCATCGAGGTGTCCGAGATGCCGGGCGGTCTCCTCGATCATGTGGAGAACGATCCTGCGCAGATCTGCGACCTCGTCGTCGAGGTCGCTGCCGTGCCGCCCGGCCGGCTTCGCATCCAGCGGTGTGGTGGCCAGCAGGGCGTTACCTCGTTCGCACTGTTCCCGGTAGAAAGCAAACACCTCCGCAACCGGACGCCCCGAGGCCATCTCCTCCTCGTCATCGGGCCACGGCACATCGACCGCGATCCCGCAGAACACCTCTTGGAACCAGTGCCGCTCGGCATCGCCCAGATGCTTGACCAGCCCGAGCGGCGTCCACCCCGACGGCAGCACCGAGGTCCGCAACTGCTCGTCGGTGAGCCCGTCGAGGATTGCTCGCACACTGGCCCGCTGAGCGTCGAGGAAATGCTGCAGGGCAACAGCTTCCGCGGTCATCGTGCTGGTGGGATGCATGGTCATCCTTTCGAGCAACACGTTCGTCGTCACGCGCCGCAGGACTATTCCAGATCCGAGGAACGCGAGGAACCCCTCGCCCTCGCCCTGAGCGGGCACGAACGCGCTCCCCGCCGGCCATGAGTCGATCCCGTACAGGTGACCCAGGTTAAGGACCTCTAGCTCTCGGTGGAGGGCTCTCGATGGGTGAGGCTGTCGCCATGGGAATGCGCCTGGTTGCCGACAACTTCGTTGGCAGCAACATGAAGTCCATCGGCCACGTCATTCCTGAGGAGGCACCGGAAGGGCCCGCCGACATGCTGAAGAGCCACTGAAGGTTACTCCCCGTGGTGGCTATCAAGCGCTTGGTGAGCAGGGCGAGCCTCCAGGCCACTGCCGGGCGATGGCGGGGAGGCGCCGGCGGACACAGAAGTGACCCGGTGAGCGCGGCCCACGGGCTCACCGACGCACTACTTCGTGGTCACGAAGCCAAACCCGCCGGAGTCCAAGGCGGACACGATTGCGCTGTACCCGTCGCGCACGGAAGCAATGATCAGGTCGGTTGCGGCTTCACCGCCGCAGCATTCTCCGGCCCTCGATGCGAGAATGTGTGCGTAGGTCGTGCCCGTGGATGGGATGACGCTATGGGCTTCAGTAGTGAAGCGGGCGGTGGAGATCCGCTCACACCATTCGACATGGCAACTGCGGCTTTGCTGAGGGTGGACAGCCATGGCGTGATCGCGGCCTGGAACCAGGCCGCTCAGGATCTCCTCGGGTACACCGCGGTCGACGTGCTGGGGCACTCAGTGACAACCCTGCTCGTCGACGAGGGTGATGTGCCTGCCGTGCAGTCATGGCTGCACGGGGCGGAGAACGGCTGGAAGAGCCCTCTCGCAGCGCTCCACCGCGAGGGGCGTCCCGTGGAAGTCGCGGTTCGTGCGTGCCGGCTTCACGCGCTCGGCGGGCATCGTGAGTGGCTCGTCGCCCTGCGGGACGCCGCCGCGCTGCGCGAGGACGAGTGGCATGAGGATGTCGCGAGGAGTCTGCTGCAGCAGTCCCCGCTGGGTGTCGCCGTGCTCGACACGGACCTCCGATACCAGTGGGTGAACCGTGCGATGGCTCACCTCGACGAGGAGGGGTGCGGCGCCGCCACCGCTCCGGCCGCCGGTGCGGAGCCATCGCCCATCGTGGCACGCCAGGCCAAGCAGGTACTGAAGTCAGGGCAGGCACCGGTGGCTCTGGAGAACATCGCGCCGATCCGAGTGCCCGGCCGGGAAGACGCCGGTCATGTCAGGCTCCGCTCCTCCTTTCCCTTGAGCGGCGCTGACGGCAACGTGCTCGGGGTCTGTCACGCCGTCCTCGACTTCCAGGGCCAGGACCCGGCGCGCGAACGGCTGACCCTGCTCAACACGGCCAGTGAACACATCGGCACCACGCTGGATCTGGACCGTACGGTGCACGCGCTTGCCGAGATCATGGTGCCCTCCGTCGCGGACTTCGTGGCAGTTGATCTGCTCGAAAGTGTCCATGCGCCGATGGACCTGACACCGAGATCCGCCGACTCTTCCGACCCCCTGTGCCGTGTGGCCCACCTTTCGATCCAGGAAGATCGCCCCGAAGCGGCAGTCGAGATCGGCGCGACGTCCCATTACGCCAAGGAGTCGCCCCAACGACGCTCCCTGGCCACTGGACAGCCGATCCGTGAGGTGGTTCGCCCGT
Source organism: Streptomyces sp. NBC_00569 (assembly GCF_036345255.1). Taxonomy (NCBI): domain Bacteria; kingdom Bacillati; phylum Actinomycetota; class Actinomycetes; order Kitasatosporales; family Streptomycetaceae; genus Streptomyces; species Streptomyces sp. NBC_00569. Next base: position 1,779,227 of record NZ_CP107783.1, on the reverse strand, counting down.
CGACGCCTTGGCTCGCGAAAGACCCGCTGCGCTGGACAAGGCTGATCCGGCTGGGCGTGCACACGCAGCTGGTGGTACCGCTGCGGGCACGCGGCATCAATATGGGCGTCGTCACCCTGCTGCGTTGGAAGAATCCCCGCCCGTTCGACGAGGACGACCTCTTCCTCGTCGCGGACTTGGTGGGCCGGGCCGCCGTGAGCGTCGACAACGCCAGGCGTTACACCCGCCAGCAGCAGGCGGCGCTGACCTTGCAGCAGAGCCTGCTGCCGCAAGACCTGCCCGATCTCAGTGCCGTCGAAGCCGCCTACCGGTACCTGCCGGCCGACTCCGAAGTGGGCGTCGGCGGCGACTGGTTCGACGTCATTCCGCTCTCGGGTGCCCGTGTGGCACTCGTCGTGGGCGATGTCGTCGGGCACGGCCTCCACGCCGCGGCAAGCATGGGACGCCTCCGGGCGGCCGTGCAGACCCTCGCGGACCTTGATCTTCCCCCGGATGAGCTGCTGACCAAAGTCGACGACCTTGTCCTGCGTCTGTCCGACGAAGCGGAAGCCACATCCGACGGGCCCGTCGTCATCGGCGCGACGTGTGTCTATGCCGTCTACGACCCGATCGCCCGCACCGTGACCATGGCCCGCGCCGGACATCCCACCCCCGCGATCGCGAACCTCGACGGGCCGGTCGAGTTCCCCGACGTTCCCGCCGGGCCGCCCCTGGGGCTGGGCGGCCTGCCCTTCGAGTCGGCAGAGATCCCGGTCGAGGAGGGAAGCATCATCGCGCTGTACACCGACGGGCTGATCGAAGCGAGCGATCGCGACGTCGATGTCGGATTCGAGCGCCTGTGCTTCGCCCTTGCTCACCCTGACCGCCCGTTGGACGAGATCTGCGACACCATGGTCAGGATCCTGTTGCCCGATCGTCCCTCTGACGACGTCGCCTTCCTCATCGCACGTACCCGCGCCCTGAGTTCGGACAGCGTTGCCACTTGGGACGTGTCCGCCGAGCCGTCCGCCGTCCACGAGGCGCGGGAGAAGTCCGTCAGCCAACTTGAGGTCTGGGGACTGCAAGCGGCCGCTTTCACCACCGAACTGATCGTCAGTGAGCTCGTCACCAACGCCATCAGGCACGCCTCCGGCCCGATCAGCCTGCGGCTCATCCGGGAGCACATGCTGATCTGTGAGGTCTCGGACACCAGCAGTACGTCTCCGCACATGCGACGCGCTTCGGGCACGGAGGAGGGAGGTCGCGGACTGTTCCTGGTCGCGCAGATGGCCCAACGCTGGGGGACCCGCTACACAGCCGAGGGCAAGACGATATGGGCCGAACAGCCGCTGCCCGCGTCTATCTGACCATCCAAGCGGCCTGAGGCGGCGATGGCCTGTTTGTACCGGAGATCCGTCCGTGTGTGGATTCGGGGTTGCTCCCGGTGGAGGTTCGCGGCGAGAGGCCGAGTGAGCCGGGGCTGGGTGGGAGCGACGATCAGGATCCAGGTCCATCGGTCCGCCGCCTCGTGAGTACGGAGATTCGTAGTGGTCCAGCCCAGGGTCTGCGTCGCGAGCGTAGGTGGTGGTGCGGGGAGCACTCCGCAGGGACCGAGAGGTGACTTCATGTCACCACAGGGGGTTGTATGACCACGGACAGCTGGATAGGACTGTCCGCGTGACTGATCAACGCAGCTTCGCCCGTACCGTCATCGCGCTCTCCCTGGCCGTGATCGCCTGTTGTGCGCTCACTTTCACCATCATGCTGCTGGCCGGGAGTCCCGCCGTGCAGCCGCAGCGCGTCCTGGATCAGGACGCGCTCGCGCGGGCCGTCCTCAACAACGTCAAAACATCCGCTGACTTCGTCAAGCCCCCGACCATCGACGATGTCAGCTGCCCCGCTTCCATCTCCGTCGAGGCGGGCCGGGAGTTCGAGTGCGACGTCGTCGGGGTCGGCGACGGCCACAGGAGCGGCCGTGCCTGGGTCAAGGTGAAGATCAAGGACGATCAGGGCGACCTGTCAGTGGGCTGAGGAACGGCAGAGCGGGTGAGCGGACCGCAGCCGTGGCATCGGGGCCATCTCGGCCCCTGCTGGCGGCAGAAGCGGACCACCTATAGGCCCAGCCCCATGCCAGGGGGACCGTCAAAGGACACAACCGGCGCGGCCGTACCCGAGAACGATCTCTTCGCCGGACTACGCTGATCCGCCCCTCCGACCGGGGCCCGAGAAAGCTCATCGGCCGCACAAGCGCGATCGAGCCCTGCGCGCCCCGCGTCCCTCCGAGGGCTGACCCACGAGATCGACAAGTCCCCATGACCGACTCTGGTGCCGGGCTTGGGAATCGTCTTCGTGGTGGTGATCGCGGGCTCGTTGACCTTCAGCTTCGGACCGGTTGTGCTTCTCGTCCCGTCAGGTGCCGCCACCTGGAGCGCGTGGCCTGTACTGCGTCGCGCCATCGGGGCGTGGTGTGGTCGGCGGGCAGGGGGAGGGCGGGCAGGTAAGCAGTGAGTGAGAGGCCGGCCGCACAGGAGAGCGCGTAGGCCCCAGTCACGCCAACTGCCCTTCACCGAGGGGGCAGTGTGCCAGTCGCCCACCCGCCGGATGCCCCTTGTGGTACCACCTCTTAGGCTGCGGTCGTTGGCCAATGCATCGAGTGGGGGGTAGTGGGCCGATGAATCAGGTTCATCATGCAGCGGATGTCTTCCAGCCACTTCAGGCGGAGGACCCGCCGGTGGTGGCGGGCTACCGGCTTGCCGCCCGGCTGGGCGCGGGTGGCATGGGCCGGGTCTACCTCTCGCATACCCAGGGCGGCCGCCCCGTGGCGATCAAGGTCGTGCGGCCGGAACTGGCGGACGACCCGGACTTCCGGCGGCGGTTCGGCAGGGAGATCAAGGCAGCTCGGCGGGTTCGGGGGGCGTACACCGCCGAGTTGATCGACGCCGACGCGGACGGCGTACCGCCTTGGCTGGCCACGCTGTACGTGCCCGGGCCGTCCCTGGCCCAGGCTGTGGCCCGACAGGGGCCGCTGCCGGTGCCGGCCCTGCTGTGGCTGATGGCGGGGGTGGCCGAGGCGTTGCAGGCGATCCATGCCGAGGGCATCGTGCACCGGGACTTGAAGCCGTCGAACGTGCTGTTGGCCGCCGACGGGCCACGGGTGATCGACTTCGGTATCGCGCTGGCCGCCGACGGAACCTCGTACACGGCGACGGGAAACATGATCGGCACGCCCGCGTATATGGCCCCGGAGCAGGCGACGGGGGACGAGGCCACGGCGGCGACCGATGTCTTCGCCCTGGGCCAGACGGCCGCGTTCGCGGCGCTAGGCAGGCCGCTCTACGGCGATGGATCGGGCGTCAACCTGCTGTACCGGATCGTGCACTCCGAACCCGACCTGTCCCTGCTGCCTGAGCCGTTGCGTCCGCTGTTCGCCCGGTGCCTGGCCGCCGATCCGGCTGAGCGGGCCACCCCGGCGGAGATCGTGGGCTGGTGCCGGCGGCAGCTGGGAGCGGACGCCGACGAGGGCGGGGGACCGGCCGTGTGGCGGGAGATCACCGGGCCGGAGTTCCTGGTTCCGCCCCCGGTGCCCGACCCCACTCCGGTGTACCCGCAGGCGCTGGCCGGGTACCCGCTGCCGCTGACCGGGTACCCGCAGCCGACGCTGGAGGAGCGCAAGGCCCGCAGGCGCCGCTCCATGCTGATCACGGCCGTCGGTGTGACCGCGGGCACGCTGATCGTGACAGCGCTGGCCTGGACGGTCATGGACGCGAAGGACCGCATCGATCACCGGGACACCACGGGCGCGTCGACGTCGTCGACGTCAGCCACGGGAGCGGACACACGGCCGTCGGGGTCCTCCTCGGCTTCTGCGCCAGGGTCCTCGTCCGACTCCTCGGATTTGGCGGGCCCGGGCACCGGTGATGACCGTGCGTCCGGGACTTCGTCGTCCTCCTCGGCCCGGCCCCAGGAGCCGAAGCCCGAGCCTTACCCCCTGGTGTGGCTGGACACGAAGAACTCGGTGAGTCTCAAGGACCCGGACGCTGCACGGAAGAACCGCACGGGCGACATTCGCTTCGGCTGCAAGTCGGCCGGTTGCGAACTGGACAGCGACACCAGCGTGTTCCTCCAGCTGTACGGCAAGCCCGGCGGCACCCTCGACGAGTGCCGTCTCATGCTCAAGCACGAGAAGAACCACCGTCTGCCGCTCGCCGGGGCGGCCAACGGCAGCGAAATCTGTATCAAGAACCCCTCGGGCGACATCGCGCTGTTCGTGATTGGCACGAAGTCGACCGCGATGCCGGACATCGGCTTCCTCCAGGGCGACTTGACGATCTGGCGAGGGGCGGCCTAGATGATCGACGCCGAGGAGTGCATGTAGAGACCTGAACGAGGCTCTCCGAGATCCTGCTCTTGCCCTTACCGCCCCAGCAGCAGCCCCTATCTGCCTGTGCCGCTCGAAAATACGAACCGGTGTTGTGAGCTGTGGTGATGGGGTCGGTCAGGCGGCGTGGAGGTGCTCGTCGATCCCGGTCCCCGGAGGAAGGGGCGCAGTGAGTCCGACGAGTGCCCCGTGCGCCATGGCAAGGTTCCCGGCCTGCTGAACGGTCCATGTGGCGGTGGAGTGGGCGGTGACGTCGGCGAGCTGGACGCAGCGGGTGCCGTGTTCGATGAAGGTCGGGGCACACAGGGGGAGCGAGATGGTGTCCAGGGGCAGGGACTCGATCTACCTTTGATCTTGGCCAGTGCTCCGCCGTTTACGGCGGGGGTGAAGGCCATCTCAGGGCTGCTCTGACCCGCACGTTCGCACGGGTCCGCAGTGTTGTCCTCAGCCGGTGGGGCGCTGCTGGTTTTCGATGTACTGCTTGACGACGGTCAGCGGTGCGCCGCCGCAGGATCCGGCGAAGTAAGAGCCGGACCAGAAGTGTCCACCCCACAGGTAGCGGCGGACGTGGCTGTCGTATTCCTGGCGAAGCCTGCGGGAGCTGACGCCCTTGAGGGAGTTGACCAGTTTGGAGAGCTGGACCTTGGGCGGATAGTGCACGAGCAGATGGACATGGTCCTGCTCGCCGTTGAACTGCTTGAGTTCGGCCTCGAAGTCGGTGCAGACGTCGCGCATGATCTCCTCGGTGCGCGTCAGCATGGCGTCGGTGAATGCCTTACGCCGATACTTGGTGACGAATACCAAGTGGACGTGAAGGTTATAGACGACGTGACGGCCGGTGCGTACGTCAGGATTTGGGTTCCATCGTGGTGACATAAGCCAACTGTAGTAGGGTGATGGTCATGGGCGAACTCGTGTGGGAGAAGCGGCAGTTCGGGCACCGCGCCCGGCTGGCGCTGACGCCTGCACAGGTCCGGCTCATGGATGACCAGGCGCACGCGGCACGCGCGATGTGGAATCAGCTCCACGACCTGTGGCAGATGACGCCGAAGTGTCAGCGCGCTCCGACGCGCATGGATCAGGCGTTGCGGCAGGCCCGCAAGGAGATCGACTGGTACGCGGTGCTGCCCGCGCAGGCCGCGCAGGCGGTACTCAAGACGTACTTCCAGGCGTGGCGGAACTGCTGGGACGGGCGTGCGGACGAGCCGAACTTCAAGGCCCGCCTGCGCACGGCGATGTCGGTGGACATCCCGCAGGGCCGGGACTTGCAGATCAAGCGAGTACACCGACGGTGGGGCATGGTCAACATCCCCAAGGTCGGGCGTGTCCGCTTCCGCTGGACCAAGGATCTCCCCGTCGGCAAGCTCGCCAACAAGGAGAACCGGATCACCGGGGCACGGCTGGTCAAAGACGGACTCGGCTGGCACATCGCCTTCCGCGTCCAGACTCTGGAATCAAAGCCTGAGCCGCACACTGGCCCTGAGATCGGCATCGACGCCGGGGTCAATCTTCCCCTTGCCTTGTCCGATGGCAACCATCAGGATCACGGACGACCCGCCCGGCTCCCGGATGGCGCCGCCGACCGGGACAAGTGGCTGAACCTGGATGAGAAGGCCAAACTGCTTCGCCTCGAACAACAGGCCGCGCACCGCAAGTCCTTCCGCAAGCCGAAGGAGCGCAGCTCCAACCGGCTGCACGCCACCTACGACCAGATCAAGCAGCTCCGCGCAAGAGCCACGCGCCGAGCAATCGACTGGCAGCACAAGACCACCACCGCCATCGCCAAGCAGTACGGCACGGTCGTGGTGGAGCAGTTGCAGATCACGAACATGGTCAAGTCCGCCAAGGGAACCATCGAGAACCCGGGGAGGAACGTCGCGCAGAAGTCCGGCCTGAACCGTTCCATCAGCCAGGAGGCGTGGGGCCGCACCGTGACACTGCTGACGTACAAGGCCGCCCGTCAGGGCGGCACCCTGGTCAAGGTACCCGCCCCGAACACCTCCCTGCGCTGCTCCGCGTGCGGATTCATCACGCCCGGCAGCCGCGAAGACCAGGCCACGTTCGTATGCAAGAACCCGGACTGCGGATGGTCGGCGAATGCCGACTGGAACGCGGCCCGGAACGTCTTGCACCTGTACCGGATCGGCCTCGTGGCGATCCCGGCTGCCGGGAGGGCAGTCGTCAGGCGCACCCGTGGCGTCAAGCCCGCTGCCGCAAGGTAAGCAGGAATCTCCTTCCTGAGCCTGCGAAGGGAGGAGAGCACTTCAAGGTCAGTTCAGCATGTCAAGGGCCTTGGTGATCTGCGCTCGTGCGTCCGCGCCGTACACGGCCGTGCTGCGCAGCTGCTCGAACGCGCGCAGGTAGAGGGCGACTTCCCGAAAGCCATTCACTGGCTCAACCTTTACAGCCACACCTGGAGCCCTCAGGCCCTCTGATCCTACGAATGACCAGATCAGGCCCAGGCCATGAAGGTAGGACAACCTCTAGTCGTCGAGCATGTCGGTGGTGTTGTACTGGTCGTGCCTGATCCGGAAGGCTTTCAGGTCTTCGCTGCTGCGCTGTGAGTACTCCGCCACCTTCTCGAAGTACTCCTCCCTGGGAGCTCCCGGTGTGAAGAGCAGCAAGAGGGACACCGGGTCGTCGCTGTCGTTATGGAAGGCGTGGAGCCCGCCGGGCGGTACGTAGAGGAAGTCTCCCTCGCCTCCTGTGACCCAGCGCTCGCCGTTGTAGAGCCGGATTTCGCCGGAGAGGACGTAGAAGGACTCGGAGATCGTACGGTGGAAGTGTTCCGCGGCGCCCTTGGCCTTCGGTCCCATGTCGATCTTGTACAGACCGAACTCGCCGTTGGTGTTCTCCTGACTGGCCACGTAGGTGATGAAACCGGTGTCGGGCTCCGGGGACGCAGGTCGGAACAATGCGCTGACCTGGCCTTTTTCGCCGAGATAGCGGGGCTCTGGATAGGACATGGCAACTTCCTTCCGGGCCGGCGGTATAGCACCGCACAGGAGGGGCCTGGGCAGACGTCAGGCAGCACTGCACCGAGCTGACCCTGATCGAATCGACCACGTACCGGCCCGCGGAGCCGGTCCGCCGGAGACTGCGTGCTCCTTCGTCAAACTCTCTTCTGGAGATCGCTAGTTGGAGCTGTGGGCGCGCCGCGGGATGCCAGGGGCCGCGTCCGCTCGGCTCTGCCTGGGGCGATGGTGGACGGGATGGGAGCCCCCGACTCTCGTCACAATGAGCCCGCGGCCGGGAACGGCGCTCCCTCCATCCCGGTGCCGGCTGATCGGCCGCCGGAGGCATCATCTTGTGCCCGCGGATGACGTCCTGCCCTGGCCCGCATGGTGCGCGCCCGTGCCCTGCGATCGGGCGGCGGTGCTCAGGCTGTGAGGCCTTCGATGGCGACGGGAAGATGGCGGGGGCCCCGCAGGACCGCGTTGGCGCGGTACGGCGGCGGGTCCTCGATCAGCCCGGAGAACTTGACCCGGCGGAACAGTTCGGGCACGGCCAGATGCAGTTCGATACGGGCGAGCGGGGCGCCGAAGCAGTAGTGGATGCCTGTGTAGAAACCCAGGTGTTCGTTGTCCTTGCGGTCGGGATCGAACTGGTTGGGGTCCTTGAAGCGTTTGGGGTCGCGGTTGGCCGCGGCCAGCATGAGCCAGACCGGCGAGCTCTTGGGGATGGTGGTACCGGCGACGTCGATGTCCGCCAGGGCGGTGGTCCACGGGACGAATTGGACCGGGGGCTCGTATCGCAGCACTTCCTCGATGAGCGGTACGGCCAGTTCCGGCTCCTTCTGGAACCGGTCGAGGACGTCGGGGTGGCGCAGCAGGGTGAGGGTCGTGTTGGTGATCGCGTTGACGGTGGTCTCGTGGCCGGCGACCAGGAGCAGCACCGCGGTGGCCTCCAGGTCTGCGGGTGTCATGTCGGGGGTGAGGGCGCTGAGGATCCCGGGGCCGGGGTGGCGGCGTTTGGTCTCGATCAGGTCGGACAGGTAGGCGCCGATGTCCTGGCGCGCCTGCTGTGCTTTTTCCTGGCCGCTCCCGCCGGCGGCCTGGGGGTCGATTCCGGACGCCAGGGCGTCGGCCCAGCCGTGGAAGAGTGGTTCGTCCTCGCGCGGCACGCCGAGGACCTTGCAGATGGCGGTGACGGGAAGGGGGTAGGAGAAGTCCTCGACGATGTCGACCTGGTCCTTGCCCTCGAAGGCGTCGAGTAGTTCGGTGACGGCCTTGGCCAGCTCTCCGCGCAGTCCGTCGAGGAATCCGGGGCTGTGCGGGGGGCCGAACGGCCGGTTGATGGTGTCGCGCAGCCGGTCGTGCTCGGGCGGGTCGGTGAAGATGAAACTGGGCGGCAGGCCGGTCTTCTCCGGCGGCTGCCCTGGACGGGCGTGGCCCGGTGGGCGGTGGCGTGTGTCGTTGCTCAGTCGCGGGTCGTTGGCCAGGTTGCGTACCTCGTAGTAGGTGCTGACCAGGTAGGTGCCGTCGTCCTCTCGCCTGACCGGTGTCTTGCGCAGTTCCGCGTAGAGCGGGTACGGATCGGCTCGGTTGGCGTAGTCGGTGATCTGCGCGGAGATGGTGTCGGGCGTCATGGTGTCTCCTGAGGGGCTTCGGACGGCGCAGGGCCGGTGATCAGGCGTGCGACGGAATGAACTGGACACGCCGCTCGCTCGGTGAGTGACCCGTCAGCGTGACGGTGGGCCCGTGGGTGGGCAGGTGGGGGTCGGGGAAGTCCGGCGGTTGACGGTTCCGTATTCCGGCGGGAAAGGCGCCCCGGCCGCGATCTGCTGCTCGTAGAAGCCCATCCACTTGGCTCCGTCGAAGGCGGCCGCGGCGATGACGCGGCCGCGGTAGCCGTACACCGCGACGAACTGCGCCTCGGCGAGCGCCCCTTGGGCGACGACTATCTGGTCGCCCAGCGAGGGAACGCCCACCGACTTGATGTTGACACCGAACTGGGAGGACCAGAACTTCGGCAGCCACAGGTGCGGACGGCGCTCGGGGCCTGCACAGACCATGTTGTGGGCGGCGATCTCGGCCTGTTCGACGGCGTTGCCCCAGTGCTCCAGCGCCAGGAACTGGTAGTCGAACAGTGGGTGGGGGCTGCGTGCGACGTCACCGGCGGCGTAGATGTCGTCGGTGACGATGCCGTTGACGTCGAACACCCGGCATCCGGCGTCGCAGGCGATCCCCCGGGCACCCGCGGCCACCCCCGAGCCGGCGAGCCATTCCGTGTTCCGGATGGCACCGAGCGAGACGACCGCCACCTCCACGTCGATCGCCGAACCGTCGGACAGATGGGCGCGCCTGAGCCGTCCCACATCGTCGCCCTCGAGGGCAGTGACACTGATGCCGCAGCGCAGGTCGACTCCGTGGTTGCGCTGCAGCCGGGCCGCGACCGCGCCGATCACTCCGCCGAGTGCGCCCACCAGCGGTGCCGGGCCGCGTTCGGCGACCGTGACCTCATGGCCCAACTCCCGGCAGACGGAGGCGACTTCGGAGCCCGTGAATCCGGCGCCGATCACCAGTACCCGGGACGCGCCGCCGGTCAGCTTCCGGTGCAGCTGTGCGGAGTCGTCGCGGGTACGCAGCACGAACACCCCGTCCAGAGCGGCCTCTTCCGGGTGGAACCAGGGCCGCGCTCTGGTCCCGGTCGTGATCAGGAGGCGGTCGTAGGGGACGGTGTCGCTGTTCGCCAGGCACACCTGCTTGGCGTCCCGGTCAAGGCGCGTGGCGGCAACGCCCAGGCGCCATTCGGCGTCGATGTCGCGCCGCCGTGGCAGTGCGGTGTCCTCGGGCCGTGCCCGTCCGAGCAGCGCCTGCTTGGACAGCGGCGGCCGGTCGTACGGTTCGTACGGCTCGTCGCCGATCATGGTCAGCGATCCGGCGAAGCCCTTCTCGCGCAGGGTCTCCGCCGCGCGCAGACCCGCCAGCGAGGCGCCGACGACGACTATGCGGCCCTGGCGGCGCAGGACCTCGACGTCCCGGTCAGCCGACATGGGGTTCCACCCGCTTCGTCGGCTCGTCGGAGTAGTCGACAAGGATGGCCTGGACCGGGCAAGCAGCAGCGGCCTTCTCCACCCGGTCGCTTTGTGCCTCGTCGAAGCGAGGGGAGAACAGCAGCGCTTCGTTCCCGTGGAGGGAGAAGACATCCGGGGCGAGAAAGACGCACTGCGCGTACCCCTGGCACCGGTTGAGATCGACGACAAGCCTCATCCGGAACACGCTCTCCGAAGGCCGCGGTCACTGTCGGCTCCGCAGTCCTTGCGCTCGGTTCACACGATTGGCAGGCATGCCTCACATCCAGGATCGCCCCCTCCAGGGCTGGCTTGCAAGGCGAGGGGTTCAGGGCGAGCCTCAGCTGAGTGAACGCGTGTCTGGCGCTGTCCGATCCATCCGACCGGTGCGTCGCGCAGGCGCAAGGTGCACATTGGATGTATGCACCTCGGCCAGCGGTTTGCCGTCACATGGCAGCGGTGGCACGCCACCCGGGCATTGGTGCTGCTCCCTCTCGGGTTGATCGCGACGATCACCGTCGTGGACATCCACTCTCCGGAATCCGTCCACCTCGGTCCGCTGCTGGTCGTAGCCCCTGCCATCACGGTGGCGATCGGTGGGGTCTGGCTGACCGCACTGATCGGCGTACTGGCGGTGGTGGCTCAGGTGGTTATCGCTGTTTTCCACGGGGGTCTGACCACGCCCAACCACATCAGCCAGATCATCGGACTCGCGATCCTCTCGGCGTTGGCCGTGATCGTCTGCCTGGTGCGTGACCGGCGCAGGGCTGAGCTCGCCCAGGTGCGGACCGTTTCCGAGGCCGCGCAGCGGGCGCTGCTGCGCCCGCTGCCCCGCCGGCTGGGCGTTCTGCGCATCTCGTGCACGTACCTGGCCGCTGCGAAGGAAGCCCGTATCGGCGGTGATCTGTATGCCGTTGCCCGCATCGGCAACCGCACTCGTGTGCTCATCGGCGACGTCAGGGGGAAGGGACTGAACGCCGTGGGTGAGGCGGCCGCACTTATGGGCGCATTCCAGGAGGCCGCTCACCAGCACGCCACACTGCCGGCGCTCGCCAGCGCCCTGGACCGCAGTGCATGCCGCTACTCCGCCCAGTTCCTCGGGGCGGACGATGAGGCTGAGGAGCACTTCATCACCGCGCTGCTGCTGGAGATCCCCGATGGTGGCTCGGTGGCGCGGTTGACGCACTGCGGGCACCCGCCGCCCCTGCTCATCAGCCGGGGGCAGGTGATGATTGTCCAGAGTTCCCCGGCGCCGCCCCTGGGCATGTGCGGGCTGACGCAGGACATCCGCACTTCTCACACGTTCTCGTTCGGGGCCGGTGACACGCTCCTGCTGTACACCGACGGTCTCGTGGAGGCCCGCGACAGCAGCGGCGCCTTCTACCCATTGGAAGAGCGACTCCCTCTGTGGGCCAAGTGCCATCCCGACGCGCTCGTCGAGTGCGTCCAGCGCGACCTCCTGGCCCACACCGGCGGGGACCTCCGCGACGATGCCGCCGTGCTCGCCGTACAACGAACGGCAATGGCACACGTCGGACACCTCGGCAGCGAGCTGGTGGGCAGCGACGGCCGCCCGATGGTTGACCTGAAGCGCCATTAGCGCACGGCCGGTGAAGCGAGACCTCATCCTTGGCAGGGCGATCGAGGAACCCGGTCGACCGCGATCGACATCCGTTGCCCCTGGTCCGCTTGCCGCTGGAGTTCGGCGTTCATCAGCGCCGCTCGGGGCTGGACCCACGCCCTGGGCCGCGGCTGTTCGGCTCTGCCTGGGGCGAAGATGGTCGGGGATGGGAGCCCACGACGCTCGCTCACCACGATCCGGCCGGCACTCACGAACGGCGCTCTGTCCATCCCGGAGTCTGAGCGCCCCCGCCGGAGGCATCTCCTGTGCCTGCCGCTCCCTCTCGGCAGGGGGCTCTCGCTCAAGTTGCGCAGACCGGCGTAGCCGCCGGGAATCTTTCCGCAGCCGGGCGTAGCGTGAAATGACAGATGCCCCATCTGAACTCAGAGTGGTGCACTGAGGCGAGCGGTCCTGATCACAGACCTCAGCAGGCCGCAGCAACACAGTGCGCTCGCATGATCACACTGTGAGAGTCCGTAAAGGCTGGAGGGGTCCGACGCCGAGGACACTCTGCGCACGGGCCAGTTCCCTTGAGAAGGAAGGGTCCGGAGCCTGAGCGACGACGAGGATGCCGGCACCAGCATCGTTGCCGAGAACGCCCGCCGAGTTTTTGGGCGCTGAGAGACGAAAGGTCACTCATGCCTCAATCCATGCGCGCGCTCGTAGCCGGAAAGGTCGGCGAGCCTACCGATGTCCTACGCCTGGAATCCCGGCCCGTTCCCACGCCAAGCACTGGCCAGGCGTTGATCCGCGTGAAGGCGACTCCCATTCACGCCAGCGATCTGCACGTGCTGCGTGGCCGCTACGGTTTCTCCCCCGAATTCCCCACCGTAGGGGGTCACATGGAATGCGTGGGCCGTATCGAGGCTTTGGGCCCGGATACCGAAGGGCTGAAGATCGGCGAGCGCGTGGTGGCAGCTGCAGTCCCCGCGGTGCCCGGGCCCGCTGTGGCCGGCACCTGGCAGGAATACCTTGTTGCAGATGCACGAAGACTCCTGCCGGTCCCCGACGACCTGAGCGACTCCAGCGCCTGTCAACTCGCCGTCAATCCGTTGACCGCGATGCTCCTCGTGACTCGCGAACTCGACGTACAGCCTGGCGAATGGCTGTTGCAGACGGCCGCGGGCTCCACCGTCGGCCGGCTCGTCATTCAACTGTCCAGGCATCTGGGCATACGCACGATCAACGTCGTGCGGCGACGCAACGCTGTCGAGGAGATCAAAGCGCTTGGTGGCGACGAGGTCATTTGCACTGAGGATGAGGACCTGTTGCAGCGTGTGGCAGAGATAGGGGGCCCGGCCGGCGTGCACAAGGCCACCGACTGTGTCGCAGGCCCCGTGGGTGCCCAGGTATCCCAAGCATTGGCTCCGGGCGGAGAGGTCGTGATCTACGGCGCGCTCTCCACCCATCGGCAAACCGACCCGGCAGCGCTGACCATCCCGCTGCAGGCACGCTCGGTCATCTACGAGACCAAAACAGTCCGCGGCTTCTGGCTGAACCGCTGGTTCGGCACTGCCTCACCCGAAGATGCGCTGCGCGCGCTGTCCCAGGTTCGCAGTCTCGTCGCTGATGAAGTGCTGAGCATTCCCCAAGGCCAGCCGTTCCCGCTCGAACGCTTCACCGAAGCCATCTCGCTGGCCGAAACACCGGCACATGGGACCAAACCGCTCTTCGTCTTCGACGACGATCGGGACACGGACGACAGTTGACATGCTCCTCAGGTTTTGCTGCCCATGCCGAGGTGGGGGTCTGGTTGGGAGCCCGTGTGAGCCCTCGCTGCCTGGCGCTGCTCCTGCTGAAACCGCCCTGCCCGGCGCGATAGCCGCGCCGCGCGGTTCGTAGCCGGGCCGGCGAGCCTCGCTACCGCTGCAAGTCGGCTTGCGCGCGGGCGTGTTCGATGTCGGGGACGTGGTGCTCGGCCCATTCCCGGACGGCACGCAGGGGTATCAGCAGTGACCGGCCGAGGTCGGTGAGGGCGTACTCGACGTGTGGGGGATGCGCGGGAATCTCCGTGCGGGAGACCAGGCCGTCGTACTCCATCGCGCGCAGCGTCTCTGTGAGCGCCTTGGGTGTGATCCCCCGGATGTGCGCTTTGAGCTCGGTGAATCGCATCGTCCTGGTGTCGAGCGCGTTGACGACGAACACCGTCCAGCGCGCCCCGATCCGGTGAAGAACGGTGCGACTGGGGCAAGTCGCGGCCATGACGTTGTAGGCCTTACCCATGCACGACTCCCGGTAGCGTTGTAGATACCGGTATAGAATCTATACCGTCTGGGCCGTGGCCAAAACCGATTCCACGATCCGTCCCTCCATGGCTCGACACAGCCGATTCGTCGCGGCGATCGTCATCGACTCGATCGGCACCGGCGTCTTCATCCCCGTATCGATGCTGTACTTCCTGGCCACGACCCCGCTGACGCTGGTGCAGGTGGGTGCGGCGCTGACGACGGCCGGGCTACTGGCGCTCCCAGCAGGTCCTCTGGTCGGAGGGCTGGTCGACCGGTACGGCGCCAAGCCGGTGCTGCAAGCAGCAAACCTGGCCCAGGCACTCGGCTTCGCCGGATATCTCGTCGTGGGCCAAACCTGGCAGATCGCCATCTGCGCGTGGTTGAACAGCGCCGGAAGGGCAGTGTTCTTCGGCTCCTACGGCGTGACCATCACGGCGCTGGCCGCGCCTGGCCAACGCGAGCGCTGGTTCGGCCTCCTCGGGTCCGTACGCAACCTCGGATAAGAGATCGTGGCCGTCAACGCCATCTCCTATGTCACCGCCTTCGCCCTGATGCGGACCGTACCGAACGCCCGTCCCGAAGCGGGCCACGACGCTGCCGGAGGCTGGCGACGCGTGCTCCAAGACCGGCATTACCTCCCAGTCATCGGACATCAACTGTGCTTCGCCCTCTCGTTGTTCGCCCTCAACATCGCGATACCCGTCTACGCCGTGAAGGTGCTGGGACTGCCGGGCTGGACGGCCGGGGCGGTCTTCACGCTCAACACCCTGATGGTCGGCTTCGGCCAGGGCATCGTCATCGGTTGGCTCAGCGGACGAGTCCGCAGTCGCGTCCTCGTCGCAGGACACGCCTGCTTCGCTGCCGGCTACCTCCTGTTCCTCACCGCCGACCGCGTGGCTGCGCTCGCCCTCGCGGTCGCCGTCATCCTGCTCGGCGCGGCCAGCTACACCCTCGGGGAAGTCCTCGGCGGCCCCATCACGTCGACGGTCGCCGCGGAGAGCGCCCCAGAAGCTCTCCGCGGCCGGTACCTGGCCCTCAATCAACTCGCCGTGACGTTCGCAGGAACAGTCGCCCCGATCGCGTTCTCCAGGTTGCTGTCCACTGGGCCAGCCACGACCTGGCTGACCCTGGCCGGCGTCAGCGTCCTCGGAGCGACGCTCGCCACCGTGATCGGCAGGATCGTGCCGGCGGCACAGAGCCGCATCGGGGATGTCGCGTGCTTGGAGCAGATGGAGTGAGACGCGGCGAGTAATGCCGCAGGATGAAACAGATCGGTGACCCACGCCTAATCCCGCCCGTCTCACCGGGCGTTGAGACCGCTTCTGGTAGTTGCCTTGTCCGGGTCATGCTCGGGCCGCCGGGGCAGGCCGAGCACCCGTGCCCTTTGCGGACCCTGAATGCGTGGTCGGGGTGCTGGTTGAAGGCGTGCACGACGCTGGTAGGCGGTGCCTTGATCGTGAGGACCGGACCAGGATCGGATATCCAGTGTTCTGCCCACCCCATGAGGACGCAAGATGGTCCGCATGACTTTGGCAACTCCCGTGCTGCACACGACTCGCCTGCGACTGCGCCCCTTCGCCGACGCCGATGCGGACCTCCTCTTCGCGCTGCACAGCAGCACCCATGTGATGCGGTACTGGGACTCCGCACCCTGGCACGAACGAGCTCGCGCTGAGCGCTTCATCGCGATGTGCGCAAAGATGGCGGAAGAAGGCACCGGGGCGCGGGTAGCCATCGACCGTGCGCGTGACGGGGCCTTCGTCGGCTGGTGCGGGCTGACCGGATGGAACCCGGACTACCGCAGCGCGTCGTTGGGCTACGTCCTCGACGATGAGATGTGGGGCCACGGCTACGCGACGGAAGCCGCGCATGCCTTGCTGCAGTGGGCATTCGACACACTGGACCTGAATCGAGTTCAGGCCGAGACCGATACACGCAACGCGGCATCTGCCCGAGTGCTGGAAAAGATCGGATTCGTGCGGGAAGGGACGTTGCGGGAAGACTGCGTCGTGGACGGCGAGGTATCCGACTCGTGGGTGTTCGGGTTGATCAGGCGAGAGTGGCGGCCGTCGACCATGCCGATCTCAGCCGGTTACTGAGGTTGAACTCGTGGTGTCGTAGCGGGCTATACGGGTCGGATGGTCAGGCCGGTCTCGGCAAGGCAGCCGTCTATGAGGTTGCTGCGGTACTGGATGTGCCGCAGGCCGCATCGGATGCGCTGGATGAGGTGTTCTGGGGTGCTGAAGGCGACGTTGGAGAGCCAGCCGCGCCGCAGCAGGGACCAGATGCCTTCGACGGGGTTGAGGTCGGGTGCGTAGGGCGGCAGGTAGTAGATGGTCAGCCAGTCCCGGCCTTCCGCCCACTGTCGTAAGTCGGCGGCCTTGTGGACGTTGAGGTTGTCCCAGACGAGCACGATCTGGCCGCCGAGCTGCTGGTGGGCGACGGTCAGCAGGTCCCGATAGTCGCGCCAGGAGAAACTCTTGCGGCCGTCCCGTCGGCCATCGTCTCGACGCGGCCGATAGATCAGCCGGGACCGGTGGCCGGGCTTGTAGCAGGTCAGCGCCGCGATGGATATCCGCCGACGGGAGCGGCCTCGAACGCGCACGACCGGGGTTCGGCCTCGTGGCGACCAGGTCCTGGCCTGCGGCGGCGTCATGGAGAATCCGGCTTCGTCCTCAAAGACAAGCCAGGCTCCACGGGCCGCCGCGAGTCTTCCGCGCAGGGCCACACCTCCTTGACCCACCCGGCCACCGCGTCGTCGTCCCGTTCCATCGCACGTCGGGCCGGCACCTGGCAGGACCAGCCATTACGCACCAGCAATTTCCGCACGCCCTGGATCGTGTAACTCAGGTGGAAACGCCGGCCGATCACCGTCTTGACTCGCCCCAGCGTCCAGCGCTGGTCCTCCCAGCCGTGCGCGGCCGGCCCTTTGGCCAGCTCCTCTTCCAACTGCGTGAACTGCTTCTGGCTCAGCCTCGGTAGCGATGCCGGACCCTGCGACCGCAGAGCCCGCGGACCACCCTGGTCCCATGTCTGGCGCCACCGCTGCACCGACCGGACGCTGACCCGCAGGTCCTTGGCGATCACCGAACTCGCCTCACCCCGCGCGAACCGCTCCGCGGCCTGAATTCGTAACTCCTCGCGAAACTGCTGCCGTTCGGCGGTGAGCCCGCCCCCTTGTGGATACCGCATGCACCTGGTGATACCGCAGCGGACGACCAGTCGTCAGCCCCTACGACACCACGAGTTCAACCTCAGTAAGACGGTGTCCTATGTGGTGAGTCGGGCGTATCGCTTGTAGCAGCACAGGGCTGCGGCGAGGCCGAGGAAGGCCAGGTAGTTGCGTGGGTGGCGTTCGTAGCGTGGGCTGAGTCGTCGGTAGCCCGACAGCCACGACATGGTTCGCTCGATGACCCATCTGCGGCGGCCGAGTCGTTCGCTGGACTCGATCCCCTTGCGGGCGATACGCACGCCGATGTGCTTGCCCCATAACCATTTACGCAGGTGGGGCACATCGTAGGCTTTGTCGGCGTGGAGACGCTGGGGTTTGAAGTACCGGCCGCGGTGAGGGTCGTGTCTCGTTTGGTGACCCATGATCATGGGCCTCAGCGCGAGGCTGTCGTGGGTGTTCGCGGCTGAGAGGCCGACGAGGAGGGGCAGTCCGTTTGCGTCCGACAGGACGTGCATCTTGGAGCCCGGCTTGCCTCGATCCACGGGGCTCGGGCCTGTGAGTTCGCCCCTTTTTTGGCCCTGACATGTGCGGAGTCGAGGACTGCGCGGGAGAGGTCGAGCAAGCCAGCGTCATCCAGTCGGTGCAGGATCTCCTCGTGCAGCCGGCCCCACACACCGGCTCGTGACCAGATCAGGAATCTGCGGTGGGCCGTCGACTTGGATATCCCGAAGCACGGCGGCAACGCCCGCCAGGCACACCCACTGACCAGCACATAGATGATCGCCGCGAACAGCGTCTCATCAGGCGTGTCCTGCGTCCCGCCACCCTGCGGCCGCACTCTGGACGGCGGGATCAACGGCTTCGCAATCTCCCACAACCCGTCCGGAACAATCCAACTCCACGTCCCCTGACCCATGTTGAGAACCAATACCCCGACTCACCACATAGGACACCGTCTAAGACGTCATCTCAATTGATGGCTGATGACATAGGAGCGTGTCTCACGTGGCTGTAGGCGCTCAAATTTCGTGGCCGCATCGCATGGCCGGTGACCAAGTATTGGCCCAGTGGCCATGCACGTGAGATCGCCTGGTCAAGTCATTGAGTCGTTGGAGTGGGTAGTTCGTGAGCTGGGCCGCTCAGGGGCAGCTTCTCAGCAGCGTGGTTCTCGTACGACGCCTGAGCTGGGGGTACGCCATGGGTGGCGGCACGGTCATAGTCAGCGCTCGACGTCGTTGCGGTGAAGTCGCGGAAAAACAGGCTTGGTTGACGGTATCGGTTGATCTTCTTTTCTCGGCTGCCCCGCGGCGGACGCTCCGCTGGTGCGAGGGGCAGAAGCACTACCCCGGCACCTAATGGACGGCGACTACGCAGGATCCCTTGATCTACCTTTGATCTTGGCCAGTGCTCCGCCGTTTACGGCGGGGGTGAAGGCCATCTCAGGGCTGCTCTGACCCGCACGTTCGCACGGGTCCGCAGTGTTGTCCTCAGCCGGTGGGGCGCTGCTGGTTTTCGATGTACTGCTTGACGACGGTCAGCGGTGCGCCGCCGCAGGATCCGGCGAAGTAAGAGCCGGACCAGAAGTGTCCACCCCACAGGTAGCGGCGGACGTGGCTGTCGTATTCCTGGCGAAGCCTGCGGGAGCTGACGCCCTTGAGGGAGTTGACCAGTTTGGAGAGCTGGACCTTGGGCGGATAGTGCACGAGCAGATGGACATGGTCCTGCTCGCCGTTGAACTGCTTGAGTTCGGCCTCGAAGTCGAGTCGCGTCTGGAGCTCGGGCGGCTGTTGTTCGCCGATTTCGATCCCTTGGTGCATGGCGTCGTGGCCCAGCCGCTTCCATTGAAGGTCGAGGTCAAAGGCCAGGTCCGCAAGCACATCCCGGACTACTCACTGCTCACCGAGAACCGCCCGGAGGTGGTGGATGTCAAGCAGCATCGACGGCTGCCCGACCCGGTGGTGTCCTTCACGTTCGCGTGCCCGGCAGGGGTCGAGTCGCGTGACGGGCGCTCAGCGCCTCGTCTCGTACCTGGTCAGGATCACGCCGCAGGGAAACGTCCGCGTCTCCACCAGGTTCAGGTTCACCCAGCTGTCCAGCGCGCTGAAGAACGGCGTGCCGCCGCCCACCAGGACCGGCGCGGTGGCCAGCACGTACTCGTCAATCAGCCCGGCCCGCATGGCAGCCCCGGCGAGCGTCGCGCCGCCGATGTCCATCGGGCCGCCGTCCTCGGCCTTGAGCCGGGTGATCTCGGCGACCGCGTCACCGGTGACCAGGCGGGTGTTCCAGTCGACCTTGTCGATCGTCGAGGAGAACACCACCTTCGACATATCCCGCCAGCGGCGCGCGAACTCGATCTCCGCCGGGGCGGCGTTGGCCTGCTGATCGGCGTCCGGCCAGTAGGAGCTCATCGTCTGCCACAACTTGCCCCCGTACAGCGACAGGTCGGTCGCCTGCAACTGGTCGGACCAAAACTGGAACAGCTCGTCGCTCGGCACGCTCCAGCCGATGTCGTCGCCGGGCGCGGCGATGTAGCCGTCCAGGCTCAGGTTCATGCCGTAGATCAGTTTCCGCATGGCGCCAGCCTTCCGTGAATCGGTCTCACGCGTGCAGACCGGCGCGCCGCGGGAAACTCATCGGTGTGCGAGTTCGTCCAGCACCGCCCGGTGCAGCAGACGCCACAGGCCGGCCTCGGTCCCTACCGTGAAGCGGCGATGCGCGGTGGCGGGCGACGTGACGAACGTCGGCGGCAGATGCCGCCAGCACAGCCGCTGGTCAGCGCGTACACCACTGCCGTGAGCACGGCCCGCTCGTCACACGGAGCGATCCCACCACCTTGCGGACGAGCAGCGAACGACGGCAGCAACGGGGCGGTCGGCTCCCAGAGTTCATCACGAACCAGATGCTTCGATAGATCAGCACCCACGACTGGCACCGTGCCGCAGGAACATCACGTCACGCGTGACAGCCTCTACGTCTTGATCGGTGCGGCCGACCTGGCGGCCTGCTCGATCTTCGCGCAGTGGGCTGCACGGGCTTCCTCGTCGATCGGCTTCTCGTGTTCGGCGCGCAACCCGGTCCGGCCGTCGAGGCCTTCGCGCAGGATGTCGGCGTGCCCGGTATGCCGGGTGGACTCGCTGAGGATGTGGACCATGATGGCGAACAGGTTCGTGTTGGGATAAGGCTCCGGCCACCACGGCACGTGGCCGGGGGCATCGAGGGGAAGCGCGTTGATCGTCGCGTCCGAGTGTTCCCACGTGCGCCGGCAGAACCCGATGATCTGGTCGCGGGTCTCGTCCTCGGTCGCCCACAGGTCGCTGCCGTCGGAGTCCTGCCACCGGGGCAGCGGTTCCGGGGAAGGGCGGTCGAAGACCTCGCCGAAGTACCTGGCCTCGACGGTGGCCACGTGTTTGACCAGGCCGAGGAGGTTGGTCCCGGTCGCTGTCAAAGGTCGGCGGGCGTCGTACTCGGACAAGCCGTCGAGTTTCCACAGCAGCGCCTTGCGGTCCCGCCGCAGTCTCCCGTGCAGGTTGCCTTTCGCGAAATCATCGATCATGCGGCATGAGCCTGCCATGGGCTGCTCGTGCTCTCAAGATCCGTACGTGGTCCGCAACGACTGGCAGAGACGGGGCCTGGCCATGGCCGCCGCCCTGACTCGCTACAAGAAGCTTGCGAAATTTGCCACGTGAGACAACATCTAAGAGGGCGTTACATCCGTTGCTGGTGATCCGGGTTGGGCGAGGACGCCTTGACGGGCCAGCCCGCTGAGGCGGGAGCGGGTGACGTGCACGGTGGCCTCGTCGGTGGGCAGGCCGAGGAGCCCGTGGAGTTCGCGGGCCCGGAACGGCTGCTTGGTTGGGCAAGGCCGGCGGCGAGTTTGCCGATCTCGCGCTAGACATCGGCAAACTCGCCGCGGCCGACCTCACCCAGGTCATTCGCGCTGTGAAGCGCAAGCTCAAGATGCTGCAGTACCGACCGGAGGCCATCCTCGGCTGGCTCGCCGACACTGACCTGATCCTGGACGTGTGAGCGGTGCCTCGTCAGAAGAGTTTCAGCAGCTCCGTCAGAGAAGCGATGGAGGGGACGCCAGGAAGGGCCGGGGGCGAGGAGTCCCGGCAGATCGTGCGCCCCTCATAACCGAGTTCAATGGCTGCGGCGACCAGGCTGGGATCATCGTCGATGAACAGGCATTGCGCGGGTGCGAGGCCGAGCGCGGTGCTGGCGTGGTGGTACATGCGCGGATCCGGCTTGTTGCAGCCGACTTCGGCGGAGATCGTGTATGCCTCGAAGAAGTGGTGGATGCTCAGTCCGGCGTGGAGGTCGGGCAGGTCGGGCCAGGCGTCCGAGACCACGGCCATCCGCACGCCACGCCGGTCCAGTTCCTCCAGGGTTTCGATGACCTCCGCGTACGTCTCCAGCACGCTGGCGGGAGGGACCTCGCGGCACAGGTCAGCCAAGAGTTGTGGGGTGGGTTCCACCCCGAGGCTGCGCAGCACTACACGGTGGTAATCGTCGTAGTCAGGGGTCGAGGACAAGGTCGCGAAGAACTGATCTCCCGCAGCGATGGCGGCCGCGAACCGGTCAGGCCTGATCGACGGGTCGTGAGCCAGGACGGTCTCCTCGAAGTCCGCTCGTGGGTTCCACCGGCCGCCGATCGGACGCATCAGCACGCCGCCCGAGTCGAAAAGAACGGCCTGAACATCCCCGGATGCGAAAGAACCTCTCATCATCCGTCCAGTCTTGTGGACGCAAATCATCCTGTCGATCTCGGTTCGCGGCCACGGTAGTTCGGCGCCGGGGGAGGGGAGACACTGACCGCTCAGATCGACATCACGCAATCAAGGTCAGTAGCGAGGCCCAGGATCTCCGACGCCGGTTCGTACGGTGAAGCATCGCTGCTCAGCATGGCCGCCGCACGCGTTCTGAGTGCTGCGCGACAGGCCTCTGAGTCGTCCATGATCTAGAGAAAGGCGCAGATATGTCGCGGCCCGCGGGTTGTGCCACTCTCGTGCCAGAACGGGCGGGGACTCACGGGGAATCGGGGGCACAGAGCGGGCAGTACGGCCGCAGTGTGGGAAACCTTTGACGTCCACGTCCGACCGCGCGAGTGATCACTCGCGATTGGACCGTCCTCACGGCGCGCTTTGACCAGCGCCGCCGCTGTCAAACCGCCGCCACACCCGGAGTGACCTGGACACGTTCGCTACCGACCACGGCCGCCCTTCTCCGGCACATTCGCGCCATGACGACGTGCGCCGTCTGCCGCGGGGAGTACGACGAGAGCGACGCCGCGGCCGTCGCGCATCACACCGAACCCATCGACTGCGGACAGTCGTGCCGCTGCATCGGACGTCCACGCTGCTCCATGTGCAGAGGTTCGTTCTGCGTCTGCGCTGCGCACTGATGCTCTCTCGACGAATCGCCCCCGCTTCCCTGCCGGTTGGCCAGGAAGCGGGGGCGTCGCCAAGTGGTCGGCGGCCCGGCGCCGGACAGCGCCGCAGATGGCTTCAAGGGGAGGGGGTCACGCGGCGGGCGTAGTGTTCGACCAGCCGGCTATCTGGGCCAGCGGTCCGCGCCAGAGCCCCAAAGACTGTCGAGTGCTACCGCTCACGAACACGGCATCCTTCAAGTGGACGAACCGCGGCAAGCTCTTCTTGTCGCTGTCCTCGCTCTCGCCTCTGAGCCGCGAGACCTCCTTGAGTACCTGCCCTGCGAAGGTGCTCGCGGCGCCGACCTCCTCGATCCAGCGCTTCTCCCAGGAGTCACGGCTGATCATTTGCCCGTAGACGAGGCCGCCGTTCACGTTGAAGGCCATGCTGATGCTGTTGTCGCCATCAGCCTCCAGCATCCTCAGGAGAACGTGGAGGTAGTAGTCGTGCACCGGCTCGACGATGAGGACAGGGTCCTGGTCGGCGTCGGACGGTTGTTGTGGGTCAGGGTGCGTCATATTGGCTCCATGTGCGGATGGAGGCCGGTCGCCTCACTTCGCCCGAGGCTACAGATCACCGCTGACCACGGGGCTCCGGTGACAGCACTTCGCCCGCGTCACGCCCCGGTGACGGCCGTGACGCCGTACTGCGAGCACCGCGGAATTCACATTTCTCCCACATGTGCCCTACTGTGTTCCGGATAGCTCAACTGTGGGGGAATTCATGCGCGTTCGTGCTGCTACGGCCATCGCCGCGGTGCTTCTGGCTGCTCTGACCGCGTGTGGCGGCAGCGACGACCAGGCCGATGACAAGCCGGCTGCTGACAAGACGTCGACGAAGAAGGTCGACTGCGCCGACGAGAACCTGAGCCAAGCCGACTGGATGGCGCACTGCTCTGACGAGCAGCCCGCCGGAGGTGACACTGCCGGCGCAGAGCAAGGCATCGGCACCGGCGGGGACGGTAAGGCCGGCACGGGCAAGCTGGCTTGGGGGAAGCCGGCCGAAACCACCGGCGATCAGGACTTCGATACGGGCGGTGGCACGCTCGAGGTGACGCCGACGACGATCACCTACCAGTCGAAGGCGATGGGAAGCACGTCGGTGAATGGACTGTTCGCCATCATCACGGTCAAGGACAAAACCGTCGGCAATTCGGCAGCAGCGGAGTCCGCGCCTGCTGGTGGCGGCGGCTGGCAGTGGATCGCTCCCGACGGCCAGGCCCTGGACGAGGGCGAGAACGAAGCGTCCAACATCACTCCGCAGGGCTTCACCGGTGGCGGCAAGGTACAGGCTGGTTCGTGGGCGTGGCGCACGATTGCGTTCGACATCAGCAAGGAGCAGCAGGGCGGGACGCTCGTCTATGTCGACGGCGCTGGCCAGTCCTTCCAGTGGAAGGCTCCTGCGATGGAGACCGGGCCTGAGCTCGCCGCGTTGAAGAAGGGCATGTCCGGCAACTACTAGTGCCACATCAGGCATCGTTCGCCCTCACCGGGGAGAGCGAGCTGGTCCACCCGTCGCAGGGAGTGTCAGTGGGCAGTGCGATGCTGGCGCCAGCAACTCCGCTCATGGCGATCAATGGGGGGCCGATGCCTGGCGAACGATCAGGGTCTGAATTGTCCTCGACCGGCTTCGACTCTGCGTGGTGTGCCACCGACCTCGGCGAATACCGACCCTGCCGCTACACCTATGAGTACTACCCCTGCGAGAGCCTGCCACCTCTCGACTCCACCGAGTTCACGGGCGCTTTTCAATGGCTCGGTGGTACCGGCGAACCTGTTCCCGAACAGATCACGGCACTCGATCGCTTGGTAGAGAACCTTGCGGCCAAGGGCTTGACGCTGCCTCGGGACTTCGTCACCTTCCAGGCGGACTCGAAGCTGCACTACTCACTGGATGAGGTCTCGGTGACCTGCTGCTGGACCGATATCTCAGAGCCCTTGCCCAGTCCGGTCGAGCCTGGTGCCTTCCTCGTGCGATTCCTGCGGGATCAACAGGATTGCGTCATCTGGTACCTCTACCTCCGTCCTTCGGGTGAGGTGTTCGTGGTGCACTCCTATCTCGACTACGAATGCGAGTACGAGGCACGGCGCGACGGGGAAGCGACGGAGATCGATCTCGACGACCCGGAGGAGCAAAGAGCCGCAATCCTCTGGTGTGCACCTTCGTTCGAGGAGTTTGCCCATCGGTTCTGGATCGAGAACCGCCTCTGGCACGCCCTCAACGGCAATGACCTGTCCGGACTCGAGCCTCAGGCGTGTGACTACTTGCGCCACTACGCGCCGCCCCGGATACCCGTTCTGCCATCCGCGCATTGAACTTGATCATGTGCGGACGGCAGAGCGGGTACGCGTTCGCGAGATCGATGGCAACGAGGGGCAGCGCCTGCTGCGGATCATTCGTAGAGGCACCGGTTCGGTGGTGACCTGGCGGCGGGCACAGATGGTGCTGCTGTCCGCGCAGGGCATGTTCGTGGCAAAGATCGCCGGGGTGACATTCACCAGCCCCGACCGGTCCGCGACGTGATCCACAACTTCGACACCGACGGCTTCGACTCCCTCAAGCTGGGCGATGGTCTCTTGGCGCGTCTGGTTCTCCGGTTGGGCGATGCGCTCGCGGATGGGAGCGCTCTGACTCCCCGAGCTGCTCCCCGTCCTGGGCAAGATGGTCGGTCAGCTGATCGGTGACCTCGGTCGGCTGGACGTCGATTGCCAGGGTGAACTGGTCGCGGATGGCTGTCACTTCCGCGTCGACGGCGTGGATCCATTCCTTGCGCAGGGCATCGAGCGAGTTGGCGCTGCCCTTGTGGATCTGCAGGCCGTGGTTGGCGGGTGCGGTAACTCCGGCGTCCAGTCCCGCTGCGGACAGCAGGTTGTCCGTCGCGGCCAGGCCGTACACGCGGTTCGTTGGGATCGCACTTCAACGACAGCGGGCAAACGGGAACCGTCGATCGCGAGCCGGGGTGAGTGGGCTTCCGCTGTCGGGTGACGGGTGGGCGGTGTCTTTCTTCGGATTCCACTGGGGGCGGGGCCGCCTCTTCGACGTGCGGAGCCAGACCGCCACGAAGCAGGATTTGGGCGAGGCTGCTCCTGCGATGGGTGCTTGTCGAGGCGACCGCTGCCATCTGTGTGACCGGCCCTGCTCATTCGTCCCACTGGCCAAGGAGGACGTCGGCCAGGTCGGTGTCGGGTTCTGCGGCTTCGTCGTGCAAGGCCTGCTCCGCCCAGATGATTTTGCCGTGAGCGGTGTACCGGGTGCCCCAGCGTCGAGCGAGCTGGGCGATCAGGAACAGTCCCCGGCCGCCCTCGTCGGTGGCCTTCGCCCGGCGCAGGTGCGGCGAGGTGTTGGAGTCGTCGGCGACCTCGCAGATCAGATTGCTGCTGTCGTACAGCAGGCGCAGCCTTATGGGCTGGGCGCCGTACCGGATGGCGTTGGTGACCAGCTCGCTGACGATCAGTTCGGCGGTGAAGGCCAGATGGTCCAGGCCCCAGGTCTCCAGCTGACGGGTGACGCCGGCGCGGACGCGGGAGACGGCCTCTGGGTCGGAGGGGATGTCCCAGTCAGCGACTTGGTCGGAGTTCAGCAGCCGCGTGCGGGCGATGAGCAGGACGACGTCGTCGAGGGGGCGTTCGGGCAGCAGGGCGTCGATGACTGCCTGGCAGGTCTGTTCCGGGGTGTGGTCGGGGTGGGACAGGGCCTGCCGCAGGAGGTCCAGGCTGGTGTCGAGATCGCGGTTGCGGTCCTCGAGGAGCCCGTCGGTGAACAGGGCCAGCCGGCTGCCCTCGGGCAGCCGCAGTGCGGCGGTTTCGAACGGGAGAGTGCCACCGAGGCCGAGGGGTGGCGAGACGGGGGTGTCGGGGAAGGCGACAGTGCCGTCGGGCTGGACCAGGGCGGGACCGAGGTGGCCGGCGCGCGCGATGGTGCACGCACCCGAGACCGGGTCGTAGATGGCGTACAGGCAGGTGGCGCCGGTGATCTGCTGCCCGTCCTCCTCGGCGGCCTCGTCGGCGTCGATGCGGGCGACCAGCTCGTCCAGGTGGGCCAGCAGTTCGTCAGGGGCGATGTCCAGGGCGGAGAAGTTGTGCACGGCGGTGCGCAGGCGGCCCATGGTGGCCACCGCGTGCACCCCGTGACCGACGACGTCGCCGACGACCAGGGCCACCCGGGCGCCGGGCAGCGGGATGACGTCGAACCAATCCCCGCCCACCCCTTCTTGCGAGGGCAGATAGCGGTGGGAGAGCTCCAGGGCGCTGACCTTTGGCAGTCCCTGCGGCAGCAGGCTGCGCTGCAGGGCGACGGCCATGGTGCGCTCGTGGGTGTAGCGACGGGCGTTGTCGATGGCCACCGCCGCCCGGGCGGCCAGTTCCTCGGCGAAGGAGCGATCCTCCTCCCCGAAGGCCTCGGGGGTCTCGGCGCGCCAGAAGTCGGCCAGCCCGAGCACCACGCCGCGGGCCCGCAGCGGCACGGTGATCAGCGAGTGGACGCCGTAGTCCAGGATCTGCTGGGCCCGCTCGGGATGCTGGGCCTGCCAATGCTCGGCCGTGCGCAAGTCGGCCTCGAGGACCGCCTGTCCGCTCGCCACGTCCGATGCTGTCGGAGTGCCGGGCGCGAGGGTGACGAGTTCACCCACCGGGGGGAAGGGCGAGTTCTGCCGGACGCCGCTGACGGCTGCGCGCCGCATTGCGGTGCTCCCCTCGGAGGGCTCATCGCCCCGCAGAACAGGCTCCAGCAGGTCGACGGTGACGACGTCGGCGAAGCGCGGGACCGCGACCTCGGCGAGCTCCTGCGCGGTGCGCGCCACATCGAGTGTGGTGCCGATCCGCACCCCCGCGTCGTAGAGGAGTTGCAAACGCTCCCGGGCCGCCTCCGCGCGGCCTGCGAGCGCCCGCAGCTCGGTGGTGTCCCGCAGTGTTACCGCGCTCCCGGCGCCGCCTCCGTAGGGGGCGGTCGGCCGCACGTTCACCGCCAGCAGGCGGTCGCCCGCCAGATGCACCTCATCGGTCGCCCTTCGCCCGGAGATCAACAATTCGGCCAGGGGTGGCTCCAGGCCGAGAGTCGTGACATGGCGGCGCTCCGCGTCCGTGGGCAGGTCGAGCAGTCGCCGTGCCTCGTCGTTGGCCAGCAGCAGCTGCCCGTCGCCACCGATGATCAGCACACCCTCGCGCACCGAGTGCAGTACCGCGTCGTTGTGCTCGTACATGCGCGTGATCTCGGCCGGGCCGAGGCCGCGGGTCTGGCGCAGCAACCGTCGACTGAGCACCGCCGCTCCGCCCGTGGTGATGACCACCGCGCCGGCCGCAGTTCCCAGGATGGCCGGCAACTGCGCTGTGACCACGGCGCTGACGTGTTCAACCGTGATCCCGGCTCCGACTGCGCCGACTACCGCCCCATTCGGTTCCTTGATGGGGACATAGGCCCGGATCTGAGGGCCAAGTGAGCCAACTCCCTTCTCCCGTATGGTTCGGCCGGCCAGCAAAGGAGTCATGTCCGTGGCGGTGTGGGTGCCGGGGCGACCCGCGCGGGAGGAAAGGGCGTAGTAGATTCCGTCCCGGTTCAAAACGCCCAGGAAGTCGACGCCGGAGCCCTTCCGTGCCTCGTCGATCCGCGGCTGCAGTGCTGCCGTGGGGTGGGGTGACTTCACGATCCTCGCGAGCCCTGGGGAGCTGGCAAAGCCCTGTGCGACAGCGAGTGATTGATTGTCGGCCGCACGGGTGCTCAGGCTCTGGGTCGTCAGCGCGAGCATCAGGACGGCCCCGACGGCGAGGAGTACCACGACCGCTATTTGCAGTACGAACATCTGGCCGACGACGCTACGGACGCTCAGGACCGAAGACGGCCTCTTCCGCCGGCTGCTGGCGCCATCGCTCATGAACCGGGCGTCGGGGGGAGAGCTGGGTCGGATTCGACATCCGCACATACATCAATTTTGCGCTTCCCCTTCGGTCCTGGGGTGATCGCATGCGCATGGTCACAGGGCGGTGCCAGGGAGTGACGTGTGGCAGCGCGGTGGTGGAGGCGGGCCCGGCGCGTACTCCGTACTACCCGGCGTTCGTCGTCGGTTGCCCTCGAAGGGGGCGCCGGCATCGCATGTACGACCTACCCCACGCGAAATTCCTGATCGTGAACGGTGGGCTGTGTCCGCTGACGTTCGTGACGCCCTGTGCTGTCCAGGCCTCCGAGGCGGGTCACATCCTGCCTGCCGGACTTGCCCCGACTTGTCTATATGGAGCAATGTGGAGGCATGGGTGCTACGGAGGGGCCCACGCTCATTACGTCGGTGCAGCGAGCCTTCCGTTTGATGGAAGCGGTGGGCGCGCACGAAGGCGGCGTACCGGCCAAGCAGCTGGCGCGCGAGACCGGGCTGGCTCTAGCCACCACCTACCACTTGCTGCGCACGATGGTGCATGACGGCTACCTGCGCAAACTCGACGACGGCACGTTCGTCCTGGGGGAGAGGCTGGGCGCGCTGCATGGGGGGAGCCGCGAGCAGGCGGCGCTCAGCAGGGTCCGTCCGACGCTCACGGAGCTGCGGGACGGCCTGTCGGCTGCGGCCTATCTGACCCTCTACGAGGACGGCGAGATCCGGGTCGCGGAGATCGTGGACGGGCCGAAGGCGCCCCGTGTCGATCTGTGGGTCGGCTTCGAAGACGCAGGGCACGCCACGGCGCTCGGCAAGTGCGTTCTGCGTGAGCTGGGCGGCGATGCCCGCGCCGACTACCTCTCCCGCCACACGCTGAATGACCTCACCCCTCGCACCATCACTCACCGTGCCGAACTGCTGCGGCGTCTCGATGCCGCGCCCCAGGGGCCTGCCGTCACCGACATCGAGGAGTACTCCCTGGGTACCTCGTGCGTCGCCGTGCCCATCCGCCAAGGCGACACCCTCGGCGCGCTGGGCATCTCCCTGCGCGCCAGCCGCGCCGACCGTCTCGAAGATGCCGTGGCGACGCTGGTCGCCACAGCGGAGCGGGTGACCCGCGGACTCTCGCTCACCATCTGAAAACCGGGACCTTGTGGCTGTGTGGCCATGACCGGTCTTATGGATAAGACGGACAAATCGGACAAGGGTGCAGAGGAGCAGGGACGTGTGTGACCAGGGCGTCGCAGGGCCGCATGAGTCAGTCGATTGTCGCGTGGCGAACGGCTGGACGGTCGTCGAGGCCAACGACGAGATCGACATCGCCTTCGCTCCTCTCGTGCAAGCCGCAGTGATCCGCAGCCTCGCCGAGGGCCACCGTCACTTCGTTCTCGATCTGTGCAGTACCCGCTTCCTGGACTCCATGGGGCTCGGCATGATCGTCGCGATCACCAAACACATCAAGGCCCGTCAGGGGTCGCTGCGGATTGCCTGCTCCGACAAGTGGCTCCTGCAAGTCTTCGTTCTCGGCGGTCTGCGTCACGTCTACTCGTTCCATGACTCGGTCGAGCAGGCCGTTGCGCAACCCTCAGGGGCAAGCTCCTGGCCTGTACGGAGCGCTACCAGCCACTCCTGATCGATGCCTCGATGCCCTCGACGGGTTGGGTATGGATCGCATCGACGCAGGTGGCGGACGGGTCCGTTGCGGAGCTGGCCGGCTCCGGTGCTCGCGGCAGCCGGCGCACGGAACGCGCTGGGACGGTCATCCTTCGGTCGGTGACCACTCGTCCCAGCTCGCCCATGGCGGAACTGACGCCAAGCCCTCGTTCGTCGTCCCGATAGGTACGGCTCAGCATGTACAGGGAGACGGGTACGGCCGTACGGGTGCCCGGGCAGCTCTCCCGGATGCACCTGTTGCAGGTGGTCGCTACCCAAGGCATGACTTCGGAGGCCACCAGCATGATCCCCACGCAGGACAGCACGGCGCGCCGTCTGGCGATGCTCACTCACGCTCGACGAGACCAATGACCTGACCCGGCTGCTACGGCTGATCGCCAGCGAGGATCTCGACGAACAGAGCGAGGAGGCTGACTGGTTCGCCCGGGAGATCGCTGCGCGCATCCTTTCGGAGAACTGAAGGAGCCGACCGGTCCCGCTTCCGCAGCGAGGAACTGCCGGTCATCGTCGTCGCGGTGCCTGCTCGCGTCCGTCAGGACGCCCCCGGGGTGCTTGAGTCAGCCTGGCGGCAGATCGAACCGATGGGTCGCGTCGGTGAGGCGGACGAGATCGCCAAGGCGGCCGTGTTCCTGCTCTCGGACGACTCCTTGTACGTCACCAGCGCCGAGCTCGGCGTGGACGGCGGCTGGACCACGGGCCCGACGGGCAAGTGCGTGATGGGACGGTAGTGGGCCGCAGGCGCCGAAGGTGCCAGGCGTCGCGGGTGCGGTCGGCGCGGTGGGCGCCATGCGCGCGGCGGGTACCCCGAAGAGGTCCGGTTCCCCGTGAGGAGACCGGGCCCTTCGCCGTAGTTCCTCGCGCGGAATCGCCTGTCGGGCCGCGGAGTACTGCCGGTCGCGCTCGCCATCAAAGTCTGTTTGTGTCTGTGTCATGCCCGAGTCTGTTTACTTTCTGGAAATTCAGTCGTAGTCTCAGATTGAAACCACAGACTCGGGCACATCCGGGCGAGACGTCGGAGGCAGACGGACATGTACGCACCGGAGCGGCAGCAGGAGATCCTCCGTCTCGCACGTGACGGCGGCCGCGTGGACGTACTGTCACTCGCCGAGGAGTTCCAGGTCACCGCGGAGACCATCCGCCGTGACCTGAAGACCCTGGACAGAGCTGGTCTCGTACGGCGTGTGCACGGCGGAGCCATACCGGCCGGGCGGCTCGACTTCGAGCCCGACGTCGCCGAGCGCGAGGGCACTGCGGCCGACGAGAAGGACCGCATCGCCCGGCTCGCACTCGCCGAACTCCCCGAGGACGGCACCGTGATCCTCGACGCCGGCACCACCATCGCCCGCCTCGCCGCGGCCCTGCCCCTGGACTCGACGCTCACCGTCGTGACTCACGGCCTGCCCGTCGCGGCCCGCCTCGCCGACCACCCCGGCATCCAGCTGCACCTCGTCGGAGGCCGCGTCCGCCACCGCACCCGCGCCGCCGTCGACGCCTGGGCCCTGCGGGCGTACGGGGAGATCCGCGCCGACGTCCTCTTCCTCGCGGCCAACGGGTTCTCCGCCGAACACGGCCTGACCACCCCCGACCTCGCCGAGGCCGCCGTGAAGCGCGCGGCCGTCTCCGCCGCCCGCCGGGTCGTGCTGCTCGCCGACTCCGCCAAGTACGGGCAGGAGCACTTCGCCCGCTTCGGCGACCTGAGCGACGCGGACATGCTGATCACCGACAGCGGCCTCAGCGACGCCGACGCCGCCGCTATCGAGAAGGGCGGCACGGAGGTGGTCCGCGCATGAGCTCCTCCGACTCCGAAACCGGCTCCAGACACCGGGGCACCGGCAGCGGCTCCGGCACCCCCACGCAAGCCACCACGGAAGACACACGCGGCATGATCCTCACCGTCACCCCCAACCCCTCTCTGGACCGCACCTATGAGGTCCCCGCACTCGACCGGGGCGAGGTTCTGCGCGCCACCGGCGAGCGCATGGACCCGGGCGGCAAGGGCGTCAACGTCTCGCGGGCCGTCGCCGCCGCCGGCGCCCCCACACTCGCCGTCCTCCCGCTGGGCGGCGCGCCCGGCGCCCTGGTCGCCGAACTCCTCGACGCCCAGGGGATCAGCGTCGACCCCGTACCCGTAGCCGGACAGACCCGGTCCAACATCGCGCTCGCCGAGCCGGACGGAACCCTGACGAAGATCAACGCGCCGGGACCCGAACTCACTCCGGAAGAAGCCGAGTCACTGCTCACCGTCGTCGGCGAGCGCTCCGCGGGCGCCGACTGGATCGCCTGCTGCGGCAGCCTCCCGCGCGGCCTCACCCCGACCTGGTACGCCGAACTGGTCGCCCGCGCCCACGCGGCCGGCGCCCGTATCGCCCTCGACACCTCGGGCCCGGCCCTCCTCGCCGCCCTGCGCGAACGGCCCGACGTCGTCAAGCCGAACGCGGAGGAGCTCGCCGAGGCGGTCGGCCGTCCGCTCGCCACCGTCGGCGACGCCCTCAAGGCGGCCGAGGAGCTGCGGGACCTCGGCGCACGCGCCGTACTCGCCTCCCTCGGCTCGGACGGGCAGCTGCTCGTGGACGGCTCGGGCGCCTGGTTCGCCACCGCCCCGGTCGACACCGTCCGCAGCAACGTCGGCGCGGGCGACTCCTCCCTGGCCGGTTTCCTCATCGCGGGCGGCACCGGTCCGCGGGCGCTGGCCTCGGCCGTCGCCCACGGCGCCGCGGCGGTCCAGCTCCCGGGCAGCGCGATGCCGACCCCGGCCGACCTGAACCCGGACGCGGTGACCCTCACCTCGGACGTTCCGCTGGACCGCGCACTGAAGGAGCCCGCGCCGTGACGGCCTGCGCCCCGCCCCCGAATACGCACCAACCCGTCGTCTCCGGCCCGATCACTCCCCATCGGGTCGCTTCCGGCCCGATCACCCCCCACGCTCCCTCCCGGAGCCGCCGTCCCCGCGGCGAAACCCCCGTCCCCACCCCCGCCGCCAAGGCGATACGCGTGCGAAGGAGCCCGCGATGAGCGAGATGATCACCGCGGACCTGGTCGATCTCGACCTGTCCGCCGACACCAAAGAGGCGGCGGCCCGCGCCCTCGCCGAACGCATGGTCGCCCGCGGCCGGGTGACCGACCTCGACGGCTTCCTGGCCGACGTCGCGGCCCGCGAGGCGCAGATGCCGACCGGCCTCGACGGCGGCATCGGCATCCCGCACTGCCGCAGCGGGCACGTCACCGAGCCGACCCTCGCCTTCGGCCGCAGCACCGACGGGATCGACTTCGGAGCGCCGGACGGCCCGGCCGACCTGATCTTCCTCATCGCCGCACCCGCCGGAGCGGACGACGCCCACCTCACCATCCTGTCGTCGCTGGCACGGCAGTTGATGGACGAGGACTTCAAGGCGGCGCTGCGCACGGCGACCGACGCGGGGGCCACGGCGGCGCTGATCCGCGGGGACGAACCCGAGCCGACTCCCGAGCCCGCGCCCACTCCCGAGTCGGAGTCCACGCCTGAGTCGGAGCCCACGCCCGCGCCCACTCCCGAGCCGGAGCCCACGCCCGAGCCGACGCCTGAGTCGGCGTCCACGCCCGAGCCCGAGACCGCTCCCGCGGCCCCCGCCGCGAAGTTCAAGATCGTGGCCGTCACCTCCTGCCCCACCGGTATCGCCCACACCTACATGGCGGCCGAGTCCCTGGAGAAGGCCGGCCGGGACGCGGGGGACGTGGAGGTGGTGGTCGAGACGCAGGGCTCAGCCGGGTTCACCCGTCTCGCCCCCGACGTGATCGCCGCAGCGGACGGCGTGATCTTCGCGCACGACGTGCCCGTACGGGAGAAGGACCGCTTCGCCGGCAAGCCCACCGTCGACGTCGGCGTGAAGGCCGGCATCAACCGGCCGGCCGCCCTCATCGGCGAAGTACGCGAGAAGGCCGCCCGCGGCGAGACGACCTCGGGCACCGCGCCCGCCACCCCCGTGGACCGGGCCGGTGACACCGGCGACAGCTACGGCACCAAGCTGCGCAAGTGGCTGATGAGCGGCGTCAGTTACATGGTCCCCTTCGTCGCGGCCGGCGGACTCCTCATCGCCCTCGGCTTCGCGATCGGCGGCTACACCATCAACAAGGCGCCGTCCGTCGCCGAGCACTTCGTGTGGACCCAGACCGACAGCTGGGCCGCGCTGCTCTTCCAGGTCGGCTCCGTCGCCTTCGCGTTCCTCGTCCCGGTCCTCGCGGGCTTCATCGCGTACGGGATGGCCGACCGGCCAGGCCTCGTGCCCGGGTTCGTCGGCGGCTCGATCGCGCTCACCATCAACGCCGGCTTCCTCGGCGGCCTCGCCGCCGGTCTCATCGCGGGCGGCGTCGTGATGGCGATCCAGAAGGTGAACGTGCCACCCGTACTGCGCGGGATCATGCCGGTGGTCGTCATCCCGCTGATCTCCTCCGCGGTGGTCGGCTTCCTGATGTTCCTCGTCATCGGCAAGCCCATCGCCTCCCTCCAGCGCGCCCTGACGGACTGGCTCAACTCCCTGTCCGGCGCCAACGCGATCATCCTCGGCGTCATCCTCGGCCTGATGATGTGCTTCGACCTGGGCGGCCCGCTGAACAAGGTCGCGTACGCCTTCGCGGTCGGCGGCCTCGCGAATCCCACCGAAGGCTCGCTCAAGGTCATGGCCGCGGTGATGGCCGCCGGCATGGTCCCGCCGCTGGCCATGGCCCTCGCGACAACCGTGCGCGGCCGGCTCTTCACCAAGACCGAGCGTGAGAACGGCAAGGCGGCCTGGGTGCTCGGCGCCTCGTTCATCACGGAGGGCGCGATCCCGTTCGCTGCGGCGGACCCGCTGCGCGTCATCCCCGCCTCCATGGCAGGTGGCGCGGTCACCGGCGCCCTGTCGATGGCCTTCGGCTGCACCCTGCGCGCCCCGCACGGCGGCATCTTCGTGGTCCCGCTGATCGGCAACCCGTTCCTCTACCTCATCGCGATCGCCGCCGGCGTCTGCGTGTCGACGGCCTTGGTCGTGATCCTGAAGGGCATGCGGAAGTCCGCGCCCGAGGGCGGGGCGGACGGAGCGGGCGACGCGACGGCGCAGAAGGAGCAGGAGCCGAAGATATCGGTGGCCGCCTGACAGTTCGGAACCGTCCGCTCATGCGAGACACGTCACGGTCCGGGACCCAACTCCCGGACCGTGGTGTTGACGGGGGCCATGCCTGAGCACGTGTCGATCTTTCAGTGGGTGTACTGACGAGGAATCCGGGGTCGTCACGCCCGGGAGGAATCGCATCCACGGGGTGTGTCGCGGAGCGTCGCCGTGCTGTGCGTGGCCATGACGGCCACGGAGTGTCGGAAGCCTGTCGGCGGTGAACCGTGATCTGTCGGCGGTATGTCAGCGGAGGGTGCGAGCTTGAGCGGGTTGGTGCTCCTCATGAGCACACTGCCCCCGAGCGCAAGGAGCCTGTCGCCGTGTCTTCCGCATCCCAGAGCGGGCCCTGGGACGTACACCGCCTGCCGTCTGCCGAGGGCAGGGCCTTCCTGGTCACGGGGGGTAACGCCGGGATCGGCTACTTCGTCGCGGAGCAGCTCGCCGCCACCGGTGCCGTCGTCGTACTCGGCAGCCGGGACGCCACGAAGGCCGACGCCGCCATGGCCTCGATCCGCTCACGCGTCTCCGGCGCACACTTACGGCACCTTCAACTCGACCTCGCCGACCTGTCGTCCCTGAAGGCCGCCGTGGACAGGCTGGACCTCGGTCATCTCGACGCGGTGGTCTACAACGCCGGGGTCGCGCTCGACGACCCGCCGCGTCGAGAGACCGAGGACGGCCACGAGTTGATGTTCGCCACCAACCACCTCGGCCACTTCGCGCTCACCCAGCAGCTGGCCCCCCTGCTGTCCGCGGCATCGGCAGGCCGCATCGTGACGGTGGGAAGCTTCGCGGCGCGGTCCGAGCGACTGGACCTGGGCGATCTGCAGTCGACCCAGGACTACCGGCCGAATCGCACCTACGGCCGATCGAAGCTGGCGCAGATGTGCTTCGGCTTCGAACTCGATCGCCGCCTGCGCGCCGTCGGCAGCACGGTGCTCAGCGTGGTGGCCCACCCCGGCGGCGCACTGGACTCCCTCACCCCGTCCCGCCCGCCGGTACGCGTGACCACCCCCAGCGAGCGGCTGCGCGCCTTGCCCGCCAGGCTCCTGGTGCAGGGCAAGGACGCCGGAGCATGGCCCGTCGTCCGTGCCGTCCTCGACCCGGAAGTGCAGGGAGGACAGCTGTGGGGGCCAAGGGCCTTCGGCCTGCGTGGCACACCACGGCGTGAGCCCGTCCCCGCTCACATGGCCGATCCAGCTATCGCTGCTCGCCTGTGGGCCGCCAGCGATGAGCTGGCCGGCACCGACCCGCACCTCGGCTTCCGGTAGGCGCTCAGCCGTACCCACCCCGGCCAACCGGGCGCTCAATCACAACCAGTTGCCTGCAGGAGGCCGTTGATCCAGATCATCGAGACACGGAGACGGAGATCGGCCCGGTAGCTCTCGGGCGTCTTGTCGTATCGAGTCGCGATGCCCCGCCAGGCCGTCACCTTGTTGATCAGGCGCTCGACGGTGTTCCGCTGAGTGGGCCCAGGCCCGGCCGCTGCTCCCGGTGCCGGGCTGGCTGCGGCGGCCAGTCGGAAGGGTACTGTCACCGGCAGATGCTGAACGCGATCCGCTACCTGGTTCCTTGAGCCGGGCGACGACGTCGACGGCGTCACCGCCCACGACGGTCGCGTCCGGCCAGCCGAAAGGTGCGCCGACAGCCGGGGCTTGAGGTAACGGCCCCGAGCAGGAAGAGCGGCGAGTCAGGGGGTGACCCTTGGGTCACCGGGATGATGAACCTGCCTGCGACGGTGGTGTCGACCACCCTGGCCGCGCGGACGCCCCGAACTTCAAGGGCCGCTTCTGCTCCCGCACGGCCACCCTAGTTCTGCTGTGGCTGAGGTGGCTCAGCGGGCAAGGGAGAGGACGCCCAGAGCGGTGCCGTGTTCGTCGATGACAGGCAGGGCGTCGAGCCGGCAGTAGAGCATTGCCTGCTCGGCTTCGGCCATCGTGGTCACCGGAGAGGCGAACGGCCCTCGATCGCCGAGGATGTCCCGCAGTTGAACCCGGTCCGTGTACGCGGAACTGTCGCGGACTGCCGTCAGCTGGGCTTGGGTGACCAGTCCGGTGCACTGACCGCTGTCGTCGCGGATGAGCAGGTGCCCGGTGCGGGCGCTGGCCATGACGGACAGGGCTACCTCGACGGTCATGTCCTCGCAGGCCTGCGGTCCGCCTGTATCCATGGCGTCGGCCACCGTCCTGGGCACGGGGGTGGCACTCGTCGAGCGGGGCTGCATCTGAACCAGTGTCAAAAGGTGCCTCCTGCAGAGATGGGTCAATTTTCGGATCACGAAGTCTTCAGGCCGCCGCATCAAAGGACGACGGCCGCCCGCCCGCGCGCCGGGCGGCCGAGGCGGGGCTGCGTCGGCCGCGTGAGGATGCGGTGCGCTTACGCCGCTCGGCGAGCGGCGCGGTGATCGTCACGGGGATGCCGGAGGGGGTCTGGGCGCCGGTGATCCGGCTGAGGGCCTCCTCGCCGGAGCGGACCTGGGTGGTCTGGGGCACGATGCCGGCAGCCGTCATGAGGCGGGACATCTCGCGGCGCTGGTTGGGGGTGACCAGGGTGACGACACTGCCGGACTCGCCGGCGCGGGCGGTGCGGCCGCCGCGGTGCAGGTAGTCCTTGTGGTCGCTCGGCGGGTCGACGTTGACGACGAGGTCGAGGTCGTCGACGTGGATGCCGCGAGCGGCGACGTTCGTGGCCACGAGCACGGTGACGTGTCCCGTCTTGAACTGGGTCAGGGTCCGGGTGCGCTGGGGTTGCGATTTTCCGCCGTGCAGGGCGGCGGCCCGCACCCCGCTGTTCAGCAGGTCCTGGGTGAGCCGGTCGACGGCGTGCTTGGTGTCCAGGAACATGATGACCCGGCCCTCGCGTGCCGCGATCTGCGTCGTCGTGCGGTGCTTGTCCGCGCCGTGGACGTGCAGTACGTGATGTTCCATCGTGGTGACCGCGCCTGCGGACGGGTCGACGGAGTGGACGACCGGGTCGGTGAGGTAGTGGCGGACCAACCGGTCGACGTTGCGGTCGAGGGTGGCGGAGAACAGCATCCGCTGGCCCTCGGGGCGGACTTGGTCCAGGAGTGCGGTGACCTGGGGCATGAATCCCATGTCGGCCATCTGATCGGCCTCGTCCAGGACGGTGATCGCGACCTGGTTCAGTCGGCAGTCGCCACGGTCGATGAGGTCCTTGAGCCGGCCCGGCGTCGCGACGACGACCTCCGCACCGGCGCGCAGCATATTGGCCTGCCTGCCGATCGGCATTCCGCCGACGACGGTGGCCAGGCGCAGCTTCACCGAGCGGGCGTAGGGGGTGAGTGCGTCGGTCACCTGCTGGGCCAGCTCCCGCGTCGGCACGAGGATCAGGGCCAGCGGCTGGCGGGGCTCGGCGCGTTGTCCGGCGGTGCGTGCCAGCAGGGCCAGGCCGAAGGCCAGGGTCTTGCCGGAGCCGGTGCGCCCGCGCCCCAGGGCGTCGCGGCCCGCGAGAGTGTTGGGCAGGGTCGCGCCCTGGATCGGGAACGGGATGCTCACGCCGTGTGCGGTCAGCGCTGCCAGTAGTTGCTTGGGCATGTCGAGGTCGGCGAACGCTTCGACCGCGGGCAGTGCGGGAGTGATCGTCTGCGGCAGGGCGAACTCGCCCTGGACCGCTGCGGGCCGTCGGCCCTGGCCGCCCGAGCGCTTCGGACCCCTTGAGGCCGGGGCGGGTGAGGCGGAGCGGCCGGCCCGCCTCGAACCGGCACTGGAGGTGAAAGCGGGGCCGTCGGCCCGGCGAGTGCGGGAGGAGCGGCCGTTGGTACGTGTGGGGTTCATTCAGAACCTTCCTTGATAGGGCACGTATCAAAGGAATCCGCGCAGCGAAATAGCAGCGCGGGGAATCGCAAGAACGGGCCGAATGGAATTCGAAAAGAATCTGGTTTGCAGTGCACCCGGTGCGGAGTGCAGGCGATGGCATGGTGACGTCATGTGGATGCGAAATACCGAACGTCAACCGGTACAGCTCCGAAGAGCGTGTATCCCTGGGGAATTGCTGTCGGCGGTGTTGTCCCACAGGTGGCATCACTGCGGGAAACGCCCGCAGCTGGGGCCCGCACCCCGAGGGATGCGGGCCCCAGCTACAAGATGTGCGTCGGCGTCAGGCGGGAACGATGTTCTCGGCCGTCGGGCCCTTCTGGCCCGGCGCGATGTCGAAGGTGACCTTCTGCCCTTCGAGCAGCTCACGGAAGCCCTCGGCGGCGATGTTCGAGAAGTGGGCGAACACATCAGCGCCCCCACCGTCCTGCTCGATGAAGCCGAAACCCTTGGCTGCGTTGAACCACTTCACGGTGCCTGTTGCCACGTCATATCTCCTCAGGGGCAGTACGCCGGAACCTGCGATGGGCGGATACCGGGTCGCCGCGATGATGCCCCGTCCGGAATTTGACCGGCCATACAAAAAAGCTTCCGCCGGCCGAAAATACCCGCGAAGACGCTTGAAGTTTGGGAACCACAACTGCAACTGGGATCGACAGTAGCACGAGGTAGTGGCCCGTGTACGGCAAATAATTCCGGCCTGTTAGTTGCGGTAAAAACACTCCCTGCGCGGCGCGCTGAACCCTCACCTCGCGGTCATAGATATTGACCCGCCCGGAGCGCAACATTTCAGGAGGAGCGGCTGCTCACGGCTCGGAGAAACACAATCATTTCGGTGGCGCCGTCCTGCCCGGCGACGGCCCCATCGGCCCATACGCCGGTCTTCACACAGATCAGGGCCGCGCAGCCGTTGCTGCGCGGCCCTGATCGCGCACCGCCCAAGATCCGACCACCGTCACCTGAAGGCCGGCGCCCGCTGTCGCGGTGAACAGCCGGACTTTCCTTGAGGTAGCCGCACGCTCCGGCCGCGGTCGGGAAGGTCAGGCGAGGTTGATGTTCTCGGCCTGGGGACCCTTCTGGCCCTGGGTGACATCGAACGTCACGGCCTGGCCTTCCTGGAGCTCACGAAAGCCCGAGGAGTTGATCGCGGAGTAGTGGGCGAACACGTCCGCGCCGCCGCCGTCCTGGGCGATGAAGCCGAACCCCTTCTCCGCGTTGAACCACTTCACAGTTCCCGTAGCCATGTCTCATGCCTTCCAGTCGATGTACGCCTCCCGCAACGTACGGAAGGCGGAGGTGATCGCCCTGGTTCCTGCGGCACAGCACAACGCCCACGCCGAAGACGTGGGCGTCGGGAAACTTCCGAACCATGACAGCTGACGCAGACGCTACACGCCGGCACGCCCTGTCACCACGGGAAACGACCCACGTGTCGCACCCGACGGGGCGCGGGGCGCCCCTCTGGTGCACGGCGGGCGTCCTGCCTCAGGCCGCCGGCGGGCCGGACGATTCGGCGGCGCGGCGGTATTCGGCGTTGATGCGCTGGGCTTCTTCGAGCTGGTCTTCGAGGATGACGATGCGGCAGGCAGCCTCGATGGGAGTGCCCTGGTCGACGAGCTCGCGGGCGCGGGCGGCGATGCGCAGTTGGTAGCGGGAGTAGCGTCGATGGCCGCCCTCGGAGCGCAGCGGTGTGATGAGTCGGGCTTCACCGATGGCCCGCAGGAAGCCCTGGGTGGCGCCGATCATCTCGGCGGCCCGGCCCATGGTGTAGGCGGGGTAGTCGTCGTCATCGAGACGTCCGAACGAGTCGTCTGCTGTCATTGCACCTCTCTGTGGAACGCGTTGAGGGGCCCTGGTGCTGTGTGGCACCAGGGCCCCGAAGGAACTGCTACACCATCTGCCGACTCTATGACTGCGTCGGCCCTGTGTTTCCGCAGACCCGACCGAGCTGCTGTCGGGGTTGCGGGGATCGCGGTTGCTTGACCGGAGACCACCTCACTATCGATGTCCTGCGGTACCCGGGCTCGAGACTTCTGCCCGGGCGATCCTGATGGCGCCTGGATCCTCCGTTCTTTCCCTCTGAACCAATCACTCACCGAAGGGGACTTGCATACTGCTGATCCTGCGTACTGCTGGTGGCCTTCAACAGCGCCACCCTTCGGCAGCCAGCCCCGTCGCCCGTCCTGCATCTGCTCTGGCTTGGAACCCCACTGCCGAACCTCCCGGCACGCGCGCCCGCAGCCGACGCCTTTACCGAGGAACCACTGACAAACGCACTGCTGTACTGCGAACTGCACCTACTGAACTGCTACTGCGGTACTGCTCATGGCGGCCCCTGATCGCTGCGGGCCACCCGGTCCGGTCGTCAGTCCCGTCGCCGTCCTGCAACAACGCTGGCTTCGACACTCCACCACCGCACCGTCCTGCGAACTGCTGTACTGCTGCCCGGCAGTTCGTCTCTGCCGCGCCTTGTTTGATCTCGGCTACGAGAGAAACCATAACCACGCCACCACCCAATGTCTACTCTGGCCGACACAGATTTCCGCGTGTCGGGCAGAGAGATAGTCGACCTCGATCG
The DNA here is from genome assembly GCF_036345255.1 of Streptomyces sp. NBC_00569. NCBI lineage: Bacteria > Bacillati > Actinomycetota > Actinomycetes > Kitasatosporales > Streptomycetaceae > Streptomyces > Streptomyces sp. NBC_00569. Next base: position 1,737,345 of record NZ_CP107783.1, on the reverse strand, counting down.
CAGAAGAGGCATGGAGCGGCCCCCACCCCAACCGGTGCTTCACAGGGCGAGGCCGTGTCCATGCCCGAGATTCTCTGGTCGGTACTGGGATGTCTTCGGCGGGACGGACCGTGCACCCGCGCATCCGCAAGGAATCTGGATCGATGACCGCCCAGTGGTGGTCCAGCCGGACGCGATCTCGTCATGGACCTGGGGACGCGGGCGGCAGGGCGAGATTCCTGGCTCAGGCTGTCCGTCGGACGACGGCCCAGCTCCCCCAGCCTGCCCTGGCTTCGAGGGCCTGCCACTGTCCGGGCAACGCTGCGGCGACGTCGGCGGCCGCCAGGTAAAGGGGACCGTCCTCTCCGAGTTGGTTGATCCACAGAAGTACGCCGTTGGGGGCAAGTACGCGGGCGGCTTCGGCGGGGAAGAGCAGCATGTCAATGCCGGCGATGGCCGCTACTGACGCGTCGGCGAGTGGCAGTCGGCCGGCATCGGCGCGTACACGGTTCGGTGAGCGTGATGCGGCCTGGTGAAGCATCTGCTCGGACAGGTCGAGGCTGATCACGCTCGTGAAGGTGGAAGCCAGCAGTCGCGTGAAGAGCCCGGTGCCGGAGCCGATCTCGACGCAGGGGCCGGCAGGGTACGGTCCGCCGCGGGTGAGGGCGTCGCGCAACGGGTCGTCGCGGCCGGTGGCGTGCATGGTGTCCCAGTCGGCGGCGAGCTGGTCGAACTGGTCGGCGATGAACTGGGCGCTCTCGGCTGTCCAGGCGCGCCGTCCTGCCGCGATGTCGCGGGCAAAGGCCCGGAAGCGTTCCGCGGTGCCGGGCGGCGGGAGCAGTTTGCCGTCCGGGCTGGGCATGGTGCGCGGCAAGGTGACGTTCACCAGGCCAGTGCAGCATGTACAGCATGCCGTGCGGATCGGCCCGGGGGTGGAAGGGCAGCCCCGCCTCCGGGTGGAGAGGGAGGAAGGCGAACGCGCGGCCTCGTCCGCGATGCGCATTCCACACCACCGATGCCTGGACCGGGCCGCGCTCGCCTCTACCAAGCCGTGGTCGCCGTCATCTGCCGACGACCCTGGCTCACCTGACTTTGCCGGACGCGACCCAGGTCGTGCGGGCGTCCAGTTGTGTCCGGGATACTCCTGAAGCGACTGTCCCGTGGTTGATGTCCGAGATCTGTTGGAACTGCAATGTCCGTTCAGTTTCACCTAGTTGGTGACCCAGTCACGCAACGTAGCGTCAAATCGACATCGCTGTACGTGAGTTGTGTGCAAAGAATGCAGGTATGGGCGAGATTTTTCACGTCAGGCTTTGAAATGGTCACAGGAAGGTCACTAGGGTCGGGTCTCGAACCTCCGATCGGGTGATCACTCACATGAGGTGAGTGACGGTGGAGGGGGCCCGCCCACTGGGTGTTTGTGGGCGGCTGGAGGAAGAAGGAGATCGCCTTCGTGGCGTCCCACCGTCGATCCAAGCAGTCGAGCCGTGCCCGTGTGACCGTACTCACGGCGACCGCCGCCGCTGCCGTGGCCCTTACTTCGCAGGCCGCCAACGCGGCCCCCAAGCCGACGAAGAGCGAGGTCAAGGCGAAGGTCGACAAGCTCTACGAAGAGGCGGAGCGGGCCACCAACCAGTACGACGGGGCCAAGGAGAAGCAGAAGAAGCTGGAGAGGGAGATCGGCCAGCTCCAGGACAAGGTCGCCCGTGAGCAGGGCGAGCTCAATGAACTGCGTACGGGCCTCGGTGCGATGGCCGGCGAGCAGTACCGCTCGGGTGGCATCGACCCCTCGGTCCAGCTCTTCCTCTCCGCCGACCCGGACGACTTCCTCGACAAGGCGTCCACGCTCGACTCGCTCTCCGCGCGGCAGCTGGAGTCGCTCAAGAAGGTTCAGGCGAAGCAGCGCGAGCTGGCCCAGAAGCGCGCGGAGGCCGCAGAGAAGCTCCAGGACCTCGCCGGCACCCGCACGGAGCTCGGCAAGAAGAAGAAGGAAATTCAGGCCAAGCTCAGCAAGGCGCAGAAGCTGCTGAACTCCCTGACTGCCGCCGAGCGTGCCAAGATGGCCGCCGACGAGGCTCGGGCCAGCCGATCCTCCACGGGCCGCGTCAACCTCGGCAATGAGGTGGCCGCCTCCAAGTTTGGCGCCGCCGCCCTGAACGCGGCCGCCTCCCAGATAGGCAAGCCGTACGTCCGTGGCACCACGGGGCCCAACTCCTACGACTGCTCGGGCCTCACGCAGTGGGCGTACGCGCAGGCCGGTATCCAGATCTCCCGGGTCACGTACACGCAGGTCAACGACGGAACCCGGGTGGGCATGAGCGCACTCAAGCCCGGTGACCTGGTCTTCTTCAACAACACCGAGCATGTCGGCCTCTACGCGGGTAACGGCCAGGTGCTGCACGCGCCGCACCCGGGGGCCTCGGTGCGCTACGAGTCGATGAGCACGATCGGCAGCTTCCAGTTCGGCGTCCGCGTCGCAGGCTGATCGTGCCCGCATCTGATCCTCGTACCAACGGCGCCCGGGAACACGCCCGTTCGGGCGGATTCGTGGCCCTCCAACGTTCGTGTGGTGGCCGGTACCGCGCACAGGACACCGGCTGACGCGGTCACCACTGCACTGGCGCTGCGCCGGTGGAGTGTGATGCCGTGTGCTTCTGTGACGGCGAGCTGCGGCTCGATTGCCGGCCATGTGCGAGGCGGCCCTGCGTTAGCCCTTGAGCACGCCCAGCGGCACCAGGCGTGCTACAAGGCGGCCCGTGTCGTTGTGCTCGCTTGCCCGGACAACGGCGTCGACGTCCTTGTACGCCTCGGGCGCTTCCTCGATCACGCTGCGCCAGGAAGCGGGGCGCACCGCGACCCCTGCACCGGCCAGCTCGTGGCGCAGTTGTCGGACAGACGTCTCGCGGTGGGCACGGTGCCGGCTCCAGACGCGGCCCGCGCCGTGGCAGCAGGAGTCGAACGCCCGGTTGCCGGTGCTGCCGGTCATGACGTACGAGGCGGTGCCCATCGTGCCGGGCACGAACACCGGCTGGCCGAAGCGGCGCAGGGCGTCCGGCAGGTCGGCGTGGCCCGGCGGCAGGGCTCGGGTGGCGCCTTTGCGATGGACGCACAGCAGCGCCCGGGCACTGTCGTGGGGGTGGGTTTCCAGCTTGGCCAGGTTGTGCGAGACGTCGTAGAGCAGGTCCAGGTCCGAGCCGGTCAGCTGCAGGAATGCACGGCGGGCGGCGTCGGCGAGCAGCTGGCGGTTGGCGCGGGCGTAGTTCGCGGCGGCGGCCATCGCGCCCAGGTAGGCGCGGCCTTCGGCCGAGTCGACGGGTGCGCAGGCCAGTTGCGGGTCGGGTACATCGATGCCGTAGCGCCGCATCACGGCATCCATGGCCCGCACGTGGTCGGAGCAGATCTGGTGGCCCAGGCCGCGCGAGCCGCAGTGGATCATGACGCACACCAGGCCGGGGCACAGGCCGAACGCCCGCGCGCATGCCTCGTCGTAGACGGTGTCGACCGCCTGGATCTCCAGGAAGTGATTGGCTGAGCCCAGGCTGCCGACCTGCCCGGCGCCGCGGTCCAGCGCGCGTTCGCCGACCTGGGTGGGATCGGCGTCGCCGACGGCTCCGTAGTCCTCGCACCGCTCCAGGTCACGTGGCACGCCGTGGCCCTGCTCGACCGCGTACCGGGCGCCGCCACGCAGGATTTCTTGCAGCTGCGGCCGGCCCGTCAGGTGCCACAGTCCGCCGCGCCCGAGCCCGCGTGGGATCAGTCCGTCCAGCCGGTCCATCAGCGCGGGCAGTCTGTGCAGCAGGGCGGTGCGGTCGATGTGCGCGGTGAGCAGGCGTACCCCGCACGAGATGTCGAAGCCCACCCCGCCCGGCGAGATGACGCCGCCACCCGCGACTTCGGTGGCGGCCACGCCGCCGATGGGGAAGCCGTAACCCCAGTGGATGTCGGGCATGGCGTACGAAGCGCGGACGATGCCGGGGAGCGTGGCCACATGTGCCACCTGCTGAAGGGCCTGGTCGCCGGACTCGTCCGGCAGCAGCTCCCGTGGAGCGAGGACGACTCCGGGTACGCGCATGGCGCCGGTCTGTTCGATGCGGAACCGCCAGGGTCCGTCTGTCACGAGCCGGATGTCCATGTCGGTTCGGCCTCCTCGGCGAGGTGTTCCGGCGCGGGACGCCGGGACGGACGTCACACATCCAGCGTCACTCGGCACGCCCACCCGTGCGCGTCCTGGGCCAGTCGCAGCCCGTGCAGCGCGACGGCTTTGGGCACGGCCCCGGTCTGCGTGGCCGTCGAGCTGTCTGCCATCGTGAATTGCACGCGTACGTCACCCGGTTCCGGCGTCACGGTGATGTCAACAGGGAGTTCGCCCGCAGCGTCCATGCGGTAGACGACCTCCTCAAGCACATCGACCAGGAGCCGGCCGTCGTCTCCCGCCGCCACCACGCACTCCCGCGCCACGCAGGAGGCGTCGGCGGGCAGGTCGGCGAAGCTGGCGACCATGCCCCGCACTGCCTCGGCAATGCACTCCTCGCGGGTCGGTGCCCAGGCCTCGACGCGCAGATCACCGGTGTGCGGAACACTACGATGACCGTGTGGAGAATGCCCGGGCCCGGTGGTCATGGGCGTCCGGAGATCCGGTCGGTCGGGCGCACTCACGTCCCGGCGCGGCGGATCCGGCGCCGGGGCGGCCGGCCCGCGAACCACGACGCCGATGTCTGTCCTTGCGTTCTTCACGGGATCTCCTGATCAGCCCAGATGATCTTTCCGCCCGCCGTGTACCGGGCACCCCAGCGGTGGGCGAGTTGGGCCACGAGAAAGAGGCCACGGCCGCCTTCGTCGGTGCTCCGCGCATGTCTCAGCCGCGGAGCGGTGCTGCTTCCGTCGGCGACCTCGCAGGTCAGGCGGGCGTCGCGGAGGAGCCGTAGGTGTATGGGTGGTTCGGCGTAGCGAATCGCGTTGGTGACCAGCTCGCTCACGATGAGTTCTGTGGTCATGGCCAGGTCCCCGAGACCCCAGGCTTCCACCTGGCGCGTCGCCCGGGCCCGGACTTCGGCGACGGCGGCGGGGTCCATGGGAACGTCCCACGAGACGACATGGTCGGGACCCAAGGCGTGCGTGCGCGTCAGGAGGAGGGCAATGTCGTCGGGCCGAGGAACCGGCACCAGCTGCTGCACCGCGGACGTGCACAGGTCGGAGAGGCCGACGTCCGGCTGGGCCAGCACCTCGCCGAGCCGGGACATGCCCAGCTCCATGTCGTGGTCGACTCCCTCGATGAGGCCGTCGGTGTAGAGGCCGAGCAGGCTGTTCTCGGCGAGTTCGATCTCGGTGGCCTCGAACGCCATGCCGCCCAGCCCGAGCGGAGGGCCGGCGGGAAGTTCCGGGAAGGAGATGTGCCCGTCGGGTGCGACGACGACAGGTGGCGGATGTCCGGCCCGGGCCATGGTGCAACGCCTGGTGACCGGGTCGTAGACGGCGTACAGGCAGGTCGCTCCGAGGAAGGCGGTCGAACTCCGGTTGGCCGCATCGTCGTCGGTCTTCTCCTCGCTCAACCGGAGCACGAGGTCGTCGAGATGGGCCAGCAGTTCGTCGGGAGGCAACTCCATGTCCGCGAGTGTCTGCACCGCAGTGCGCAGTCGGCCCATGGTCGCCGCCGCGGTGATGCCGTGACCCACCACATCGCCGACGACGAGGGCCACACGAGCGCCGGACAGCGGGATCACGTCGAACCAGTCACCGCCGACCCCGTCCGTCGCATCCGCCGGCAGGTACGAGGAAGCCACCTCCAGAGCCGTTCCTCCCGTCAGGGCATGGGGCAGCAGACTGCGCTGAAGAGTGACCGCTGCCGTGTGTTCCCTGGTGTAGCGGCGGGCGTTGTCGACGCACAGCGCCGCTCGTGCCACCAGATCCTGTGCCAGCAAGACGTCGTCGGGCTGGAACGAGACGGTATTGAGCGACCGTACGAACGTGGTGAGGCCCAGGGCGGTGTTCCGGGCCCGCATCGGCACGCAGATGAGGGAGTGCAGTCCGAACTCGCGGATTTTTGTCGCCTTCCCGGACTGTTCGGCGACCCACAGGTCCTCGGAGGGGGCGAGGGTCGGGATGAGGACCGGCTCGCCGCTGATGAGCAGCTCCGCGTCGTGCGGCGGGGGCAGGAAGTCCGCCCTCTCCCCGATCCGCGCCACGGCCTCCGGGCAGCCCTCTCGTACCGAGCTCATTCCGGCGCGGCGCAGCACCGGCGTGGCGGAGGCCGGTCCCGCATCGGTCAGCCACGCTCCGTGCCCCTCGGTGCTGAGGACGGGCTCCAGGAGATCGACGATGACGAAGTCCGCGAAGTCGGGAACGGCGAAGTCGGCGAGTTCCTGAGCCGTCTGCATGACGTCGAGAGTCCTGCCGATCCTGGTCCCCGCTTCGTTGACCAGCGACAGAAGCTGGCGGGCGTTCCACCGCTCGGTGACGTCCGAGACCATGTAGCCGACGCCCGTGACGGAGTTGTCGGCGTCCAGCAGGGGGAAGAAGGACGTGGAGTAGGCGTGTTGGCGGTGTGGATCGGCCCAACTCCATCCCGCATACTCGTAGTCGGTCACCGGGACGCCGGTCACCAGCACCTTGCGCATCAGCCTCTCGATGGTGTCCGCCTGCAGCCCGGGAAACAGGTCGCTCAGCCGACGCCCCAGCCGCTGCTCTCGGGGCACACCGCCGAAGCGTTCCAGAGTGTCGTTCAGCCACACGTAGCGCAGGTCCAAATCCATCACGGCCATGCCGACCGGAGAGCGGGTCTGGAAGCCCTCGAGGACCGACTGGCTCACCGTCCACTGCTGCTTCCGCTCCCGCGCCGAGATCAGGAAGCACTCGCCCGAGCCGACACCGAAGGACGCGGAGACACGCAGATCGACATCGATGCTGCTGCCGTCGCGGTGCCGTACAGGGATGAGACCGCTCCACCCCATGCCGCCGCGGCACCTCTGCGCGATGCCGGCCACCCGTGCCGGGTCCCCGCGCATCGCCAGCAGACGCGCGGCCGACCCGCCGACCACCTCTCGTGCCGGGTGGCCGAGGAGGTCTTCGGCGCCCCGGGTCCAGCCGACCACGACGCCGTCCGCGGACACGACCGCGGCCGCGTCGGTGGATGCGTCGAAGCGATCGAGCGGTCCCGCGGGCGTATCGGAACCGTTTTGCGCAGAAGCCATGGGCCTCATCCCCTACACGACCATGTTCCTGCTATCGGGGTTCATTCGCAGTGCATCGGGCTTCAGCCCGGTGGTGAAGCGAGTCTTCACCTGCGGCGCGGAGCGTCGCGGTGTCGTGCCCTGCGGAGGGGTGGTGCTGTTTTTCAGGGCTGGTGACGCGGAGCGTTACGGCGGAGTGATGGGTCAGGTCGGCCGGTTCTGTTGCTCGCTGTACTGCTTGATGCTGGTCAGGGGTGCGCCGCCCACGGTGCCGGCGAAGCAGGACCCGGACCAGAGCTTGTTGCCCCGCCAGTAGTGTCGGACGAGATCAGGGAATTCCTGGCGCAGGCGTCGGGAAGAGACGCCCTTGAGGGAGTTGACGAGTTTGGTCACGGCCACCTTCGGGGGGAAGTTCACTAGGAGGCGGACGTGATTGCGATTGCTCTCTCCGTTGAACTCGATCAGCTCGAACTCGACGTCGGCGCAGACCGCCCGCATGATCTCCTCCATGCGCCGCTGATGAGAATCCGTGAACACCTTGTGCCGGAACTTGGTCACAAAGACCAAGTGGACGTGCATGACGAAAACGCGGTGCCTGCCAGTTCTGATGTTCGGCATCTCGCTCATCACCCGAGTACGTAGGGTGACGGTCATGCACCTCAGGTACAGCTTTCGCCTGTACCCGGAGCCCGGCCAGCGATCCGCGCTGGCTAGAGCGTTCGGGTGCGCACGCGTGGTGTTCAACGACGCGGTGCGTGCCCGCCGTGACGCCTATGCCGCCAAGGGGCCCTACCCCACGTCCAGGGTCCTGTCGGCGTCGCTGATCACCGAGGCGAAGCAGCGCCCCGGGCGTTCATGGCTCGGTGACGTTTCCGCGGTGGTACTGCAGCAGGCGCTGCGGGACGCGGATACCGCCTACGCCAACTTCTTCGCCTCCCTCAAAGGGGAACGCAAAGGGCCCAAGATCGGTGAGCCGTCCTTCCGCTCCCGCAAGGATTCCCGGCAGGCGGTCCGGTTCACCGCAAACGCCCGCTGGAAGATCACCGAGGGCGGGCGGCTGTCCCTGCCGAAGATCGGCGAGGTGCGAGTGAAGTGGTCGCGGAGCCTGCCGTCGGTGCCGTCCACGGTAACGGTGATCAAGGACGCGGCCGGCCGGTACTTCGCCAGCTTCGTCATCGACACCGACCCAGTGGCCGACGCCGCCAAGATGCCCGCCCCTGACCCAGGCTCCTGCCTCGGTATTGATCTTGGACTCACGCACTTCGCGGTCCTGGACGACGGCACGAAGATCGACTCCCCGCGGTTTTTGCGCCGTGCGGAGAAGAAGCTGAAGAAGGCCCAGCGGGGGCTGTCCCGCAAACAGAAGGGATCGAAGAACCGTGAGAAGGCCCGGCTGAAAGCCGCCCGCGCCCACGCCCGAGTCGCTGACGCGCGCAGAGAGTTCCACCATCAGCTCTCCACCTGGATCATCCGTGAGAATCAAACGGTGATTGTGGAGGACCTGGCGGTCAACGGACTCGCGCGCACGAGGCTGGCCAAGAGCGTGCATGACGCGGGCTGGTCCCAGTTCGTCGCCATGCTGGAGTACAAGGCGAAGCGGTACGGGCGCGAGTTCGTACGGATCGGCCGGTTCACCCCGACCACCCGCACCTGCTCCGCCTGCGGACATCTCGACGGACCCAAACCGTTGTCCGTGCGGGAGTGGACCTGCCCCGCCTGCGACACCCTGCACGATCGCGACATCAACGCCGCGAAGAACGTCAAAGCCGCCGGACAGTGCGGTTCGAGCCTGCGGAGCGTCGGTAAGACCAAACCCCCAGCATCATCGGGGGCAAGGCACGATGTGAAGAAGCAGGAAGCCACGGAATCCCGTACCGAAAACCGTGCCGCGTAGCGGCACAGCTTCCCGTACGGGACGGCCAGAATCCTCGGGCTTCAGCCTGAGGAGCATGTCAATCCGCCCGATGTGCACCATGCCGGCGGGAGGGTGGCCGAGCGGGCCGCGGCCCTGCGCCGCCGGCGAGCACCACGCATTGGGCAAGGCGCTGGCACGGGGGCAACATGGAAGTGCAGGTGGTCGGTACCCCGAGCGCGCGAGGGTGCCGACGCGGGTGGGCACGGCCTACCGGCTGGTCAAGGAGGTCTGGGATGGCAGCCGAACCCTTCCCGTCCAACGGTGACGAGCACGGTCCCGAGCCGCCTCGGCCGACTGGACTGCTGGACCTGCTGAGCGTGGCCGCGTTGGTCGTCGACGCCGACGGGCGCCTCGTGTTCTGGACCCCACAGGCCGAGGAACTCTTCGGCTACACCTCGGAAGAGGCCCTCGGCAAGTACGCGGCACGGCTGTTCATCCATCCCGAGCACCTGCAGGCCGTCACGCGCCTGTTCGCGGAGGTGCTGGAAACCGGCCGGAGCTGGGCCGGCACCTTCCCCATCCGTCACAAGGACGGCAGCATCCGGCTGACGGAGTTCCGGAACATGCGGCTGGTGGACGATCTCGGAAGTGTTCACGCTCTGGGCATCGCAGCCGACCACAACCTGCTCCAGCGCGTCGAGACCGACCTGGCGCTGTGCGAGCGGTTGATCAGCCAGTCACCGATCGGCATCGCCCTCATGGACCCCGCCCTGCACTATCTCCTGGTCAACCCGGCTCTGGAGCGTATCGACGGCATCCCCGCCGAAGACCACATCGGCCGAGGTCTGAGAGAGACCCTGCCCTTTCCCGACGTCGACACCATCGAGTCCGCGCTGCGTCAGGTGCTCGCCACCGGCACCCCGCTGCTCGACCAGTACCACGTGGGCCGTCCCCCGGCCGACCCCGACCACGAGCACGCCTGGTCCCTCTCCTTCTACCGGCTGGAGGACCCCGGCGGGCGGGTCCTGGGAGCGGCCACCTCGGTCGTCGACGTCACCGAGCGGCACCGAGTGGCTGCCCAGGCCGACCAGGCCCGACGACGCCTGGCCCTCATCGCCGACGCCTCCACCCGCGTGGGCACCACCTTGGAGGTGGAGCAGACCGCCCAGGAACTGGCCGACATCGCCACCCCCGAACTCGCCGACGTGGTCGCCGTGGACATCCTGGACTCCGCCCTGGCCTGCCGCGCACGCAGACACGGCGACGGCCCGGAGCTCTTCCGCGCCCTTGCACTCAAGGCGGCCCACCCCACCGTGGCACTGCGCGCCGCCGACCCGCCCGGTGACCTCGCGGCCTACGACAGTGACCGCCTGGTCACCCTGTGCGTCCACACCGGTCGGCCGGTCCTGGTGAGCCATGTCGGCGACCACGATCTGCCGCGCATCGCCCGTAACGCCGAGGCCACCTCGCTTCTGGCCCGCGCCGGCGTCCATTCCTACCTCGCGGTGCCCTTGATCGCCCACGGCGAGGTGCTCGGCGCCCTCGACCTCAAGCGCACCCGCAACCCGCGCCCCTTCGAGCAGGACGACGTCACCCTCGCCACTGAGCTGGCCGGCCGCGCCGCCGTGGCCATCGACAACGCCCGCTGGTTCCAGAGCGTGCGCAACACCGCCCTCACCCTCCAGCGCAGCCTGCTGCCCGACCACCCACCGCACCACACCGGCCTGAAAATCGCCTCCCGCTACCAACCCGCCCAGGCCACCAGCGAGGTCGGCGGCGACTGGTACGACATCATTCCCCTGACCGGCGACAGGACCGCCCTGGTCATCGGCGACGTCATGGGCAACGGCATCGACGCCGCGGCCACCATGGGCCGACTGCGCACCGCCACCTGCGCCTACGCGGAACTCGACCTCGCCCCGGGCGTCCTGCTCCAGCACCTGGACAAGATCACCTGCGACCTGGAGCACTACATCGTCACCTGCATCTACGCCGTGTACGACCCCCACACAAAGGAGTGCCACATCGCCAACGCGGGACACATGCCGCCCGCCCTGGCCCGCCCGGGCCGCACCCCCGCACTGCTCGACCTGCCCCCCGGAGCCCCCCTCGGTGTCGGCGGCATCCCCTTCGAGACCACCACCGTCGAGCTCAGCACCGACGACCTCTTCGTCCTCTACACCGACGGCCTCGTCGAAACCCGGCACCACTCCATAGACGACCGCCTGAACTTCCTCCTCAGCTTCCTCGACACCCCCGATCGACCCCTCGAAGAAACCTGCGACCTCCTGCTGCACGGCCTGCGCCACCCCGACGACCACGACGACGTCGCCCTGCTCGTCACCCGGGCTCTGTAGGCGTATGGCTCGATGGCCGCGCGCGGAGCCGCACAGGCACAGCGCTTCGCGAGGCTCCTGTCGGTCCACCGCTGGGCCGTTCCTTACGGATCACCACACAAGTAGCGAGGTGTCGGTGGTGTGATGGCGTCAGGCGAACTGAGCATTGTTCGACCAGGAACCACCTAGAGGTGTGGCATGACCGCGTGCAGCCGTCGGGGCCGGAACGGATCAGGTTCTGGACGGTGCTGCGCGGCTTGCTCCTGCCGATCCTGCTCGGGACCGGCGTCGCGTGCTTCGCCTACCACCCGGTCGCGGCGATGGTTCTCGGTGGGCTCTTCGCATTGTCGTTCGTCGTGGGGTTCGGGCTGCGCCGCAGAGAGCCTTCAGTGAAGATCCGACTGGACCGCGGTCAGTCGATGCCTTCGACGATGCGGAAGTCGCGCTCGACGCCGTCGGAGAGGGCGACCAGCGCCTCCTGGTAGGCCGCACTCTCGTGCGCCGCGACGGCCTGCTCGAAGCTGTCGAACTCGATCAGAACGGTGCGCTCGGCGATACCGGCGTCATGCGCCACGACCCGACCGCCACGGACGAAGGTCCGGCCGCCCCCGGCCTTGACGGCCGGAGCGGCCAGCTTGTTGTAAGCAGCCAGCTTCTCAGGGTCTGAAATGGTGCGGTAGACGCTGACCCAGTAGCCCTTGGGCATGGAACCTCCAGTGTGGGGATGAGTGCACCTGACTTACGGGTTGGTCTCGGACGAGCGTCGGCGGGCGAGAGCGAGGCTTGTCAGCGTCGTGATCGCCATGGCGCCGATGCCGACCAGCGCCGCGGTGGTGTAGGCGCCGTCGTCGGGGAAGAGGTGGCCGGGGCCGGTGCCCGCGGCGAGGATCAGGCCGCCGATGGCGCTGCCCAGGGAGTACCCGACGCTGCGGACGACATAGTTGAAGCTCATGGCGCTCGACGTCTCGCTCTTGGGGGTGACGGCCAGGATGACGCCGGGCATCGCGGCCGAGAAGCCGCCGACGCCGACGCCGAGCACGCCCATCGCCGTGAACAGTTCGGCCAGGTCCGACCGGGCCGCCGCGAACAGGGCGAACCCGCCGCCGACCACGACGGCGCTGCCGGCCAGGAGCAGGGGGCCGGTGATCCGCGTCCGGACCCGCGGCGTGAGCTTGCCGGCGACGAACCCCAGCACCGAGAACGGGATGAGGACCAGCCCGGAGACGAAGGTCGTCAGCCCGAAGCCGTATCCGGCGCCGCGCGGCGTCTGCGCGTACCGGGTGATGAGCGTGAGCAGGAGGTACATGCCGATCCCGCCGACGAACATGGCGAGGTTCGCCCCGGCGACCGCCGGGTGCCGCACCGCCCGCACATCGACCAGGGGCGTCGTGCTGCGCAGCTCGATGACGGCCCAGACGCAGAGCAGCACCACCGCGACGACGGCGAGGCCCGCCGCCACGGCGAGGTGCCGGCTCCACAGATTCCGTTCGCCGGCGAGGAACAGCACCAGGAGCAGCGCAGCGGCCAGGACGACCGCGCCTGTCACGTCCACGTGGGCGGAGCGGCCTGTGGGGGCTTCGGGCATGGAGCGCCAAGCGGTCAGGAGGGCGGCGGCGGTGACGACCAGGCCGAGGCCGTAGGCGGCCCGTACCCCGCCGAGCTCGGCGAGCAGTGCGGTCAGCGGGTAGCCGACGCCGGCCCCGATGATCGAGACCACCGAGATCAGGGCGATCACGGCCGCGCTGCGCTCCTCGGGGAGGTGGTCCCGGGCCACGCCCATCATCAGCGCCGTCAGCCCGAGCCCGACGCCCTGGGCCGCCCTGCCGGCCAGCAGCCACGCGAACGGCAGCGGCAGAACGGTGAGCGCGCTGCCGGCGACGACGACCGCCAGCGTGGCGAGGATCGTGGCCCGCCGGTGCGGGCCGGCTCCGAGCCGGCCCAGGACCGGCGTGGCGACGGCGCCGCTGAGCAGCGCGACGGTCAGCGTCCACTGCGCGCTGCCGAGCGAGACGTGGAACGAGGTCGCCACGCTGGTGATGAGTGGCGTCCCGAGGCTGGCGACCGCCGCCACGACCAGAGCGATGAACATCAGGGCGGGGACCAGCAGCCGCGCCTCGGAACGTGCCACCGGGAACGCCTTCGCCGAGACCCCGCCGACCGGCTGCCCGGTCACTGCTTCGGGCCTTCGCGGTCCTGGCTTTCGAGCTCTGCCAGATGCTTCAGCGCCGGAAGGGCTGCCACCAGCGCCTCGACCTCGTCGCCGGTGAGCCCGCCGATCAACCGCTCGAACGCGTGGACGCCCGCCTGGTGCCGCGTCCGGACATAGGAGGCGCCGGCCTCGGTCAGGCACACCAGTGTGACCCGCTTGTCGGACGAGTTGCCCCGCCGCTCGACCAGGCCGGACTTCTCCATCACCCGGACCAGGGCGGTCATCGCGGGCTGGGTGACGCCCTCGACTGCGGCCAGATCGGTGATGCGCCGCGGTCCGGTCCGGTCCAGGGTGGCCAGGGTGGCGGCGGACGTCAGGCTCATGTCCCGGGGCAGGCGTCTCGCGGCCCTGGTGGCCAGGCCGTAGAGGGCTGCCCCGATGGCGGCGGACGCGCCAGGAGCGGTGTCTTGACGACTCATGCTCGAAGCATAGCAATTTTATATTCATAGTTTATGGAAATGGTCGACTGGCGCGGGCGGCCTCGACCGCTGGGAGCCGGTGACGTCGCGGTGCGCTGCCGCATCGACTTCAACTACGTCCTCGGCCTGGAGCTGGAAGACCCGGCTGCCACCACAGCGTCCTGTCCGACTTCCGCGACCGGCTCGCCGAGGGCGACCGCGCCGACCGGCTGCCGGCCCTCGCGCTCACCCGGATCCGGCGGGCCGGCTTGCTCAAGAGCCGCGGCACCCAGCGCACCGACTCCACCCACATCCTGTCCGCCGCACGGGAGCTGACCCGCCTGGAACTGGTGACCGAGGCGGTCCGCGCCGTCTTGGAGGCCATGGCCCACCACGCGCCGGAGGTGCTGGACGAGCTGGATACCGCCGAGTGGGCGGAGCGCTATGGGCGTCCTGCAACGCCTGGTGCCAGTGACCAGCACCCCGGCCCGGGTTGTCATGCTGAGCGCGTGATGGGGGAAGCGACGCCGATGTGGTGGTGGGGCAGCGCGTGAGTGGAGGCGACCAGAGCTGTATCCGTCAGGACCTCGACAGGCACGTTCGCGGAGCCGCTCAGCCGCGCGGGAGCCTTGAAATGTTCCGGTGCGGCACCCGGGGAGGAGGAGCGGTTTGTCGGCACCTTCAAGGGGGTGTCGACGTGGTCAGAGCGGGGTCGCATGAGCACATGGCCGTGGCGACGGCAGTGGAATTCTCTCCGGGGACGCAGCGACGTCAGGGCAGTCGGCCCGCCGGTCAGGTCTCCATCACGGCATCGCAGTCGGGGCACACCGCGGACGCGTACTCCTCGGGATACCACGGCCCCTCAGAGTGTTCAGAGGGCTTCCAACTGGGCGTCTCCATGGCGAAGGTGTCTTTGCCGCAGAGGGTTCGTGGTCCCGTCGCGGTGGGTGTCCCCGGGGCGGCTGGCGCAGCGTGCACCCGGCGGACGGCCCGGTCGGTGCCACGCGGTACGCGCGGGGAGTCACGCGTGGTCACTGCCTTGTCGAGCTCGTACACGATGAGGACTTCGCCCATGTCTCTACGATAGGCGGCCGCACCGCGGCCCCGCCTGCCCGCGGCCAGCTGGACCGCTGCGCGGATCTGGCGCCGATTCGAGTCCGGTCACTTCGAGCTCCGTTCGGACCTCGTTGGCCGTGCGACGCGGCGGCCGCAGCGCGCCCGAGAACGCGGCGTGTGGGGCTCGATTCCCCTGGTGGATTGCGTGACTGCGGGGCCGGCCGCCGAAGTGGCCCGCAAGGCGGCCGACGCTGCGCACCTTGCCCTTGACTGCCCTGCTCAACGACGGCGTTTTCATCCCTCGCACAGCCACCGTCAGAGCAACCAGAGGCGCCCACCGGAAGGTGTCGGCAGCCTCGCCGGTGGGCGAGGAGCAATGACCAGCCCGCCACTGCCCCCACCCCGTACGCCGGGCCGTCGAGCGCGGCGACGGCCATGCCGAAGCTGCGCGGGGCGCAGGTGGTGAGCGCCGGGATGCAGTCGGCGGGCCACGAACGGCAGGGCGTCTGTGCGTCTCGGTGGCGATGCGCTCCAGGACCGGCTGGAAGGTCGTCGAGGGGGACTGGATCACCGTTCTGCCGTCCTGCCGGTCCTGGTGCTCGTCGGCTCAGCTGCCCTGCGGGCTGCCGGTGCCGGCGAGCACTTCGGGCCGCAGCAGCGCTTCGAGCCTCTCGGCGGGCAGCAGGCCCTTCTCCAGGACGAGTTCGGCCACGCCTCGGCCGCTGGCGAGGGCCTCCTTGGCGATGTCGGTGGCGCGATGCGCTCCAGGACCGGCTGGAAGGTCGTCGAGGGGGACAGGATCACCGTTCTGCCGTCCTGCCGGTCCTGGTGCTCGTCGGCTCAGCTGCCCTGCGGGCCGCCGGTACCGGCGAGCACTTCGGGCCGCAGCAGCGCTTCGAGCCTCTCGGCGGGCAGCAGGCCCTTCTCCAGGACGAGTTCGGCCACGCCTCGGCCGCTGGCGAGGGCCTCCTTGGCGATGTCGGTGGCGGCCGTGTAGCCGATGTGCGGGTTGAGAGCGGTCACCAGGCCGATGGAGTTCTCGACCGCGGCGCGCAGTTCCTCCGTGTTGGCGGTGATCCCGGAGACGCAGCGCTCGGCGAGGGTCAGGCAGGCGTTGCGCAGATGCGTGATGCTCTCGGAGAGGGAGTGCAGGATGATCGGTTCGAACGCGTTGAGCTGGAGCTGTCCCGCCTCGGCCGCCATGGTGATGGTGACGTCGTTGCCGATCACCTCGAAGGCGACCTGGTTGACGACCTCGGGAATGACCGGGTTGACCTTGCCGGGCATGATGCTCGAGCCTGCCTGCACCGGCGGCAGGTTGATCTCGTTGAGGCCCGCGCGCGGCCCGGAGGACAGCAGCCGCAGGTCGTTGCAGCTCTTGGAGAGCTTGACCGCGATCCGCTTGAGTACGCCCGACATCTGGACGAAGGCACCACAGTCCTGGGTCGCCTCGACCAGGTTGGCCGCCGTCACCAGGGGCAGCCCGGTGATGTCGGCGAGGTGGCGGCGGGCGGACTCGGCATATCCGGCGGGGGCGTTGAGTCCGGTGCCGATCGCCGTGGCACCCAGGTTGATTTCATGGATCAACTCGACGGCCTCGTCAAGACGGCTGCGATCCTCACCAATCATGACGGCAAAAGCAGAGAACTCTTGACCGAGCGTCATGGGTACCGCGTCCTGCAACTGTGTACGGCCCATCTTGAGCACGTCGCGGAACTCGACGGCCTTGCCGGCGAAGGCGTCCTGCAGTACAGCCATCGCCTTGAGCAACCCGCGCACCGCGAACACGGTCGCTATCTTCACTGCGGTCGGATAGACGTCGTTGGTTGACTGGCTCAGATTGACGTCTTCATTGGGGTGCAGGAACTCGTATCGGCCCTTCTCATGGCCCAGCAGTTCCAACGCCCGGTTGGCAATGACCTCGTTGGCGTTCATGTTCGTCGAGGTGCCGGCGCCGCCCTGGATGACGTCGACGACGAACTGGTCGTGCAGTTTGCCATCGCGGATCTCCCGGCATGCCTCGACGATGGCCGCTGCCTTGGCCGGGTCGAGCAGGCCGAGTTCCTCGTTGGCGCGGGCGGCGGCTTCCTTCACGGCGGCGAGGGCGTCGATCAGGTGAGGGTAGGCGGAGATCGGTGTGCCCGTGATGGGGAAGTTCTCCGTGGCGCGCAGGGTGTGGACGCCCCAGTACGCCTCGGCGGGGACGTCGCGGTCGCCGAGCAGGTCGTGTTCGCTGCGGTGGGAGGCTGCGGTGGTCATGCGGTGCGGGTCTTCCTTCAGCTGTGAGCGGGTGAGTCAGGCGCAGGTGCCGTACGGCGTGGCAGCCGCGAGCGGGTTCAGGGCGCGGGTCGGCCGGATACTGCCGACCACCGCCCCGCCGCCGAGGAGCGGTGCGCCCGCGAACTCGGCGAGCACGGACGGATCGATGCCGCAGCGGGCCAGGGCGGCGGCGGTCACCGGGACGCGCGCCCGGTCGGCGCCGTCGGCGATCTTCACGGCGACGGCACGGCCGTCCGGCAGGGCCGCGACCTGGACGCCTTCGAAGCCGTCCTTGGTGAGGAGCCCCGGCACGGCGCGCATCAGCGCGCCGACGTCGCGGCCCGAGCCGGAGGCCATCTCGGCGTGCTCGCGCATCGCGTCGGCCACCTGTGCCTCGGGCGTGCCCGGGGCCGCGGTGGTGATCCGGGCGGCGGCGCGTGCCAGCCCGTGCAGTGAGATGGAGAAGAGGGGCGCGCCGCAGCCGTCGACGGTCACCTGGGCGATCGCCTGGCCGGTGAGATGCTCGACGCTCTCGGCGATGGCCTGCTGCAGGGGGTGCGCCGGGTCCAGGTAGTCGTCGAGCGACCAACCGTTGAGCTGCGCGGTCATCAGCATCGCCGCGTGCTTGCCGGAGCAGTTCTGCGCGAGCCGGGAGGGGAGGCGCCCCTCGCGTACCCAGGCCTCCCGGACCACCGGGTCGAAGGGCAGGTCCGGGACGTTGCGCAGGGCGTCCTCGGGCAGTGCGGCCAGCTCCAGGATGCGCCGGGTGCCGGCGAGGTGCCGGTCCTCGCCGGAGTGGCTGGCCGCGGTCAGCGACAGCAGCTCGCCGTCCAGCGGCAGTCCGGCGCGCACCATGGCCACGGCCTGCAGCGGCTTGAGTGCCGAACGGGGGTAGAAGGCGGCCTCGATGTCGCCGATCTGGAGGTCCACGTTGCCGTCGGCGGCCAGGACGACGACCGAGCCGTAGTGGATGCCCTCGATGACCCCGCCGCGCACGAGCTGGGCGACCGGGGCGTGGAGAGGTTCGCGTATCGCGGGAGCCTCGGCCACCGAACTGCCGTACTTCACTGCTTGGTTCACTACCTGATTCATTGCTTGGTTCACTGCTTGATTCACGGCGGGGTTCACCGGTCTGTTCCGACGCGCACGGCGGCGACCCGGCGGCGCACCCCGTACCAGCCGGCGACGAGAGCCGCGACGATCAGTGGCAGGCACAGCACGGTGGTACGTCCCGCGCCCCCGTCGGCGTACATCAGCACGAGCACGGAGACGAGGAAGCCGATGGTGACGATCTCGGTCCAGGGCGAGCCGGGCAGCCGGTAGCCCGGCCGGGACAGCTCGCCGTTCTGGGTCTTCCGCCAGAACAGCAGGTGGCAGAGCATGATCATGCCCCAGGTGGAGAGGATGCCGATCGCCGCGAAGTTCAGCACGATCTCGAACGCGTCGGCGGGGACGACGAAGTTGAGGCCGACACCGAGGACGCAGATGCCGCTGGTGAGCAGGATGCCGCCGTAGGGGACCTGGCTGCGGCTCATCACGCCGGTGAACCTCGGGGCCGAGCCGGACACCGCCATGGAACGCAGGATGCGGCCGGTGGAGTACAGACCGGAGTTGAGGGACGACATGGCCGCGGTGAGGACTACGAGGTTCATGACGCCGCCTGCTGCGGGGATGCCGATGTGGGACAGCACGGTGACGAAGGGGCTCTGGGCGGCGCTGTAGGAGGTCCAGGGCAGCAGCATGGACAGCAGGACCACGGAGCCGACGTAGAAGAGACCGACGCGCCACATGATCGAGTTGATCGCCTTCGGCATGATCTTCTCGGGGTTCTCGGTCTCGCCCGCGGCGACGCCGACCAGTTCGACGGAGGCGTAGGCGAAGACGACGCCCTGGATGATCAGCAGCATCGGCAGCAGGCCGCTCGGGAAGATGCCGCCGTTGTCGGTGATCAGGGACGGGCCGGGGTGGTGGCCGTCCACGGGGTGCTGCGTGACCAGCAGGAAGATGCCGATCAGCATGAAGACCACGAGAGCGCTGACCTTGATGATCGCGAACCAGAATTCCAGTTCGCCGAACATCTTCACCGAGATGAGGTTCACGGTGAGTACGACGGCGAGAGCGATGAGCGCGATCACCCACTGCGGAATGTCGGAGAACATGCCCCAGTAATGGGTGTAGAGGGCGACAGCGGTGATGTCGGCGATACCGGTGGTGGCCCAGTTGAGGAAGTACATCCAGCCGGCGACGTAGGCGCCCTTCTCGCCGAGGAACTCACGGGCGTACGAGACGAAGGCACCGGAGGACGGCCGGTACAGGACGAGTTCGCCCAGCGCCCGCACGACGAGGAAGGCGAAGACGCCGCAGACCGCATAGGCGACGAAGAGGGAAGGGCCCGCATCGGCGAGACGGCCGCCCGCGCCCAGGAAGAGGCCGGTGCCGATGGCGCCGCCGATGGCGATCATGTTGACGTGCCGGGACTTCAGGGACTTGCTGTAGCCCGCGTCTCCGGCGTCGACGTGTTTGGCAGGGCCTGCCGCCGGGGTCGTCCGGGCCTCTTGTATCGCGTCTTCTTGAAGGGATCGTTCGCTCACGCCTGGGGTCCGCCTTCTGTGGGTGAGTCCGGGCGCTCGGGGCGCACGATGGAGGTGAGGGTGGTTTCGACGCGGTCGAGGTGGTGGGCCATGGCCTCCACCGCGTCGTGCTCGCTCCCGTCGACCAGCGCCTCGACGATGGCGCGGTGCTCGCGGTTGGACTGCTCACGGCGGTCGCCGAGCTCGTTCAGGAAGGCCGACTGGCGGGCCAGCGCGTCCCGGATCTCCTCGATGACCCGGCGGAAGACCGGGTTCTGAGAGGCCTCGGCCACGGCAATGTGGAAGATCGTGTCCATCGCGACCCACGCCGTGGTGTCGGTCTCCCGCTCCATCCGTTCCATGAGATGGGCGAGGTGGTCGAGGTTCTCCGGGGTCCGCCGCGTCGCCGCATACCCGGCGACCGGGATCTCGACGTGCCGGCGCACCTCGAGCAGGTCGCTGGCCGCGTAGTCGCCGAAGGTGGGGTCCTCGACGGCGTTGGCCACGACGAAGGTGCCCTTGCCGGTACGGGACACGGTCAGTCCCATCACCTGCAGGGCGCGCAAAGCTTCGCGGAGCACCGGGCGGCTGACTTCGAGGCGGCGGCAGAGCTCCGCCTCGGAGGGGAGCTTGTCGCCGATGGCGTACTCGCCGCGCTCGATGGCGCTGCGGAGGTGGGTGAGTACCGCTTCCATGGCGCTGACGCGCCGCGGCACCGAGCCACCTGTCTGGCTGTCTGACAGGTTCACGGAGGTGATCCTGCGGGGAACGGGAGGGGGCTGTCAAGGGTGGTTGACGTGAGAGGCCGCGTCCGGGCCCCGCACGCCGCCTCGCTGAGGTGCCCCGAAGTTCTCGGACAGCGGTCCTCATCCATTCTCTGTGTGGGTATCCCAGGCTTCAGCCGGGGATGGAAACGCATCTCAAGGCTGCTTCGACCGGTCATGTCTGCACGGATGTTCCGTCTGCGCAGGGGTTGCTGCTGCGTCCCGGACCAGGAACCGTGGTCGGCAGTCGGCGTTTTCGAGGTCCATGGCGAGATTTTTGGCTGTCTGCGTCGCCCGGAGGCGCTCGGGTGCGCGGTGGCGCCGAGGATCTGGATCCGCCCGGTTGGCATGCTCGATCACCGCGCGAACTCGTGCAGGCGTGCCGCGGACAACGTGACCGTCTCCAGGTAGTCGCACGCTGGCAGGGCATCGGCCTGGGAGCGCGGGAGATTCGCCCAGTTGCTCTGGAAGCGCGTTCCGGCGCTGGGTCGATCCCATCCTCCTGGAGGATCTCCCAGACGGTGGAGGCGACCGCCTCGCAGCGTCGGCCTGGACACTCCCGCCGAGGGCATCAACGGCTACGCCGGCTGCCCCGACGGCCACGAATGAAAGGAGACCGCGTCGGCGCCGCCGACACCCTGCGGCGTCTTGTCAGGCCGAGTACCGCGCATCCGTCCACTCACGACGGCGGTTCCGTCCCGGCCTGCTCGCTCACCAGGTATCGCGCGTACCAGTCCGGCCAGTTCGGGTCCTCCGCGCCGATGCGCGTCTCGTGCTCGCCGTGAGCCGCTGCGGTCCGCCGTAGGGCGCTCGCCAGGTCCTCGGCCGAGGCGAACGATGTGGTCGCGGGGTCCAGCCGTCCCGGAAGCCGTGTGGTGATCTCCTGCAGGAACCAGCCGTTGCCGTCCGGGTCGCTGAACGAGAGGAAGGAGCCATAGCTGCCGCGTTGTGGATCAGGGCCGGGCACCCGGGTGTCATCGCCGGCGTGGTGGAAGACGCCGCCGGCGTCGTGAAACACATCGCTCGGGTCGGCGCCGCCCCGCATCAGCTCCTCGTGGGCCGCCTCGATGTCGTCGACGACCAAGTACAGACCTTGAGCCGAGCCCGGGGCCCGATCGGTGACGGATGTGCCGAAGATGACCGACGCCGGGGAACCCGGCGGTGTCACCTGCACCACCCGGAAATCCTCGTCGGGGGCTATGTCCGCGTCGAGTCTCCAGCCCAGCGCCGTATAGAAGTCCTTGGCTCGGTCGACGTCGGACACCGGCACTACGACGATCTCGAGTTTCATGTCCATGGCTTGCGCCTCCTGTCTCGAAGGGGATCCCGGTTCGTTGCGAGCCCCTGTGTCCACACCCGGCGTGGCGACGCCCTTAAGCCCTCCGGCTGTGCCGTGTTCCGGCGAGCGTTCGATCAGGCCGCAGGTGGACGCTCGTCCACTTCGCGGGCGGCGGATCACGTGACGCGCCGCACGAGGTGGTGCTGCCTGCGGCAGTCCGCGCGGTCCACGGCCGACCGAGGGCAAAGCGGTCAGTGTGCGACGAGTTGTTGGCCGCCGTCGATGTCGTACGTGGCACCGGTGAGGGCGCCGTTGACCATGATGTGCACCGCGAGGGCGGCGACATCCGCCGGTCCGACCACCCGGCCAATGGGCAGCAACTTCCTCAACTCCTCCCGCCGTGACTCGAGTTGGTCGCCAAGGAGTGAGGCCGACAGTGGCGTGTCCACGAATCCGGCCGCGATCAGGTTGACCCGGACCGGAGCGACCTCCAGTGCCAGGTTGGCGGTCAGTGCCGGCAGCGCCGCGGTGAGGGCGCCCATCACGGCCATCCCGGGCGCGGGGCGCCGGCCGCCGGTGCCACCGATGAACAGCAGTGTTCCCCCGGCCCTGACCTTGCCCCGGCCGGCCCGCGCCACCGCCAGCATCATCGCGATACGCCCGCCGAAGTCACGCCCGGCCTCGGCCAGATCGAGGTCGTCGAGGGGGGTGTACGACGGGCTGCCGGCCGTGACCATCACATGGTCGACCTGCCCGGGCAGCTCTCCGAGAAAGCGCTCCAGGCGGTCGGTGTCCTGGGCGTCGAACGCGGCCGTGCTCAGGGGGTTCAATTCGTCCGCCGCCCGTTTGAGGCGTTCGGCATTGCGCGCCACGAGCACCAGCTCACCGTCGGCTGCACGCACCTGTCGCGCGGTCTCCAGACCAATGCCCGCGCTTCCTCCCACGACCACGACCGTCTGCCCGGCCAGCCCCCCGTGCGCTGTACCGGCTCCTCCATCGGTCCCATTCACAGGGCCACCACCTTCAGAACAGGGGTTCCGTACGTCCCTCCGCGCGCCCCGGATGATCGCCTCCGCTTCCTCCGGGCGCTCGTTCTCCTGTTGTGCTGCCGCCGTGGGCGCTCACCTCTTCATGCCATGGGCAGCGGCGGGCCTCGCGGTTGCGCAATTCATGCCGCGCTCCTACGCACGTCGGGGATGTGCAGGTAGGTGAGCCACTGGGTTTGCCCAACTCGGCGCCCGCCAACCCAATTCTGGCTGCCGGGGATTGGGCACTATGGGGAGCCCTTGCCGGCCCCGCCGTTCACGATGTCGACGAACTCTTCTGTTGTGAGGACGGCGTGGGCGTACAGGGGCGCGTTGAGTTCGAATGTCGCTGTCATTTCCTCCCAGCTGAAGGCGGCGATGGCGTCGCGGATGAGGGTGACGTGGTAGCCCAGCTCCTGACCGAAGCGTGCGGTGGTGTCCACACAGGTGTTGGCCCGCATACCGATCAGCAGGATCTTCCGAATGTGATGCTGCTTGAGCATGAAGTCGAGGTCGGTGTTGGCGAAACCGCTCGAGGCCCAGTGCTGGCCGATGACGAGCTCGTCCTCGAGGGGCTGGAAGTCGGGGTGCCACTCGGCTCCCCAGCTGCCCTCGGCAAAGGTCTGCTGTGTCACGATGCGCTGCTGTGTCGGGGACAGGTAATCCCATGTGACGTAGTCGCTCGGCGTCGTCCGGTGATGGGGCACGATGAAGACGCGAAAGCCCTGGCTGCGGGCCGTCGCGAGCATGGTGCCCATGTGGTCGAGCAGTGAGACGCCTTCCGCCACTTCCTTCGCTCGGGGCCACAGCTTGCCGCCCTCGGAAAGGAAGTCGTTGTACGGGTCGACGACCAGAAGCGCGGTTTCGTCCGGTGCGTACGGCGATTCAGACGTCATGGTCGGTTCCCATCTGCTCAGCGAACCGATCGATCGCTGCTGGGATGCAAAACGGAGCGGACGGCCAGGACACGCCCCAGGTGGACTCGGCAGACCGCCGAAACCGGATATTCAGTCTGTCACCCATCCGGCTCCACAGCATCCGCGCCGGTAATACGCGGCCAGGTGAGCCGGACTCGTCCTCGGACGGAAAATCCTTTCCAGCGCAATCGCCCAGCGGTGCGCCTCGTCCGATCTCAGTGCCCGCGCCGGTCAGAACGCCGTCGACCGGGAGCCGGTCAGACTTCGAGGTGCCTGTCAACGCCTCCCGCGCCGCGCTCGCCGGAGCCGAGCCGCGTCCGCAGCCTTCAAAAGGGAACTGGGCCAGCGCACACTCGTGCGCTCGCTGCAGATAGTTACCCGGGTCTGCGCACGACGACGAAATCGCGCTCTGCGGAATGTGCCGGCGCCGGCACACCCACGCCCAGCCCGAGCAGGGTGACCAGCAGGCCGAACGAGACGTACGAGGGTATTGTGTTGTGACGAATAAGCCCGCGCCTCCCCACGCGGCGGCGCGGCAACCTGGTGCGATAGAGGTGCGATAGGCAGGCACCGCCAGGGCAGGCCCACCGGATACCGCGGTGGCCGAGCCCCTTGAGGACGCGCACGGCATGATCCACCGTGGCATCCCGACCATTCGGCCAGTTCCCGGACAGGAAGTCGAAGAAATCCCCGGCGCGTTCCTACCGCCGAACGGATATCCGAACGTCACGAGAGAGCTAGAGCTGTCTGCGGGCCGTCAGCCCCATCCTGGTGGTTCGCCAGGTCAAATTGGCCAGTCCTGACGGGACACAAGTTTTCTGCACGGGTTGTGAGTAGGTGACATCGCGCCCTCGGTCGGCCGTCGGCCGGCCCGATCAGTTTCGGCGCGGGCACCCCCGGTTCCCGCCGCGAGGCCGACCGAGCGGTGCAACCGGTCCGAGAGAGGTCTCTTTCCAGCCACCCGTCCTGATTCCGCGGAGGTACCCCCATGGCCGCAGGCTCTGTCAGTGCCGCATCAGGGAAGACTCGGTTCGACGACATCTACAACGAGCCCGATCCTCGCGCCTACGTCCGCCGGCTCGCCCCGTTGGAGTACGAGATACCGCACCAAGCCCAGGATGTTTTCCGGCGCACCCGCACCGAGCGCTCCGCGGCCGGCAGCACCGACGACCCCGTCACCGTCCTCGACCTCTGCTGTTCTTACGGCTTCAACGCCGCTCTCCTCAACCATCACGTCACACTGGCCGAGCTGTACGAGCACTACGCCAGCCCCGAGGTCGACGCCCTCACGCCGACCGAACTCATCGAACAGGACAAGAAGTTCTACGCCTCACGGCGCCGCGCGGACGCGACCCCGGTCATCGGGATCGACACGGCCGACAACGCCGTCCAGTACGCCCTGGCCGTCGGCCTGCTCGACGAGGCCTATGCCGAGAACCTGGAAGACCACCCGCCCAGCCCCCGGTTGCGGCGCGCCGTCGCGGACACCGGCCTGATCACGGTCACGGGAGGCGTCGGCTACATCACCCGCCGCACCTTCCAGGCGCTGCTGGAGTGTCAACGGGAGCCGATCTGGGTCAGCGCGTTCGTCCTGCGAACCGTCCCCTACGGGCCCGTGATATCCGAACTGGAAGCCCACGGCCTGATCACCACCACCGACTCCTCACGAACCTATCCCCAGCGGATGTTCACGAGCGCGGCGGAACAGCGATACGCCGTCGAGCAGGTGCTCCGTGCCGGCGACGACCCCACTGGACTGGAGGCGGAAGGCCGCTATTACACCCGCCTCTACCAGTCCCGGCCTCCCTCCGTATGACTGACGCCCAGAAGTAGGGAGCAGCTGACCGTCGGGCTCCGCTCCTGCGAAAGCGGGGCCCGACGACTGGCCGTCAGACGGGCGGAGTCGGGCGGTTCGGTCTCGTCGCGAGCCGTATCGCCCCGATCGCCCGTACCCTTCGTGGTGACCACGGTGTCACATAGCGGGCGCCAAACCACTGGAGGCAATACCTCGTGCTCATCGCTCAGCGTCCGTCCCTGACCGAAGAGGTCGTCGACGAGTTCCGCTCCCGGTTCGTGATCGAGCCGCTGGAGCCGGGCTTCGGTTACACCCTCGGCAACTCCCTGCGCCGGACCCTTCTTTCCTCGATCCCGGGTGCGGCGGTCACGTCCATCCGTATCGACGGTGTCCTGCACGAGTTCACCACCGTGCCGGGCGTCAAGGAAGACGTCACCGACCTCATCCTGAACATCAAGCAACTGGTCGTGAGCAGCGAGCAGGACGAGCCGGTCGTGATGTACCTGCGCAAGCAGGGCCCGGGTCTGGTCACCGCCGCCGACATCGCGCCCCCGGCCGGTGTCGAGGTGCACAACCCCGACCTCGTCCTCGCCACGCTCAACGGCAAGGGCAAGCTGGAGATGGAGCTGACCGTCGAGCGCGGTCGCGGCTACGTCTCCGCCGTCCAGAACAAGCAGGTCGGTCAGGAGATCGGGCGCATCCCGGTCGACTCGATCTACTCGCCGGTCCTCAAGGTCACGTACAAGGTCGAGGCGACCCGTGTCGAGCAGCGCACCGACTTCGACAAGCTGATCGTCGACATCGAGACGAAGCAGGCCATGCGTCCGCGTGACGCCATGGCGTCGGCCGGTAAGACCCTGGTCGAGCTGTTCGGTCTCGCCCGCGAGCTGAACATCGACGCCGAGGGCATCGACATGGGCCCGTCCCCCACGGACGCCGCCCTGGCCGCCGACCTCGTACTGCCGATCGAGGACCTCGACCTCACCGTCCGGTCGTACAACTGCCTCAAGCGCGAGGGCATCCACTCCGTGGGTGAACTCGTCGCCCGCTCCGAGGCGGACCTCCTCGACATCCGCAACTTCGGTGCGAAGTCCATCGACGAGATCAAGGCGAAGCTGGCCGGCATGGGTCTGGGCCTCAAGGACAGCCCGCCCGGATTCGCTCCGACCGCTGCCGCCGACGCCTTCGGCGAGGAGGACGACGGCGACACCGGGTTCGTGGAGACCGAGCAGTACTGAACGCTGCGCTGAGCGGGCTGCGAGCGAGCCGGGAGGACAGAGGAGGCGGGTCAGCGGTGCGTCGGCATCCGCGGGCCCGTCACCTCCTTCTCGCGAGGATGCTCCGGTCCTTCTTGCGAGGATGCTCCGGCTTTCACGCCGGGGAGGGGCCGCGACCACGAGCTGCGGC
Organism: Streptomyces sp. NBC_00569; assembly: GCF_036345255.1. Taxonomy (NCBI): domain Bacteria; kingdom Bacillati; phylum Actinomycetota; class Actinomycetes; order Kitasatosporales; family Streptomycetaceae; genus Streptomyces; species Streptomyces sp. NBC_00569. Next base: position 1,710,330 of record NZ_CP107783.1, on the reverse strand, counting down.
GGTGGACGGCTTCCGGCCCAGGTTCCCCGCAGAGTCGACGATGGCCCGCAAAGCCACTGACGCGGTGATCGGCGCCACCAAACGGGCCCTGACCGACATGGCCGGGTAACACGGCCCGATCGTGCACCCGGCCCACACCACGGCGCGATGCCCGTCCGATTGAGGGCGATGAACATTGGGGCGGGCATCTCGGGAGCTCGGCTGCAAATGGCCTGCGGCGGGGATGACCTGGCCGTCAGGTGGGCGGGCGGTGGTGGGAGAGGATGTCCTGGAGGTCGGTGAGCCACTGACGGAGAGAGACGCCGTCGGGCGGATAGACGCTCAGGCCGAGGATGCGCGTGGCTTGGTCGAGACCGCTGTCCGAGGTGAGGGACGAAGACCTTGTGCACATTTGCGGGCCTGCGCCCCGGACGAAGTCGTCGCAGGACATGCTACGGCCGGTGGTCTCCTGGCCGTAGCCGACGTAGAGCTCCAGCTCCGTCTTGGGGTCTTCTCCAGCCAGCGCTTCGCCTTGGTCTGTTACCTGATCATGGCCCGGTCGGTGAGGTCTTGGGCCGCCTGCTCGTTGATGAAGCTGGAGCCACCTCCGATCTGCTTGTCGGAGCGCAGTCGGGCACGCAGTTCGCAGTCTGTCTTCTCGACGTGCCGGTCGATGGTGTGGGCTCCTTTCTGCCCCTCATCACCGGCGAGGTCACTTCTGTACTTCGGCTTCTGTGCCCCCTTGCGCTTGCTCCGCGGCCAGGCGCTGGGCTCCCCATCGCCCTGGATGAGCAGTCCGAGGTCTTCGAGGCTTGTCGATTCGCCGCCCGCGATGGCGACTTGTGGTCAGAAGCCGGGTATGCGTATGCCGCCGAGTAGTTCGGTCATTCCGCCCGCGTTCTGCGCGGCGCGGTAGGAGGCGCCTGCGCCGCCGAGAGCTCCGCCGGTGAGGGCGCCGTAGAGGAGGGCCTGATGGGCCTCGTCCAGGTTGAGGCCCTTGCTCTCTCCAGTGGCCATGGCGACGGGTTGGGTGACGGCCAGGTCGACGGTGATCGATTCGATGCCGGCTATGGCCGCGGTGGCCAGGGTGGTGCCCGCGATAGTGGCGATCTCGGTCGTGACGGTCACGCCCAGGGTGGCGGCCAGGTCGACGATGGTCGCGGTGGCTGTGGCCGCGGCGGCTTCGGAGATGCCGGCTACAACAAACGCGCCTACATCTACCTCGGCACCGTCACCCTCGCAGCCCTCGCCATCAGGCTCAGCACATGATCTAAGAAACAGCCCTCAGTGCCAGTGGCCAGATTGCTTGGGCGATACGACTGTTCACAGGAGATGATCACCTGGTTTTGACCTGCTGGCTTCTGAGTGCACTCCGGGGGATCCCATGTACAGATTCACCCACCACATCGGCAAAGCTCTGGCTGCCGTTGCGGTGCTTACCGGCATGACAACGTCCTGTTCTGGCTCGCCCGCGACATCCAAGGTTCCGCACTCTCACAAGGCGGCGACTTCCACCGCCGCACCCACAGCGCAGCCGAGGTCCCGGTCCGGCCGGGAGCGGCTGGACAAGGAGGCCCGCGATTTGCTTCACAGGACGGATCGCCTGGACTCAGACGACGAAGGCTTGATCTCGGCCGGCTCCCTCGCGATACCCGGACAGAACCTGGACGAGACCGTCAAGCCCGGCACCGTCCTGCGGATAGAGGTGGCATGCGCAGGGGAGGGCGCGGTCACCTTCACGGCCGTCTCAGGAACCGCCAAGAGAGCCAAGCGCGTCGACTGCACGCAGCCGATGACGAACAGGTTCGACTTCACTACGGCCGGGCCGAGTCTTGCGATCCAGGCAGACTCCTCCGAGGCAGAAAGGGTGGGAGCCGCCTATGTGGTGCGCCACATCATCTGACCGGCCCGGATACGAATGAGGTTCATCCAGCGGTATCGCGCGGCGCAGACTGCGTAGTCGCCGGCCTGCGGCTTTGGATGTCACCCTCCGGGTTGACCACCCGCGGCGGGAACCAGAGTGATGGCCGTTGGAGTCTCCGCTGATGCGATCGTGCTCAGGAGGCCGGGGCGCCACAGAGAGGAAGGCGATGAAGATCGACTGGGACCGGCGGACCTGTGCGCGCCGTGGTCACCTCACCTATGCGCCTCAGGAGCAGGGGCTGCGCGAGCGGCTGCGGGCCGACACCGGGCTGGGTGAAGCCTGGCGCTGTCTGCGCTGCGGGGACTTCGCGCTCGGCGCGCCGCACGGTTCGGGCCCTGCGGAAGACGCGCCTCTGGTGCCGCGCGGAAAGGCGCTGAGAGACCTGTTCATCCTGCGCTTCCTCGCGGTCGAACGGGCAGTGCGCGGAGTCTTCATCGTGCTGGTGGCGATCGCGGTCTGGAAGTTCAGTAACAGTCAAAACTCGGTCCGGCAGTTCTTCGACGAGTACCTCGACGTCTTCCGCCCGGTCTTCCGGCACTTCCACTACGACCTGGACCACTCGCCGGTCGTGGACACCATCCAGAAGACGTTCGACTACAAGCACTCCACACTGGTCATCGTCGCCGTGGCGCTGCTGGTCTACGCACTGATCGAGATCGTCGAGGGTGTCGGCCTCTGGCGGGCCAGGCGCTGGGCTGAGTACCTGACCGTGGTGGCGACAGCTGCCTTCCTGCCCCTGGAGATCTACGAACTCACCGAGAAGGTCAGCTGGGTGAAGATCGCCACCCTGACCGTCAACGTGCTCGCCGTGCTGTACATCCTGCTCAGCAAGCGGCTGTTCGGCCTGCGCGGCGGCCATGCCGCTTTCGAGGCCGAGCGGCACAGCGCTTCGCTGCTCGAAGTGGAGACCACGGCGGGAGTCGCCGCCACCGTGTGACGGCGGGCATCCGCTCTGCCTGCCGCACTCGCCGACGCCACGTCAGCGTTGGACCCGCCGAGCGATGCATCCGTTACGGGGCAGAATGAGTGCCGCTGTTCGTGGATCGCGCTGTCGGCGCCGGCCCGCGCCCAGAGGAGGGCGGCGGCAAGGTGCACCTGCTGCGCGGCGGCGCGTTCGACGACGAGCAAGTTGCGATGATGGCGCACCCTCTCGGTGCGACGAGATCGGCAGCAGCTCCCGGGCCTCCCGGCGCCTCGAGTTGACCTGCCACGGCGAGGCCGCTCACGCCGCGGCGGCGCCGCACTCGGGTATGAATGCCGCCCACGTGACAGTCGTCGCCCGGACCGCACACGGACTGCTGCGCCAGCAACTCCCGGATGGCAGGGCTTCAGCCCGAGGAGCAAGTCAAGAGTCGGGCGCCGTCGCGCGACCCGGCTGCGACCTGGAGACCGCGCATCCTTCGCCCACTTATGCCGAGTTGCGCCAGGACGGATGGATGACCGACGCGTACGCCGCCGACGTCACCGCACGCGCCGTGCCCCGCGCCGCACTGCCTCCGTCGGCGCCGCGCCTCGACCGCCCGGTTCACGGCCTTCTGCGACTCGCTTCAGCGGCCGCGGGACACGGATTCGGCCTCGCCGGTGATCCGCTCCAGGTCCGTCATCAGCGCGTCCAGCCACGAGACGGCCGCGTAGTACACCCGCGGCGCGCCCGGTGGCTCCACCGCGAAGCCGTCGAAGTCGGGGTCTCGCAGTGGCACGGGGGCGTGCGGGTTGTCGACGCACGGATCGAGCCGGGCCGACACCAGTAGCATCCGCCCTGCGACGCGGTCTCCGAGGCGGGACACTGCCGCTGTCGGCTCCAGCTCCAGGGGCGGTGCGAAGGTCCGCTCGGGCGGGACCAGCAGCCGGTCGGCTCCCCACAGGGTGTGGTGGGCGGCCATCAGGGTTGCCTGCCAGTCCTGGGGGCCGTCCTGGCCGGGGGGTTCATGGGGGCCTGTTGAGCCTCGTGCATCCTGGCCGGGGCGGGCGGCGGCCAGGTTCTTCGGCTCGCTCTGGAACTGCGCGTACGCTGCCTCGGCCATGCCCAGCGAGTGCAGCAGCGAGCGGTGTCCCGGCGCGGCGGTCACCGGCGCCCGCACCCCGCCCGCGGTCAGCTGGGCCGTGGTCGCCACCACGTTCTCGGCCGCACCGCGCAGCAGTACCGCCATCGACCGCCGCAGCTCGTCGTGGGCACCTCGCGGCCAGGCGAGCAGCCCGAAGACGGCGCCGATCGCGCTGCCGGTCAGTACGTTCAGCAGCCGGAACTCGGCAAGCTGCCAGGTCGCGGGCGCCAGCTGTGCGAACGCCAGGGCGACCACCAGCGTGAACATCGCCTGGGCCCAGCCGATGCCCTTGACCGGCCCCAGCGTGAACGTGATCAGCATCAGGGGTGGCAGCACGCCCGCGTACACGGCGATATTCGTCCCGACGAGCGTGAACAGCCCGGCCACGATCAGCGCGCCGATCAGAGTCCCGGTCAGCGCCACCCGTACCGTCGACCGGGTCTCCCGCACGGTGGTCCGGGTCAGGGTCAGGGTTGCCAGCAGCACCCAGAAGCCGTGCGGCAGCGTGTCCACCCCCGCGATCACGCGGGCCGCGGCGAGGGCCAGGCTGATCCGTACCGCGTTCTGGAAGAACACTGACCGGCTGCTCGCGTGTCCCACCATCCGCCGCCACCACAGTTGCGGCGTGTTCATCCGGGCGTACCAGAACCGGCCCGGGCCCGCCTGTGCCGCGCCAGCCCGGCCCCGTACGGCGATGGCGGCTGCCGTGGACATCGCCAGTGCGGCGTCCGCGAGCTCCAGCACCGCCGCGTGCCGGCGCAGCGCGGCCGGCGAGGCGTCCGCCTCCGCGCCGGCGGCCAAGGCGGTACGGGCCCGCAGCAGCTCGGCGTGCGCGTCATCGGCGGCGGTAGCCCGGCCCCGCAGGCGGTCGGCCGTCTCGCGGGCCGTGTCCCGTACCGCGCGCGGTACGACCAGCCAGACATCGGACTCGGCCGGCCCGGGATCCGGCTGCGGGGGAGTGGTCAGCCGTGCCAGCAGGGTGCGAGTGGCCAGGCCGGTGTGGGCCAGGCCCCGGGCCCGCACGCTCGGCCCGGCCGGCCGTTCGGCTTCCGGTACCTGCGAGGACCGCAGTGAGGTACTGGCGACCTGGGCCTCCTGCGCTGTCCGGGCGGTGACCGCGTACGGCGGCGCGGTCAGCTCCTCGGCACACCGCCGGGCGCAGTCGGCGGCCCGCGCGGCCAGCTCCCGGTAGGGGACGGTGGGCGGATCCGGCAGCAAGAACATCTCTGCGAGCACGAGGAGCACGATGCCCACCGAGGCTCCGGCCAGCCGGGCGCCGAGTGAGCCGGGGTCGTAGGGCGGGAACGACGGCAGGATGTACATCAGCTGGAGCCCGGGCGCGGCCCCCGCCGGGCGTGGGCCGCCCACCGCGGAGAAGGCCAGCGCGAAGCCGATCACCAGCATCCCCACCGTCGCGGTCCAGGTCTGCACCGACAGGTAGGTGCCGACGGTGATCAGCACCATGCTGACCGGCAGCAGTCGCGCCACCACGGCGGCACGCTGCCGGCCCGTCCCGGGGATGTGTGACAGTCCCGCGAGCGACACCGCGGCGAACAGGGCGTAGGTCGCCGCTTCGGTCGAGCCGAAGCCGTACAGGAACAGGTAGAACCCGGCGCCGGCGGCCACGGTGACCCGCGCGGAGCGGCGGGCCGCCGCCCGGTAGGCGACGGGCAGCCGGACCCGGGGAACGCCACCGGTACCACCCATGCCACCAGGATCACCCCGAGCCGTGCGGCCCGCCCGCCGGAGGGCAGTCGACGACCTTGACGGCGGGGTCCGTGCCGTCACTTGGCAGACCATGCCCACCGTGCTGGCCCTGTTCACCATCGACCCGATCCGCAGGTACCTGTCGCACCAGGCCATCAGCGACGCGGTGCCCCGGCAGGAGAGTGCGGCCACGGACACGCCGGTGTCGACCGGCGAGGGAGAAACGTCCGGTGAGCACTGCCCCGCGCATGAATGCCCGTCAAATTGACCCATGAACTGGGCCATGAAATGCACCTCATGGAAGGTCTATCTAATTCATAGAGTGGTGTTCACAAGGCGCCGGGAGAACCCGAAGCCGCAGCTCACAGGCAGGAACAAGCCATTATGAACGCGCAGACCGCACCCCAGGCCGTCCTCACCCGTGCCGCCACCGCCGAGACCACCGCTGACCCCAGCAGCGTGATGACGCTGCTCGCGGACTACGGCACGGACGGCAGTGGCCTCACCAGCTACCGCTCCACGTTCGCGAAGGGCACGGTCGGTGCTCCCGCGCACTTTCACACCAAGGCGTCCGAGCTGTTCTTCGTCTTGGACGGCGCCCTGCGGGTGCTGATCGATGACGAGGTCAAGGTTTTGGAGAAGGGCGACTTCCTGCTGGTGCCGCCGCACACCCCGCACGCCTTCGCCGCGGCGCCGGGCCGCGAGGCGGATGTGCTGTTCGTCTTCAGCCCGGGTATGCCGCGCTTCGACTACCTGCGCCTGCTGGGCCGTGTGATGCGCGGCGAGGCCGGTTTCGAGGAGATCAAGAACTCTTCGGAGCTGTACGACAACCACTACGTCGACAGCCCTGTCTGGCAGGCCGCCCTTCAGGACGCCAAGTGACCCTGCGCGGTTGCTCAGGCCTTCAGGCCGACGACCTGATCCCGCCATCACCGCTGTCCGGGTCGCCTCGCCCGGCTCACCGTCGGTGAGGACGTAGGGCTGCTCGAAGGCCTGAAGGGTGTTGAGGACACCGACGACGGAGGCGACGAGGAGTGTGGGGGAGAGGAGCGGGAGCGTGCTGCGCAGGTGCTTGCGCAGCCCCGTCGAGCTGTCCGTCGAAGCGGCTTCGTGCAACCAGCGTGGGATGTCGGCGGGCCCGCCCGCGCAGTGCAGGAACGAGAAGCAGCCCCTGGGCATCTCCGGTGACGCCCGCAGCTGTCTGAGCCGCCGAACAGCGTCCCGCTGTTGTCTGGGTGGCGCGGGCACGGTCCGGGCGTGCGCAGGGCTGTGGAGGCCGGCATAGGTATGCAACGGCCAGATGCCTGGCACGCCACCGGACCATGTGGCAACCCGGCCCTGCCGGACGCGTGAACCGCGTCGTGACCCGGTGCGCGACGACCAGTGAGAACAAGCTGGAACCAACGTGTTCACGGATGCTGGCATGCGAGGTTTTCGCTCTGCTGCGCACCGGCCGACCAGGACAGCGCGTTCCTGCGTCCACCTCCCTGCCCGAGTCGCTGGAACGCCGAGTGGCAGGCTGCCGGGCTGTAGCCGCATGAGGAGGACGGCCGGCGCAAGCAGAGCGGTCGTTGCAACCTGACGGCCACCCTCCATGCCACGGCAGGTCTCCGCTGATAGCCCAGTACGCCCCAACGCAGGCCATCACCGCGAATAGGGCCTGGGCTTGAAGAGGGCGGCCTATAGGTTCTGTCAGCAGAGGCCGCAACTACGCCGTGCGCGCGTGCGGCGTCATCGACAGCTTGTCCGGCTTGACCGTCACGATGGCTTGCGGGCGCGGTGGAGCCGAGGTGAGCGTCAGCCGCCAGCGTTGGAGCACCGTGGCGAGGATGATGAGGAGTTCCGTCCAGGCGAACTCTTCGCCGATGCACTTGCGGCGGCCATCGCCGAAGGCCAGGAACGAGGACCGGTTGAGGCTTTTTGCGCGCTCGGGTTCCCAGCGGTCCGGGTCGAAGGCGCTCGGGTCGTTGTAGACCTCGGGGTCGTGTTGATGGATGTAGGGGCTGTAGACGACATCCGCGCCCTTGGGTATCGGGTGACCGTCCAGCGTGACCGGGCGCGTGGTGGTTCGCGTGACCAGCCAGGCGGGGCCGTACATGCGCATCGTCTCCTTCAGGACGCTGCGCATGTAGGGGAGGGCGGTGATGTCTTCCTGGGCGAGCGGCCGGGAGCCACAGGCCGCCTCGAGTTCCGCGTGCAGGCGCTTCTCGATCTCTGGGTTCCTGCTGATCTCGTAGAGCGCCCAGGCGAGGGTCGTGCCGGTGGTTTCTATGGCGCCGGTGAGCAGGGTGATCGCTTCGTCCTGGAGCTGTTGGTGCGAGAGCGGACCGGTCTCGGGATCGTCAGCGGTGAGGAGAGTGGAGAACAGCCCGCCTCCGGGGGTCTGTTCGGCCGGCTCGTGCGCCGGGCAGCCGATCGGCGCTTCGGAGGCGGCTGGTGCCGGGGCCGACAACTGCGCGTGGTGGTGGTCGATCGCCTGGTCGATCAGGGCCCGCAGGCGCGCTACGCGCTGTTCGTGTGCGCGGTTCGCGGGCAGTGGCAGTTTCGTCATCCAGCCGGGCAGGATCGTCTGCCGGATCGTGCCGCGCATGATTGCCGGCATCAGGCTGGTGAACTCCTCCTCGACGTGGGCGGGCAGGCCCGAGCCGAAGAGGGCGACGAGGAAGGTCGAGAGGGTGAGGTCGTTCATGTCGTCGTAGGTGTCGCGTGCGACCCCGTGCGTCCAGGTGTCTGTCGCGGCCCTCACGTGTTCGATCATGACGTCGCCGCGTGTCGCGATGTGCGCCTTGTTGAACATCGGCTGCATCAGGCGCCGGTGCTTCATGTGCAGGTCGCCGTCGGCGATGGTGGCGAGTCCGTCGCCGAAGAAGACCCGCAGGGCATCGATGATTTTCCCGCCCTTGGCGTAGGCGTCGACGTCCGTCACCAGTACCTGCCGGGTGACGGCAGGGTCGGTGACCACGTAGGCGGGGGTGGGGCCGAGGAGGATCCGTACGACACTGCCCTGCCGGCGCAGGGAGTCCATGAAGTCCAGCGGGCGGCGGGCGAGCTGGTGGGCGTGGCCGATCAGGGGCAAGCGGCCGGGCGCGGTGGGGGCCGCGGTGGGGGGACCCGACAGGGGAGTCATCCGTACGTCTCCTCGAGATCATTCCGGTGGGCTGGGCGTGACATGCATGCCCCCGGCGATCACGGTGTACCCCACTGACTTGATCACATCCGACCGTTCGGTCGTTGAATTCTTTCGCAACTGGCGCGTCAGTGAAGAGATTTGTCGATACGTCAGCACTGCCAGGGCGTGGTCGAATACCCGCCAGTACGGGAAGGGGAGTTGATCCTTTCGATCACTTAACCGATAAGCTCCCCTGCGGCGCTGCGAGTTGACGTAGACACGCTCAGTTGACTCGCGCTGCGTTCCCCCACGCATGCAGCGCCCCACCCCCTGTTCGATCGTGTTGCTTTCGAAGGATGCAGATGGAAGCTGCCACTCCGTCCCCAGCGGCGCGTGCGCCGGTCGCCCTGAAGGCCTGGTGGCTGATGCCGCTGGCCTTGGGAGCCGGCACCGTGGCCAACGCAATTGCGGGGCCCGACACGCTCCAGATACCCGCGACGTTCGCCGGGGCGGCGGCCACAGCGGCCAGCACCGTCTGCGTGCGGCTCCTCGTGCGCAGCCAGGACCGGCTACGCCGTACCACCACCGACTTCCACGCCGCGCAGGCCGAGTACCGGCAGCAGCTGAGCCACCACGGGAAGCAGTGGGAACAGCATGTTGCAGGCCAGGAAGAGAAGTTCAAGGCCGCGTACTCAGGCCTGGAAACTCAACTGGCCGAGCACTCCGCGTCCTTTGAGGCCCAGCGCTCCGAGGACGCGAAGGCCTATGAGGTTCAGCTCGCCGCCGCAGCGGGAGACCGGCAGGAGCAACTCGCCCGTCAGCAGGCCGCCGTCGCACAACTTGCCGTGACACATCTGCCCGGAGCGCTCAAGCGACTGCGTGCCGGTGACGCCATCGACGACATCCTGCCGGACGCCACAGAGGATCTGGATGCCACGCCCGAGCTGGCGGCCGAGCTGCGCAAGGTTCTCAGGACCGCGCTGATCGGCATGGAGGAAGAGCTCGACCGCTCGACCTCCGCCGAGCAGGCCGTCATCAGCATCGGCAGCCGCATCCACGTCCTGACGAGCATGCTGCGCGGGCGCCTGCACGAGATGCAGGGTGAACACGGCCGGCTGCCGGCCGTCGCCCAAGGACTCATGGAACTGGACCAAGGGCTTGGCCCCGCAGACTGTCTCGCCGCCAGCATCGGAGTTCTCGGAGGCTCGGACCGGCCCGGCCGGCAGTGGCAGGAACCGCAGAAACTCCTGAGTGTCGTTCGCGGCGGCATCGGACGCATCAAGGACTTCGAACGCGTCGAGGTCCGTCAGCTGCCCGAACTCGGTGTCGACGGCGGCCTGGTGGACCACCTCACACTGATCCTTGCCCAGCTTCTCGACAACGCAGCCCGCTACTCACCGCCCGCCGAGCCGGTGGTCGTCTCCGGCAAGGAGGTGCCCAACGGCGTCGGCATCGAGATCCAGGACGTGGGCAAGGGGCTGAGCGAGGAGAAGAAGCTCGAGGCGGAGCAGGCGCTCTCGGGATCCGCGCCGGGCCCCGGCCTCGGCGGCATCTCGGAGGACGCGAGCCTGGGCCTGCGCGTGGTGGGTCGCCTGGCACGTCGCTACGGCATCCGGGTCACCTTCGCGGACTCTCCCTGGCTCGGTACATCGGTGGTCGTCGTGGTCCCCCACAAGTACTTCAGTCCCCTGCCCGCCGCCGTTCCCGAGCCCGCCGCTGCGGCCGCAGCCGCGGCGCCGAGCGCCGAACCGGCCCCGGTCGTCGCCGCGTCGGAGACCGTCGGCGCCGCAGACACCACGCCCGGCGGCCTGCCCCGGCGCAGGAGCCGACGCGATGGTGTGTCGGCGCAGCCAGAGCGTGCCGAGCGCACGGAAGAAGCCGTGGCGGTCGTGCCGCCGGCCGCGTCCTTCGACGGCCTTGCCGCCTTCGCAACGGCCGGCCGGCACAGCGACCCGCCGCGCGAGACGACCGCGGACCGCGAGGCGGCAGGCAACGGCGCCGGCGCCGGACGTGAGTTCAACCGCACTGAAGAGAGCGACTAGCCACATGACTCAACAGGGAACCGACGTGAGCTGGGCGCTCCGTGACCTGACGGAGAGCATCCCGGAGATCCGCTTCGCCCTTGTGGCATCGAGTGACGGCAAGGCCATCACGTCCCACGGTGCCGATGATCCCGACGACGTGGACCGGTTCGCCGCCGTCGTCGCGGGCCTGCAGGCGCTGGCCCAGCCGGTGGCCGAGCAGTTCCCCAAGTACGCCGGTCAGCTGCGGCTCGCCATGATCGAGGTCGACGGAGGTCACCTCTTCGTGGTGAGGGCAGGCGTGGAGACGTACCTGGGAGTGGTGGCCAGGGAAGGCCTCGATCAGGGGCTTCTCGGCCACCAGATGAGGGACTTGGCCCGCAGGATGGGTGAGCTCCTGGGCACCACCCCGCGTCTGGACGAGAATTCTGGATGAGTGCTCCCCGCCCGCCCACGGACCCGTCCGGTCTCGAGCGCTACTACGTCCTCACGGGTGGCCGCAGCGGACCGGGCGGTTCCGCCTCAAGCCTTGACGTGGCGACCCTCATCGTCTCCCGCGCCGCGGCCGTACCCGGCATGCAGCACGAGCACGAGGAGATCATCCGGCGCTGCCGCGATCCGCTGGCGGTGGCCGAACTCGGCGCCCACCTGCGTCTGCCCTTCAACATTGTCGCGGTGCTCCTGGCCGATCTGCTGGACGCAGGCCGCGTCGAAGCCCGTAATCCCATCCCGGCGTCGAGCGCCGGCAGCGGGCCCGACCTTGCGCTCCTCGAGGAGGTACTCAGTGCACTTCAACGGCTTTGACCACGCCAACCGGCAGACGACCGGGGGCACCCGCTCGGTGAAGGTGATGATTGCCGGCGGCTTCGGCACCGGCAAGACCACCATGGTGGGTTCGGTCAGCGACATCAAGCCGCTGACCACTGAGGAGACGCTGACCCAGGCCAGCGCAGGCGTCGACAACCTGATCGGTGTGGCGGACAAGACGCAGACCACCGTCAGCCTGGATTTCGGCAAGATCGGCATCAATGAGGACCTCGTCCTCTACCTGTTCGGGACGCCGGGCCAGGAGCGGTTCTGGTTCCTGTGGAACGGCCTGTTCAAGGGCGCCCTCGGCGCGGTGGTCCTCGTGGACACCCGGCGGCTGGCCTCGAGCTTTCGCGCCATCGAGGAGATGGAGCGGCAGGGCGTGCCCTTCGTCATAGCTCTGAACGTCTTCCCCGACTCCAAGGACCACCCGGTGGAAGAGATCCGGGACGCCCTCGACATCTCCCCGGACACCCCGGTCGTTGCCTGCGACGCACGCGACCGCGCATCGAGCCGTGACGTTCTCATCGCGTTGATACGTCACCTCAAGGAACGCTCTGCCGTCGCTCTGGAGTCCCGATGACCGACCAGCCCACAAACAGCCCCGACGCCTCTGGTGGATGCCCCGTCGCACACGGCGGCGACGGCGACCTCACCCGGCTGTACGGGCCCCAAGCGGCGCTCGACCCGCTCGGCATCTACGCGCGGCTGCGTAAGGAGCACGGAGCCGTGGCGCCGGTCCTCCTGGAAGGCGACATCCCTGCCTGGCTCGTTCTCGGGTACCGGGAGTGCCGGTGGGTGCTGGACACCCCGCGACAGTTCAGCCGTGACTCGCGGATCTGGCGGGACTGGAAGGAAGGCCGCGTCGAGGCCACCTCGCCTCTGATCCCGATGCTCGGCTGGCGCCCCGACTGCGTATCGCAGGACGGCGCGCCGCACCGCAGACTGCGCGGCGCGGTGACGGACAGCCTGCAGACCGTCGCGGGACGCGGCATCCGCCGCCACGTCGAGCACTTCGCCAACAAGCAGATCGACGCCTTCGCCGATGCAGGCAGCGCCGATCTTGTGGGCGACTACGCCGAGTTCCTGCCGATGCTCGTCCTGACCCGCCTGTTCGGGCTCCCCGCGGCCGAGGGGCGCAACCTGGCCGTCTCCTGCGCCCAGCTCATGAAGGGCGGTGAAGACGCTCTCGCGCACAACGACCGCATCATGCAGATCCTTGCGGACCTCGCCGCGCGCAAGCGTGACGAGCCCGGAGCCGACTTCACCACCGGTCTGCTCGGCCATGACGCGGGCCTCGACGAAGACGAGATCCACAACCATCTGCGCCTGGTCCTGATCACAGCGCACACCACCACCAGCAATCTGCTGGCCCGAGTGCTACAGCTGATCCTCACCGACGCCTCCCGCCTCGCGGGACTCGTGAGCGGACAGCTCCAAGTCTCCACAGTCGTCGAGGAGGTCATGTGGAACACGCCGCCGCTGGCCGTCCTGCCGGGACGCTTCGCGACCAACGACCTGGAACTCGGTGGCCAGCACGTCAAGGAGGGCGACCTCCTCGTTCTGGGGCTCACGGCCGGCAATCTGGACCCGGAGATCCGGCCTGAGGCGGGCGTCTCGCTCCAGGGCAACCAGTCACACCTGGCGTTCAGCGGCGGTGCACACGAGTGCCCCGGCCAGAACATCGGCCAAGCCATCATCGAGGTCGCCGTCGACCGCCTGCTCCACCGCCTGCCCGGCCTGCGCCTGGCGGTGCCGGCCGACGAACTCACCTCGACCGCCTCGACCTGGGAGGCGCGACTCGACGCCCTGCCCGTTGAGTTCACGGCGCAGGCCGCCACGGTGTGAGTGCCGTTTGATCACCGCGGGGTGAGCCGCGTCATTCGAGCGGACCTGCGACACGACCGAGCTCCGGAGGCATTCTCGCCGCCTCCGGAGCTCGCTGCCGTGCAGATCACGATGCGCCGCCGCAGGTCGCCACTCAAGAGTGGGACGGCTGTCGCCGGCGTCGACACCGCCTTGGACACCGTCGCCCCGTACTGATCAGCCTGCTGCACTGCGCCCGCACCGCGCAGGCCCGCGCCGGCGCCCGCGCGTCACCTTGAACGGGCGCCGGGCCGTGCCCCGGGCGGTTCCGCCCGGCAGGAAGGAGCCGGCCGGGCGGAACCGGTGGGTCACACGGTCAGCAGATCGTCCACCGACCCCTTGCCCGCCAACTCTGCAGTGACGGCCGGCCCCTCCTTCGCCGCGTTGTAACGGCCGGAAACCAAGGCCCACTCGTAGTTGCCGTTGATCCAGTGCTGGATGGCCTCCACACCCATCTGGACGTGAAGGCGCTGCGTGGCGGTGAGACCGAGCTCGTCGCACATGTGCGGGACGCGGGCCTCGAGTTCGAGGTACTCCTTCAGGCACTCGGTCGTCATCCGGTACGCCTCGGCGGCGGCTTCCTCCCAGCTGCAGCCGCGCTCGCGGTGCAGCACGGCTATCAGGTTGTGGCCGTCACCTCGACGCTTCTCACGTTCGAAGGAGTGGATGTCGTTCATGAACCCGATGGTGTCCGCGGCAAGGTCGCGCATCCGGACCATGAGGGGATGGGCCTGCACCTGCGGCGGCACTTCGAAGCCACGGCTGCGCTCGCCGGCGTCGATGCTGTGGTGGATTCCGACCGTGCGGCGCCGGAATTCCGCGTATTCCTCAAGGCTGAGCGTTCCCGCCAGGCCGTGCGCAGCCAGGTCGACCTCTTCGGTGTGTGCCGCCAGGAAGCGTCCCCAGGAGGCGGCGAAGCGGGTCCGCCAAGTCAGGGACATGCCATCCGAGAGGGTGGACCAGACCTCGGTCCAGGCGACGGTGATCGGGCACACCACTCGGGGAGTGGTCCCGGCCGGGCGGAGCGGAGTGACGATCAGCTCCCGTGCCACCTCCGCTATGCGGTCCGCGCGGTCGGGCCTGCCCGCGTCGAATTGATCGTCGAACAGGAAGGCCAGCGAGAACCAGTTCATCAGGACGACCATGTCGTCGGCCGAGGCGTAGGGGTAGGTGCGTGCCGCCGCCTGGGGGAGGTCCCAGGACTGGTACTCCTCGAAGCCGGCCTGGCTGCGCACCAGTCCCATGTCCCAGACCCAGCGCAGATGCCGCTCCCGGGCATAGCCCAAGTGCTCGCTGACCGGGGTCCTGAAGGGCAGCTCGAACCTGACGTCCTGTGGCATTCGTGTCCTCTCTTGAGACGAATCACAGGCCCCCGCCCCTGCGTACAGGCGACCGTTGTCGTCGCCTGCTGACTCGAACTGATTGATCTGAGCCGATAGTTGACGGCTCAAGTGCGCTTCGAGACTGCCCAGAGCCTAAACGATCTATGTTGTGAGATCCGCAACTCCTGAGGCGGGAGTGAATTGCCCCGGGCGTTTCGCGGCGGTTGAAGCCGGTACAGGCGGCAGGTGCGTCAGGGTCCACAACAGCTCGGCGGCGAGCCGGAGTCGTGGCGGTGCCGGACGGGGACCGGTTCAGGGGCGAGAGGTCGGGGAGCCACCCGGACCCGGGCCGTGAAGTGCGGGTGAAAACCCTGTGGAAACCGTGTCAGTGATGCCGCTCATAGTGCTGCGGATGATCACGCGGGACCTGGGGAGGGCGCGGCATGTTCGACAAGATGTTCGGCAGGGGTGCGGAGAGACCGGCGGCGGATCCGTACGCCCTTCCCGTCTCGCGCAGGCAGAGGAACGGGATGTACACGCTGCGCGTGCTCGGGGACACGCGGGTGCTCGCGCTGGTGGAGTCGGCCCAGGCGGGTGACTGGAAGGCGGTCAAGGCCGCACTGACGCCCTTCGATCTCGGCCGCGACCACCAGGTCCTGGCCGAACTGGCCCGACCTGGACGGTGTGCAGGACTGGATCGGCCGGGCCGTCGAGGACGACAAGGAGCACCGGGCGACGGCTCTGCTGATATCCGGGGCGCGCCACATCAGCTGGGGCTGGGAGGCCCACACCTCCGACCGTGCCGTCAACGTCACGCAGGAGCAGTGGCGCGTCTTCCACGAGCGGCTCCACATCGCCGAGGAACAGCTCCACCCGCCTGATCTGCTGGGCAACCACGGACAACGGCGAGTACCTGTACTGGCTCATGGGGCAGGGCGACGACCCCGACACCCGCCCCATCCGGGTCAACGACGAGTCCGGCGAGCACTGGGAGCGGTACGACATGACCGTGACCCGCTTCCTCGTCGGTGCACTCGGCGGAGAGGTGCGCTCGCAGATCCTGTGGGATGAGTTCCCGCAGCCCGTCCACGAGTTCCGCACCGCGACTGCGATGGCCGACTAGGAAGACACCCTGCGAGCGTACAGCGGCCGGCCTGGCGGCTTCGCTGAGGTCTCGCCCGCTGCCCAGCCGTCAGGCGCGTAGACCCGCCTGCCGCATGCCGATCGCCGCCAGGTCGGCGATGACCTGTTCGTCGCCGCGCCGCCAGGCCTCCGCGAGGCCGCCGGGTGGCGTGGGCACCGCTGCGAGTGCGCGTTGTGAACCGGTGAGCACGCGCAGCGCGAGGAGGTCGGCGCCACCCGGACCGGCGGCCAGGCGCTGGGTGACGGCGCTGCGGCGGATCCAGCGCAGGCGCGGGGGCAGCCACAGCAGCAGCACGAAAACCACCGGGATGACGATCAGGACGACCGTGGTCAGCGTGGCCACGTGCCCTACGGTGTCCTGGAGCGAGCGACCTGCGTCGGCCAGCCCCGTGCCGGCGCCGGCGGCGGACCCGAGCTGCTTCTTCAACTGCCCGCCGACGAAAGGCACCTTCGAGGCGGCCTCGCCCGCGTCGTGGAGTCCGCCGGAGAGGCTGTTGCCGGCGCTTTCCGCTTTGCGGCCCGGTTCGGCCAGTCGCCCGATCGCGTCGTGCACGACCAAGGCCAGCTTCACGGCGGCGTAGATCAGGGCTGCCGCGATCAGGTCTGCGAGGATCTGGCGGGTTCGACGTGCCGGGGTCTGGGCGTAGAGGCGCATGGGCATGCTCCTTTTCCGATAGGCGTCGGCAGTCGGCGGCTGCCCGTACGGCTACCCGGATCGGGAGGGCGGAACTCCGTGCCAGCCGTCGGCCCATTGGCCTTGAGACATAGACCAGACTCTGTTCCATGGTCGGGCCAGGGCGGACGGCACCGTAAATCACACCCGTTCGCGAGCGTCATTTGATCCATGTGGGGCACTCTGCGTGTTCTACCGTTCGAGCGGGTCGGATCGCCCCCACGCCATCAGCACACCTGCATCCGGTCGGATCGCTGTGTCCTCGACCCGATGTGCGGGTCCGGCACCGCCACCCTGGTCGAGGGCGCCAAGGGTGGCCTGACCTCGCCGCCACCTCATGACCGACATGTGCACGGGGCGCAAGCGCGGCATTGGTGCGCCGGTCGAGCTGTTCGTCCGAATCCGCGCCGGTCAGCCAGCGTCTGTGAAGGCGGTGCTTTTTGGTGAACAACTGTTGTGCGTCCAATTGCTTCATCTGACGCATACTGCTTATGGGTTGACAAATGATGACAACCGGAACCTCCGCAGTGAACTGAGGTTGAACGACAGGCCGACTCCCTCGCTCTCTAACGGAGACTGCTCGTGTCTGGGTCCAACCTGCCAATTCCCGCTGCCCGGCCCGTGATCGGCGAGGCCGAGATCGAGGCTGCCGTACGCGTCCTGCGTAGCGGCCATGTCATCCAGGGGCCGGAGGTGGCCGCGTTCGAGGAGGAGTTCTCGGAGCTGGTCGGCGAACGTACCTGTGTCGCCGTCAACTCCGGCACTTCCGCACTGCAGCTGAGCCTGATGGCGCTCGGCATCGGAGCGGGCGATGAAGTGGTGGTGCCCTCCTTCTCGTTCGCCGCCACCGCCAACGCGGTCCGCCTGGTGGGCGCCGAACCGGTCTTCGCCGACATCACGCCCGGCACCTACTGCCTCGATCCGGCCGCCGCGTCGGCGGTGATCGGTCCGCGCACCGCGGCACTGATCCCCGTGCACCTGTACGGCCATCCGGCCGACATGGACCGTCTGCTGCCGCTCGCCGCCCGCCACGGCCTCGCCGTCGTCGAGGACGCCTGCCAGGCGCACGGCGCCGCGCTGCACGGACGGCCCGTCGGAACGTTCGGCGAGGCCGCATGCTTCAGCTTCTATCCGACGAAGAACATGCACGCACTCGAAGGCGGCATGATCACCACCGCTGACCGCCAGCTGGCGCGCACTCTGCGGCTGCTCAGGAATCAGGGCATGGAACAGCGGTACGCGCACGAGATCGTCGGCGCCAATCTGCGTATGACCGACGTCGCGGCGGCCGTGGGCCGTGTGCAGCTGCAGCAGCTGCCCGCGTGGACCGAGCAGCGGCGGGCCAACGCCAAGGTGCTCGACTCCCGTATCGAGGGGCTGGCCGTGCCGCACGTGGCCGACGGTGCCCGGCACGTCTACCACCAGTACACCGTCGCCATCCCCGACGGCCGCAGGGATGCCGTGCAGCAGGAACTGGCGGGGCAGGGCATCGGCAGTGCGGTGTACTACCCGACGCCGATCCACCGTCTGGCGCCGTTCCGCGATCCGGCCGGACCTCCGCTGCCCGAGACCGACCGCGCTGCCGCGGAGGTGCTCTCTCTGCCGGTCCATCCCACTCTCGGGCAGGGCGAACTTGAGCGCATCGCACGGGCCGTGAGTGTGGCCGGAGGTGTCCGGTGAGCAAGCAGACGTTGCGTGCGGGGCTTGTCGGTCTGGGGGCGATGGGACGCAACCACGCGCGGGTGTTGTCGTCGCTCGACGGGGTCGAACTCGTCGGCGTCTTGGACCCGGCGGGGGACCCCACGGGTGCCGCTCGTGGCGCGCCGGTCGTCGCCACTCTGCCCGAGCTGCTCGCGTTCGGCCTCGACTACGCCGTGGTCGCCTGCCCCACGGTGCTGCACGAGGAGATCGGCCTCGCTCTGGCCGCGAACGGCGTGTGTGCGTTGATCGAGAAGCCGCTCGCCCACTCCGCGGCCGCGGCCCGGCGACTGGTCGACGCCTTCGAGGGCGCCGGCCTGACCGCCGGTGTCGGGCACATCGAGCGCTTCAACCCGGCGCTGCAGAGCCTGCGTTCGCGTCTGGAGGCGGGCGAGCTCGGCGAGATGTTCCAGGTGGTCACGCGACGGCAGGGGCCTTTCCCGCAGCGCATCGCGGACGTGGGTGTCGTCAAGGACCTGGCGACCCACGACATCGATCTGACCAGCTGGGTGACGGGTTGCCGCTACGCCTCCGTGGCGGCCCGCACCGTGTCCAAGAGCGGCCGCCCGCACGAGGACATGGTCGCGGTCGTCGGTGAGCTCACCGACGGCACGATGGTCAGTCATCTCGTGAACTGGCTCAGCCCGCTCAAGGAGCGCTTCACGGCGGTGACCGGCGAGAAGGGCTGCTTCATCGCGGACACCCTCACCGCTGATCTCACCTTCCATGCCAATGGCGCCTTCGCCACGGAGTGGGAAGCGCTGAGCACGTTCCGCGGGGCCGCCGAGGGTGACATGGTCCGGTTCGCGATTCTCAAGCGCGAGCCGCTGCTGGTCGAGCACGAGCGGTTCCGTGACGCCGTCGAGGGCAAGGCCATGGACATCGTCACTCTCGGCCAGGGGCTGAGGACGGTGGAGGTCGCCGAGGTGGTCCTGGACTCGGCACGGCGCAAGGCGTCCCTGCCGCTGCAGATCCACCATCCCCGGAATCTGGCGGCGGTCACCCAGCGGTCCTGAGTCACCCTGGCCTGTGGGCTCGTTCGGTTCTCCGCGCCCAACGAACGCACAGGGCCAGGGGAATGGTCGTCGCCACGTGGTGCGCGGTCACGGCTCTCGGATCGGCTCGGGCCGGCCCGGACTGCCCGGACTGCGGGTCTCTCGCGCGGCGGGGGATCTGAAGACCCACCATCGAAACGCACCGTAATTTGCCACGGCATTGATGATGGTCGACGCCGTCTTGGCTGCTACGTAAGCCAGGCCCAGAGCGGTCAACCCGGTGACCGTTGCCAGGGTTGCACAGTAATTCAATGCGACGAGGACGAGGTATTTGACAATGGCCGGGCGGGCCATCGCTCCGCTTCGGAAGACGAAGGATCTGTTGAGGCTAAAATTGACCGCCAATACGGTGACGAACGCCAGTGAGGTGGCCGCGGCCAATGGCATATGAAGTACACCGTGCAGCAGGACCAGTGTCCCTACGTCGATGCTGTAGCAGAGCCCTCCTACGAGAAGGAATCTTGTCGTATCGGCCGATGAGAGGCGGCGGGCGGAGTTCCACATTCTCTGAATGATTTCTGATACCTTCCTCCGTGCTCAAGGCCGTCGTCGCAGGCGGGTTCCAGGAAAAGGACCGTGAGAGGGTTTTTCTTCGTGTATCAAAACATGCGAGTCGCCGTCGTGGTGCCGGCGTACAACGAGGAAAAGCTGATCGCCCGGACGATCAGCACGATGCCCGATTTCGTCGACCATATCGTGGTGATCGACGACGCCAGCAGTGACGAGACGGCCTCCGAGGCGATCGCCGCCGGCGATCCGCGGATGGTCCTCATCCGGCACGAGGACAACACCGGTGTCGGTGGGGCGGTGTGCGACGGGCACCTGGAGGCGTTGCGGCTGGGCTGCGACGTCTCGGTGGTCATGGCCGGCGACGGACAGATGGACCCGGCCTATCTGCCTGCCCTGATCGCTCCGATCTGTGACGGGACCGCTCTCTTCACGAAGGCCAACCGTTTCTACTCCCGCGACTCCTACCGGGGCATGCCGAAATACCGGATTCTCGGGAACATCATTCTTTCTTTCATGACCAAGCTGGCATCCGGGTACTGGCATCTGTTCGACCCTCAGAACGGGTACACCGCGATCCACAGGACAGCACTGGAACGGCTCAATCTCGACCGCGTGGCCAAGGACTACTCGTTCGAGAACGACCTTCTCATCAATCTGAACATCCTCAGGATTCCGGCCTGTGACGTCCCTATCCCCGCGGTCTACGGGAGTGAGGTGTCCACGATGCGGATGCACAAGGTCATTCCCGCGTTGATCGCTCAGTTGGCGCGCGGGACCGGCCGGCGTGTCGTCCTGAAGTACGTCGTCTTCTCCTTCTCGCCGATCGCTCTCCTGCTCCTGGCGGGACTGTGTCTCATCACCTTCGGTGGCGTGGCGAGCACCTGGGTGTTGATCCACACGCTCGGGCCTGCGAGTGCCAGCGCAGGAAGTGTCCTGCTGGCTTCCCTGCCGATCCTCACCGGGATTCACTTTCTCATCGGCGCCCTCATGCTCGATATCCAGGAGAGTCCGGACCGCCGGGCCGCCACTGTCTGAATCGGAGGGGCGTGACCGGCGGCTGCGGATAAGGGACGGCGGCTTTTTGCATCAGGCCTCTGTGAGTACGCCGTCCTTTTCGGTGTGCAGCACGCCGGTGTGCGGGCACTCCCACATGCCGGGCGAGCCGGGGAGCTCACGGAGCCGCTGTCCCGCGCGGCCCACCCAGCCGATGTGACGGGCCGGGACGCCGGCGACGAGCGCGAAGTCCGGCACGTCCCGCGTGACCACGGCGCCGGCGGCGACCATCGCCCAGCGGCCGACGCGGACCGGGGCCACGCAGACGGAGCGCGCGCCGAGCGATGCGCCCTCGGCGACCGTGACCCCCACGGGCTCCCAGTCGCCGCGTCCCTTGGGGCGCCCTTCGGGATCGACCGAGCGCGGGTTGTGGTCGTTCGTCAGTACGACCGCGGGGCCGATGAAGACGCCGTTGCCGAGCTCCGCAGGCTCGTAGACCAGAGCGAGGTTCTGAATCTTGACCCCGTCGCCGATCCGGACCCCGGGGCCGACATAGGCGCCTCTCCCCACGACGCAGTCATCGCCGAGCACGGCCTGCTCACGGATCTGGGCGAGTTCCCACACGGCGGTGCCGGGGCCCAGTGCGGCCGACTCGTCGACCTGGGCCCCGGCTGCCGTCCGGACCGGAGCGAGGGACACTTCACTGTTCTGCTTCATGTGCTGTGGAACGACCCGGCGGGCATCTGGGTGCGGGGACTTGGTCTACTCCCAGGCCGACGGATACGGGCCGCAGACGGGACCGAGGGCGACGCATTGGGTCTCTGCCTCATCGCACAAGTGCAGCGTGAAGCAGTGCTGGATGGCGCCGTAGAAGTATCCGACGACCGTCTCTCCTGCCTCCACCGTTTCCTTGACCTTGCCGGATTCGGGGCCCCCGGTCACATCCACGTACCACACCGTGTAAGTCATCGGCCGAGCGCCGCCGTTGGTGATGACGTACTGGAGGCCGGTCACGTCCTGGACCTCTCGTGCCGTGACGCAGACCTGTGTGCTGCCCAGGGCTTTGCAGACACTCGTGACCGGCGGTGCCTCACGCGCGGGCTCCGCGTCGGCTGTCGAGGTGGGAAGGCCCAGCGCGATCGTCGACGCTGTGGCGCCGACCAGTACGGTGCGCCGCGACATCTCCTGCATGTTCTCTTCTCTCCGTCAGTGGGGTCGGGCCACGAGGAACTAGGCCACCGCTTGCGTGAAAACGTTCAGCAGGAGTTTCTGGATCGCGGTGTCGATCGGAACGCTGCCGGTGAAGGACAGGGAGCCGACCGAGAACACCCAGCCCTTGGTGTCGCTGGCCGGCACGTACAGCATTTCGGCCCCGCCCGTCGTGTTGAGGCCTTCCGCGATGAGTACGGAACCGGGCACGGCACCCTGCCGGCGGTCGACTTCCCAGCCGCTGGCGGCGATGTCGTAGGAGACGCTGCCGAAGGTGTCTCCCACGCTCAGGCCGGTACCCGCGGTAAAGGGATTGCTGGTGGTGTCGCGCACCTGGTACGGGGCGAAGCTCATATATGTCGGCTGGTAGTGGGATACGCCCAGGATTTGCGATTCGGACTGTCCGGAGTCCGCGTAGACATCTCGACTGCCGTCGGGCCGCCGGAAAATGATCGCGTTACCGTCCGCGGTGTACTGCATCCGTTCATAGATGCCGTTGCCGCCCAGGTAGATGATGCGCCCGCCGTTGTTCTGGAAGGCCACGACGTTGTCACGCGCGGTTTGCGAGAAGTACTCGGGATGCGTGGTCAGTACCAGCGCCTTGTAATGTCCGCCCTGCGAGGGAGTCCGCAGCCAGTTGGAGCCCGTCGCATGCAGGTCGGTGTCGGCGTAGCAGTCGTATGCGACGCTCTTTGAGCTCATCCATCGAAACAGCTGAAGGTCACTGTAGAGGAGATGGTCGATGATGCCGGTCGCGGTCGTGTAGAAGTTGTCCCACGAGGTTCCCATTTGGGGGCGCTGCATGGTGACGGTGCGCTGTGCACCGGCCTGGCCGGTCGTGTATTGGTTGTGCCCGCCCCAGAAATTGTAGGCATTGTACGTATTGGTGGGCACCAGGACGGCGATCTGTCGCTGCGGTGTTGAAGGCCGCACGACGAACATGACGTTGTGTTCTTTGCCCTGGGGTGACTTCAATTGTGAGGCGTAGACGCCCGAGGGCCAGCTTGTCCCGGTTCCCACGGAGACGGAGAAGGACTGGCTCCACCCGCATCCCGCGCTGTGGTATCCGCTCTGCAGCGGCTGGAACTGCCCGGTTCGAGTGGTGGGCTGGGTGACTACGACGGGGGCGCCCGTGGTGGGAGCGAGGCGAAGAGTGGAGGACGTGTACGAAGGGAAGGTCGTCGACACGTGAATGCCGAGACTCGTGCCTTGTCGGGTGGACAACGACGTCGGATATCCCTGCAGTGCCGCGGAGTTCTCGCGGGTGAAGCCCGAGCCGACCACGGCGCCTGACCCGCTGGCCCATTGGACACCGCTGGTGTTGACGGTCTCGGAGTTGAGCAGGCGATACCACTGGAGTTGGTTGTCGGGGCCCGGCGGGTTGGCGGTGTTCGTCTTGATCTTGTACACGGCACCGGAACCGTTGGAGAAGAGCCCCCTCTCGAACGGCCCCAGAATGGTGGTGTCGACAGGCACGCCGCCGTTCGCCCAGTTGAACGTTCCGTTTGTCCCGAGGTAGCGGAACCAGCTGAGAGCGCTGCCGTGCCGCGTTCCGAAAATCACCCCGTTGGGGTCGGCGAACAGCTGGGTGTAGGTCTGCCATTGCGAACCGATCTTGGAACCCGAATTCTCCGCCCAGCTGAAGGAGCCGTTGGTGCCGGTGTACTTGTACCAGCGCAGGTCTCCGTTGCCGTCCTCCGCGTAGAGGACGTTGTTCCATCCGCCGATCACCCGCGGGAAGTTCCATTGGGTGCCGATTCGGCTGCCGCTCGCCGAGTGCCAGCTGCCGGCACCGGTGTTGATGTCGGACAGCATGTATCGGTACCAGAGCAGGTCACCGTTGGGCATGAACGCGAAGATCTGTCCGTCGGCCGCGGCCAGGACGAAGCGGAACTTGTGCCAGCTGGTCCCGATGAGCCGGCCAGATCCGGAGTTCGCCCAGGACGGGGGAGTGCCGGTGGTCCAGTTGATGTGCCGATACCAGTAAAGATTTCCGTCGGCCTGAATGGTGTAAATAATTCCGTTGCCACCGGGCACCAAGTTCAAGAACCGTTGTTGAGGGTCGTAGGCCATATCTTTCGGTGCCCTCCCGGACAAGCAGTCGTGAGCAGGGATGATTGTGTGTCACTTGTCCACGCGCAAGAATCGACACGATCTGGTCGGGCCGAGGGTCATGCGGATGGCGCAGCCGGTCGAATCAAGTCGCCGCGGCTTCCGTTCCTGGAGCGTTCGGCGGGTTCGGCCCTGAGGGCCGGGATCAGCGACAGACACAGCACGCCGATGAACATGGGTGCCGCCATGTAGCGGAAGCACGGCGCGGGGTTGGCGACGAGCACGGTGAGCTGCACGCCGAGAGAGACGCCCGCGAGGGCGAGCAGGGCACGTCGGCGGCGGGCCCGGGTGAGCAGGGCGACCAGCGCATAGGTGGCGTAGCACCAGGTGGCGCCACGCCAGAGGAGCCACTCCAGCTGGGGGACGCCGAAGGCGGAGCGGCCGAACGTGGCGGCGTGGTGAAGAGCGCGGGACAGCGGTCGGGCCTTGAGCAGCGACCGGTACGGGCTGTCCTCGATCGGGCTGAAGCCCCACAGGTCGGCGGGGATCGATGTGCCGTACGTCCAGGTCCTGGCGTCCTTGTCCGCCGGTCCGGGGAAGACGGCCCAGGCGATGTGGGCTCGGCACAGGCGTGCGCCGAGGATCTCCTGCGGAGACCGGCGCAGGGTGCGCCACCACAACCCCACCAGCGGTTCGGTGAGCTGGGTGGCCGCGGCCCGGTTCAGCGTCGGGTTGTAGTAAAGGACGTCGGACACGTAGCAGTTGGTACCGGCGTCGTGCCAGGTCGAGAGTGGTGCCACCTGGGCCATCAGCCGCAGATCGGCCGGGGTGAACTGTCCCGGTGTGCGCGCGTACGTCACGGCGAGGTCGGCGTAGTGCAGGTTGTAGAGGAACGCCTTGCTCGGCTGCTCGATGCCGACCGCCGGATAGATCACGAGAGCGAGCAACAGCGTCAGAGTGGTGGTGGCGGACGCCAGCCCGGCGATCAGGAGCCGGGCCCCGGGCAGCGCCAGGAGAAGGGCCAGCGACGCGATCACGGACACCGGGAAGCCGTTGTTGCGGAAGAGGTCGACACCCAGCAGCCCGGTGCACAGCAGCAAGAGCTCCGAGTGCCGCAGACGGCCGTTCCACGTGCCGTGCGCACGCCTGCCCAACAGCCGTACGGACACGGCGAACACCAGCACCGCGCAGATGGTGAACGGCACGTCCTTCCACATGAAGACGATGAAGGACCCGAGCGGTGGAGTCGCCGCGCAGGCCACCGCGGCCGGTGCGCTCCACCGCCCCCGTACACCCAGAGTCCGCAGGCCCGCGCAGGCATAGGCGAGGACGGCGGACATCGCGATGGTCTGCAGCAGGGTCAGGGCCGAGAGGTCCCCCGTGATGTCGAGGGTCAGCCGGACCAGCGCGTTGTAGAGCACCGAGTGGTCCGAGCGCCAGTGGCCGGTGGTGACCTGCCACGTGTAGACCACGGAGTCCACGCTCATCAGACCCGGGTAGAAGGCCGCCCACCACAGCAGGTAGCAGGCCTGGCACGCGAGGAAGACGGCCACGGGCAGACGCAGTGCCGGCGGTACGCGGGACCGGAGGGCCCGTACCCTCGAGGCCGCCGTCACCCCGGATCCACCGGCCCGGACTGCGGAGGGGAGGCGGGCATCTGACACGGTGGAGATCTCCTGGGCGTTCGGGCCGGACCGGCGAGGGGTGTGAGCTGCTGCGGGTGCCTCTACGGGGCGTACTCCACGTTCTTCGGCACGGTGGTGGCCGGCCTCGCTCCGGGCACCCAGGGCGGGGCGACGGGACTCACCGCACCGCGCAGCGCGGGGATGAGTGACAGGCAGAGCACGCCGATGAACATGGGGGCCGCCATGTAGCGGAAGCACGGCGAGGGGGTCGCGACCAACACGGTGAGCTGAGTGCCGAAGGTGACGCCCGTCAGCGCGAACAGGGGGCGGCAGCGGCGCGACCGGGCGAGCCGGGTGACGAGCGCATAGGTGGCGTAGGACCAGATGGCGCCGCGCCACAGGAGCCACTCCAGCTGGGGGACGTGGGCGGCGGCGTACGCGAAGGAGCCGACGTGGTGGAGGCCTTCGGACAGGGGCCGGGGCTGGGCCGCCCTGTTGTACGGGCTCGTCCGCATCTCCGAGTACCACTTGTAGAACACCGGATCCACCCGGTTGAGAGCGTTGTACGTCCGGCCGCCCTGATCCTGCGGCCCGGGGAAGACGGCCCAGGCGATGTGTCCGCGGCACAGCCGTGCGCCCATCACCTTCTGGGGGGCCTTGCGCAGGGTGCGCCACCACAACTGGACCAGTGGCTGGGTGAGTTGGTCGGTGACGTGCCGGTTGAGCTTGCGGTACAGCGGGTCGGAGGCAAAGCATGTGGTTCCCGTCGTGCGCCAGTCCGAGAGCGGCGCCGTCTTGGCCATCAGCTGCAGATCGTCCTTGGTGAACAGCTCGGGTGCCTGCGCGTAGGTCACCGACAGGTCCGCGTAGTGGAGGTTGTAGACGAGCGTTTTCGGCGGCTTCTGGATGCCCACCGCCGCGTAGACGACGAACATCAGCGTCAAGGTCACGGCAGTGGTGAGGGTGACCAGCGTGGTGATCACGCGCCGCGCACCGGGCAGCACCGGAAGAAGGCACAGCGCGGCGATCACGGCGACAGGGAAGCCGTTGTTGCGGAAGAGGCTGATTCCGAAGAAGCCGACGCACAGCAGCAGGAGTTCGGAGCGACGCAGACAGCCGTTCCAGGTTCCCCGCAGCCGCCTGCCCGTCAGCCGTGCCGTGACGGCGAACACCA
The DNA here is from genome assembly GCF_036345255.1 of Streptomyces sp. NBC_00569. Taxonomy (NCBI): domain Bacteria; kingdom Bacillati; phylum Actinomycetota; class Actinomycetes; order Kitasatosporales; family Streptomycetaceae; genus Streptomyces; species Streptomyces sp. NBC_00569. The sequence continues at coordinate 1,683,418 of NZ_CP107783.1, read as the reverse complement.
GCAACGCACAGATCGTGAACGGTACGTCCTTCCCCACGTAGACGGTGAACGAGGCGAGCGGCGGGGCCAGGGCGCACGCCAGCGCGGCCGGTGCGCTCCATCGCCCGCGTACGCCGACGGTGCGCAGGCTCGCGCACGCGTAGGCGAGCACGGCGGACATCGCCATCGTCTGAAACAGCGTCAGGGCTGCAAAGCCACCGGTGGTGTTGAGACTCAGCCAGAGAAGGGAGTTGTAGAGGACCGAATGGTTCGAGATCCAGTGATCGGTGGTGACCTGCCAGGTGTACGCGAGCGCGTCGTAGTCGATCATTCCCGGGTAGAAGGCCATCCACCAGAGCAGGTAACAGGCCTGGCAGGAAAGGAGGACGACGAGCGGCAACCGCAGCGCCGCCGGAACGCGCGTCCACAGCGCCCGTGCCTTCGCGGTCGCGGTCCGTGGCCAGGAACGGTGAAGGGCGTCTGACATGGCGGAGATCTCCTGGGTGTCCGGACCGAAGCGGCCGTCGGGAGGTGATGCCTGAGGGCGCACGTCAGCGTGTGCCGTCCGGAAGAGCGGAGCGTGCGGACTGTCGGAGCTGTCGTGCGTCCTGCTGGGGAATGACCGACGGGGGGTGCTCCCGGCCGAGCATGACCAGAGAGACCACCCGGGCGGCCGCGTGCCCGTCGTCGTAGGGGCAGAACCGCCGGCGGAAGTCGGCGCGCAGAGCGGCGGAGCGCGCGTCCTGCCACGCCCCGGAGGCGAACAGATCCGTCAACTCGTCGGTAGTGGTGGTGACATGGCCCGGCGGGTCGGCCAGCACATCGAAGTAGACGCCGCGGGCCGCCCGGTACGCCTCCCAGTCATCGCCATGGACGATGATCGGGCGGTCGGTGTTGGCGTAGTCGAACAGCAGGGACGAGTAGTCCGTCACGAGGGCGTCGGAGACGAGCATCATGTCCACGGCCGAGGGCTCGTCGGTGACGTCGAGGAGCAGCCCGCGCCGCTGGAGGTCGCGTAGCTGCAGACCGCGGAACGGGGCCTGCGCGTCCTTCGGATGCAACCGGACGAGCAGCGTGACCGTCGGCCCGAGCCCCCGCAGCAGCTGCTCGAAGTCGAGCCGCGGGACGTACGACTTGCGATGGTCGCGCCGGGTCGGGGCGTAGAGCACCACCGTGTTGCCGTCCGGGACACCGAGCCGCTTGCGCAGGGCGACCTTCCGCATATGGTCACCCCTCACCAGCACGTCGTTGCGCGGGGCGCCGGTCGGCAGTGAGGTGAAGTGACAGGGATAGGCGCGGTCCCAGATCTGCTGCGCGTACGGACTGGAGACCAGGCTGAAGTCCCAGCGGTCCGCGCGCCGCAGCTGCGCGCGGACATCGGCGCGATACTTGGCGGCCGGACGGCTGAGCAGGTCGACGCCCATGTGCCCCAGAGGCGTGCCCTCGTGGGTGTGGACATGGATCTGCCCCGGGCGCTTCACCAGGCCGAGTGTCCAGTCGACGTTGTTGACGAAGTACGTGGCGCGGCTCGTCACCCGGTGGTAGCGCGGTGTGTCCGGAGTGACGTAGTCGATGCCACTCGGCAGCTGCGCCACAGCGTCCGGCCGCACCACCCACACCGCGTCGATGTGCGGGGCCAGCATGCGGGCCGCCTCATGGACGGCCGCGGGATCGCCGAGAACACCGCGGTGCCAGGAGGCCGAGTACACGGCGAGGTTCGGATCGAGACGGAGCCGGCGCTGGGTCCCGGCGTAGGCGCGCTTGACCTGCCGGGTGGTCGCCGCGCACAGTTTGCGCTGCTTGCGCAGGGACGCGCGCCCCAGCCGCTCGGCCAGCGCGTACGCCTGGAACACGGAGTAGGGGCTGCGCGCGATCAGGCGCCACTGGGCGCGGTAGGCATCGTCCGGCGGAGTGAAACCATCCGGCTTGTGGCGCCGGTAGAAGTCCACCGTCTCCCGGTAGAAGGCGGACCGGTCCTCGGGCAGCACCCGCTCGCTGAGCGGCATCGTCGCCAGGAAGTGGTTGATCATCCGCTCGAAGAGGAGTGGTCTCGACTCGTGCATTTCCGGGTGGTCGTCGAGAAACGCGAACAGTCCCGAGTACTGCGTGAAGATGTCGAAGTGCCTTCGTCCCGGGGTGCGGGTGATCGCGCCACTCCTGCGCTGCAGATACTCGACGCACACCCGGTCCAGACACCCGATGCGACGCGCGGACATCAGCGCCTGATAGGTGACCGGGGCGTCCTCGTACAGGCCTGGCCGGTAGGTGAATCCGTGGCCCGTGAAGAAGTCGCGGCGGTATGCCTTGTTCCAGGCCACCAGGAACAGATGCAGATACTGGGGACTGCTCACGATGTCGAACGTGTCCGTACCCGCGGAGGCGAGCAGATCCGCCGTCATGCTCCTGCCGCCACGGCCCCACCAGTGCGTGCGCACATGGTCGAACACGAGAATGTCCGGGTCGTCGGTGGCGGTGAGCCGCTCTTCGATGGCTTGCAGCGCCCCGGGTGTGTAACTGTCGTCGCTGTCGAGGAAGAGCAAGTAGTCACCCGTGGCGTGACCGGCCCCCGCGTTGCGTGCCCGGCCGAGGCCGACGTTCTGAGGCAGGTGGACCGCTGTGACACGGGCGTCGCGCGCCGCGTACTCGTCGATGATCGCGCCGCAGTTGTCGGGCGAGCAGTCGTCGACCGCGATGACCTCGATGTCGGTGCAGGACTGGGTCAGGATCGAGTCGAGGCACTCGCGCAGGTAGCCCTGGACCTTGTAGACGGGGACGATGACGCTGAAACGAGGCACGGGCTCTTCCATGGTCGTAGGGATGGGGGTGTGGGCGTGCGCATCGGGCGGGTCAGCGGTGGAGGACGCGGGCGGCGGCCGGGGCCGGAACGCGCTCGCCCAGCGGAACGACCGGCGGCAGCGCCTCGGCCGGCTCACCGAGCAGCACCCGGCGCACCACCCGCTCCGCGGCCAGCCCGTCGTCGAATTCGCAGAATCGCCGACGAAACGCGTCGCGCAGCCGGGCCGCGGTCTCGCCCCGCCACTCACCGCTGCGGAAGATCCTCGTCAGCTCGTCCTGGGTACGGGCCACCGGACCCGGCGGCGCGGCGAGCAGATCGAAGTAGACGCCCCGTGTCTCCCGGTAGATGTCCCAGTCGTCGGCGTGCACGACGACCGGGCGGTCGAGGTTGGCGTAGTCGAACATGACCGACGAGTAGTCCGTGATCAGAGCGTCCGCGGCGAGACACACCTCCTCGGGCGAGCGGTGCTTCGTCACGTCGATCAACGCGCCGGACCGCAGCATCCGTTCGAGGCCCGCGGACCCCTCGTAGGAGTGGTGGGCCCGCAGCAGCACGACGAACTCGTCGCCGAGCGCCCGGCAGAACGCGACGAGATCCAGCTGCGGGAGGAAGTCCGTGCGGTAGTCGCGGTGGGTCGGCGCGTACAGCACGGCGACACGGTCCTCGGGCACACCGAGGCGGCGCCGGATCGCGGCGACGTCCTCGGCCGTCGACGTGTAGAACGCGTCGTTGCGCGGATAGCCGACGTCCAGACTCTCGTACGCACCCGGGTAGGCCCGCTCCCAGACCTCGGTGGAGTGATGGTTCGAGGAGATGTTGAAGTCCCATCGGTCCACGCGCTGGAGCAGCTTGCCCAGCGGGCCGACCGCGGCCGCAGCCGCCGGGTACTCCACCAGGTCCACACCCATGCGCTTGAGCGGGGTGCCGTGCTGGGTCTGCACGTGGACGGTGTCGGGTCGCTTCTTCACCGCCATCTCGAAGTTCACGTTGTTGAAGGTGTACTTGGCGGTGGCCATGACCTCCCAATAGCGGTCGCTTCCGATCACGACGCTCTCCACCTCGTCGGGCATCTGCTCCGCATGCGCTGCGGTCACCAGAAAGACCGTCTTGATATGCGGAGCCAGGCGCCGCGCCGCCGCGTGGATGGCGGCGGGGTTGCAGGTGTAACCGCGGCCCCAGTACGAGGAGAAGACCGCGAGATTCTCGTCGACCGGCCGCCTGAGGAAAGCCCTGTACGGATTGCCGCCGCGCCTGCGCAGCCACCTCAGGCACCGCGCGACGGACCGGGCCACCCTGCCCAGCTGCCGCTTCGTGCCGCGCAGCGCGCTGAATGCCGCGTAGGAGCCGGCAGCCAGCAACGCATGTTGCAGCCCCACGCTCCCACCTGGCCGTCGGTTCCCCGCCGGGCGGTGCCGACGGTAGAGCCGGGTGGCCCGCCGGAAGTACTGCCGCCGCGCCGCCGGGCTCGGCAACCGCCAGGGGGATGCCGCGGTCTTGAGCACCGCGCTCACCAGCTGGTGAAAGACCCTGTCGAGCACCGCCGGGTCGGGCTTCAGCTCGGCCGCCCCGCGCATCACCAGGTCGAACTGGTGGAGCAGGTCCATGTGGTGAAGTCCGGGCAGGTAGTTCCGGCTGCCCTGGCGGCGCAGCACATGACGGACGCAGATCCGGTCGAGCAGCGCGATCCGTTCGGCCTGGAGCGTGGTCAGTACGCTCCACACCGTGTCGGTGAACATGCCGGGCACGAAGGCCAGTTCGTGCCGGGCCAGGAAGTCGCGGCGATAGGCACCGCTCCACGCGGGCACCCCTACGTCGGGCAGCGCCGGGTGCTGTTCCACCGAGAAGGCCCCGGTCAGCGCGTCCTGCCACAGCCGCCCGAGCGTTGCCCCCATGCCGCCGTCGAACCAGTGCACTCGCTCGTGGTCGAAGAGCAGCACATCCGGCTCGCCGGACTCGGCGAGCCGGGCGTCGAGGAGTCCCAGTGCCCCGGGTACCAGCGTGTCGTCGCCGTCGAGGAAGAGGACGAACTCTCCCTCCGCGCCCGCGATCCCGGCATTCCGCGCGCCCGGCAGACCGTCGCCCGCCGGCGAGCGCACCACCTTGATCCGTGGATCGCGGTCCGCGTGCGCGGCCACGATCGAGGCACACAGCCCCTGCGGGGAGCTGACGACGGCGATCAGCTCGACGTCGGCGAAGGCCTGGCCGAGCACCGAAGCGAGACAGTCGGGCAGCCGCCCCGGCCCGTCGTGGGCCGGAACGACAACACTGAAGCGGGGCAACGCACTCTCCTTCGATGGGCGTTCAAACGGCGCTGGTGGGCAGAGTCACGCTGGCCTCCGGCTCCTGCCGCGGACCGGGTGCCGGCGCCGGCCGCCGCTCCTCCAGCGGTACCGCGGACGGCAGGCCCGCCTTCTCCCCCAGCAGGACATGCCGCACGACCCGCTCGGCGGCGCCCCCGTCGTCGTGCGGGCAGAAGCGTTCACGGAATGCGGCCCGCCGCCGGGCGGAGCGGGCGCTGCGCCACTCGCCGGTCACGAAGATGTCGATGAGCTCGTCCTCGCCGGTGGCGACCGCGCCGGGAGGGAAACTCCGGAGGTCGAAGTAGGTGCCACGGGTCGCCTCGTAGGCCTCCCGGTCGTCGGCGTACAGGACGATCGGGCGGTCCAGATTGGCGTAGTCGAACATCAGCGAGGAGTAGTCCGTGACCAGGACGTCGCTCGCCAGACAGAGGGATTCGACGCTGGGGTGGTCCGAGACGTCGACGAGTTGGGACGAGTGTGTGCCCACCGGCGGAATCGCGGACAGATGGTGGGCGCGCACGAGCACCATGAAGCGGGGACCGAGGGAGCGCAGCATGCGTTCCAGATCGATGGCGTGGCGCTGGGTGCGGCGGTAGTCCCGGTGCGTGGGGGCGTACAGGATCGCGACCGAATCCTGGGGGATGCCCAGGGTGTCACGCAGCCGGGCCACGTCCTTGCCGGTGGCGTTCTGATAGAGGTCGTTGCGCGGATAGCCGTATTCGAGCGTGGTGTAGTCACCGGGGTAGACCCGCTCCCACACCAGCGTGGAATGGCGGTTCGCGGACAGGACGTAGTCCCACTTGCCGCAGTTGGCGAGCATGCGCCGGACGTCGGTGTCGCCGACGGCGGCCGGCCGGTCGAGGAGATCGAGGCCCATGCGCTTGAGCGGGGTGCCGTGCTGGGTCTGCAGGAACACCTGGCCCCGGCGCTTGACGAGTCTGCGGTCGAAGTTGACGTTGTTGACCAGGTACTTGGAGCGGGCCAGCGCCGTCCAGTACGCGGCCGTGCCGGAGGTGAGACGGCGGGTGCCCGGCGGGATCGTGTGGTGGTGCGCCGGGTCGGCGATCCAGGAGGTGCGGATGTGGGGCGCCAGTTCGCGGACCTTCGCCTCGACGCCCGCCGGGTTGCAGCCGTAGCCGCGGCCCCAGTAGGCGGAGAACACGGCGTCGTTCTCGCGCAGCGGAAGGAGCCGCTGGATGCGGTAATGGATCTGGACGACGCCCGCCGAGACGGCACGCTGAGCGGCGACGGCGGCGCGGCGGACACGTCGCAGCAGAGCCCGTGCCGAGTGCAGGGTCCGGTAGCTGCGGTGCGCGCCCAGACGTACGAGAGCGTGCCGGATTCTGGTGCGCAGAGGGGGAGTCGCGCCCGGGGTGCGGTAGCGGCGGCAGTACGTCCGGGCCTGGCGCAGAAACGCCGCGCGAGTGCCGCGCGGCAGACGGTCGGGCGCCGTGAACACCGTGCTGAAGTGGTCGAGCATCCGGCGGAAGACGAGGGGCCGCCAGCGCGCCGTTTCGGGGTGTGCACTCAGGTAGGCGAAGACCCGGTCGTACTGGCCGAAGATCTCGAAGTGCCTATGCCCGGGGGAGCAGGTGATCGCTCCCATTCTGCGCTGCCGGTAACGCACGCAGACGCGGTCGAGCACCGCGATCGACTCGGCGGTCACCAGTACCGGATAGGTCCAGGAGACGTCCTCGTAGTAGCCCGGAGCGAAGGTGAAGCCCGCGCGCTCCAGGAACTCGCGGCGGTATGCCTTGTTCCAGACGACGTGCAGGACCCTCAGCAGGCCCGGCCTGTCGTCGAGGGTGAACGACGACGGACCCTCCTCGGCGAGATGAGCGGTGACGGGATTGGGCACCGTCCCGCCGGTCCAGTACGACCGTTCGTAGTCGTAGACCAGGACGTCAGGGCCGTCGGTGTCCTTGAGCCGGTCCGAGATCGCGTGCAGCGCGTCCGGAGTGAGGGCGTCGTCGCTGTCCAGGAAGATCACATAATCGCCGGTGGCGTGTTCGAGACCCGCGTTGCGGGCACGGCCGAGACCCACGTTCTCCGTCAGATGCACGGCGCGCACACGGGGATCGCGGGCTGCGAACTCGTCGACAATCGTCCCGCTGGCATCCGGTGAGCAGTCGTCGATCGCGATCAGCTCCAGATCTGTGAACGGCTGCTGCAGGACGGATTCAAGGCATTCATGAAGATATGCCTGCACCTTATAAACGGGAACAATCACACTGAACCGTGGCAATGCACTTCCATGGGTCATTAGCGACATATTGCATGAAAGCGGTTCATGAACGGAGAGCGTTACACCGCATGCGGCATACGGGGGACCCGGCATACGGGGGACCTCGGATGCCCGAGGGTGACGAGCCCGTGCCGCCGGTCCATCTCGGCGGCGCGGCGGCCGTGGCGGGAGGAGGCATTCCCGGCTGCGGCGCGGCGCGGTGGAGTTCGAGCGGGGCGGTGATCCGGAGTGAGTGGCCCTGGCCGCGGCGGATGGTCCGGCCGGCGGCGAGCGTCTGACGGACAGTCTCGTCGCCGGCGGTGTCCAGGTGGTCGGTCACCAGGCCGGGCAGGTCGAGTACCACGTCCAGGTCCGGCGTTGGAGCGGGCAGTTGGTCGCCGGGGTCGGCTCGACGACGTCGAGGTGCGTGGACAGTGCGCGGGCGCCGGCGGCGTCGAGGACGCGGCGGATGGTCTTCGGGGCGCCCTGATGCTGCCGGGCGAGGGCCCTGACGGCGGTGCCCCGCTGATGCGCCTCGATGACGCCTGCGGCCTGGTCCTCATCCAGTGCGGCCGGCTGGCCCAGCACCTGGCCGGCGGCTTCGGCGGCGGCGACGCCTTCGTCTACCTGGGCGCCTCGACCGGACCCACCCTGCAGACCGAGGCGGGCCCGGGGTACGCGGGCGCGTTCGCCGTGGCCGACTTCGACCGCGACGGACACGACGACCTGGTCGTCGGCTCCGACTTCGTCTCCGTCACGGATCAGACGGCGAAGGGCGGCTACGCCACCGTGTTCTACGGCGGCGCGGCGGGCGTCGACACCGCGCGTACCGCCGTGTTCAGCCAGGACACCGCGGGTGTGCCGGGAACGGACGAGTACCACGACTCCTTCGGTGGCGCGCTCGCCGCCGGCGACGTCAACGGTGACGGCTACCCGGACCTCGCCGTCGGCGCGAACTTCGAGACCATCGGCTCCGCCGAGCAGGCAGGCAACGTCTGGGTGCTGCGCGGCGGCGCCTCTGGCCTGACGGGAACCGGCGCCCAGTCCTTCAACCAGGGCACCGCGGGTGTCCCGGGCGCCAATGAGTCGTCGGACTTGTTCGGCGACGCCATCCACCTCACCGACCACAACAAGGACGGCCGCGCCGATCTGTCGGTGGGCGCGGGCGGCGAGAACAGCGACGACGGCGCCGTGTGGGTCCTGCGCGGCTCCACGGCAGGCGTCACGGCCACCGGCGCGGTGAGCTTCGGTGCGTCGTCCGTGGGCATCGGGAAGTCGGGGGACGACCCCATGTTCGGGGACGCCCTGTCGGGCTCGTGAGCACGTAGGCGGACAGCCGGAAGCGCTCGCCGGAGCCTCGTTCGCTGACCGCGGCACAACGCGAGGGGCGGCGCCGGAATCCTCCGGTGCCGCCCCTCGGCCTTCTCGGACTCAGACAACGATGAAGGACCAACGCGTGTCACTGATACCGGTCTTGATGTGGAGCAGCACGGTGCCGGCCGTTTCGCTCGTGTCTGTCTGCAGGTAGAGCGTCGTCGTCCAGGAGGCGCCCGGTGCGAGGGAGGGGACGTTCCAGTACTGCCATGTCGTGTCGTAGCCGTGGACCCCGGCCGGGAGACCGCTGAGGGTCTGCATGGAGGTGGCGGCGGTGGTGGAGGAGGAGGTGTTGGTGAGGGTCACGGGCACGGCGACCTGGGAGCCGCGGGTGACGGTGCAGTTGCCGCTGGGTGGCGCGGCGGTCGCGCTGAGGGGGCCGCTGCTGGCGGTGCCGGTGATGGCGCCCATCTCGTACGAGTTCTGCGACACCCAGGCGCAGGCGCTGGAGTCCGTGGCGGACGGCTCCCAGACGACGACACCGTCGGCGGACGCCTTCACCTTGGAGAACATGTGCGCCCAGGTGTTGCCCGCCACGTAGCCGCCGCCGTTGAAGGCGGTGGGGCTGACGTAGGGGTAGATGGGGTGGGTGGGCGCCATGGCCGTGTCGCGGCTGATGGCGGCGTCGAAGTCGCTGTCCCAGTCGGTCAGCGACTGGCCCGCGTAGAAGTAGGCGCGCGGGGCGAAGCAGTTGAGCAGATTGTCGTCGTGGAGCTGCTTGATGAGGTTCTGGTTCTGGGTGAGCCAGTCGTAGCCGTAGTGGCAGACCGGTGCGGAGGGCGCGGCGTTGTGCGTCCAGGTGAGCAGCTGGCGCCACAGGTTGTACGCGTTGGTCGCGGTCTGCCCGGTGGCGACCTGGGTGAGTTCGATGTCCTCGAAGTCCAGCACCACGGGCCCGGTGGATGCGCCGTTGAACTGGCCCGAACCCATGTACTCCTTGACCTTGGCCTCGTAGGTGGCTTCCGAGGGCAGGGCGCCGCCGTTGGAGTAGCACGCGCTCGTGTCGCAGGTGAAGTGGAAGGAGTCGTAGACCACCGTGGAGCGGGTGGCGCCGTACTGCTCCAGTGTGGGCCGGACAGCGCTGCGTTCGTTGGTGTAGACCGGGAAGGTCGCGGCGGCCGCCGGGGTCGGCGGGGCGGCGAGCGTCGGCACGAGGGCGGCCGCGAGGGTCGCGATACCGACGGCGAGTCTGCCAAGGATGCGGGATCTCATCGGTTCTCCGTGAGTTGGTCGACGTCCGCGCGGGTCTGACCCAGCTTCAGATCGTCGAGCCAGACATGGGAGTTGACGTCGGTGATGGTGGAGCCGTACGTGCCCCAACGGGGGTTGTTGCCCATGTCGTCCCAGGTGCGGACGTTGTGCTGGTCGACGACGAGGGAGCCGTCGACGTAGAGCGCGAACGATCCGGTGGTGTCCGAGCGGGTCGTGATGCCCAGCTCGATCTTGTGCCAGGTTCCGGACGACCACGCCCGGCTCCCGGCCAGCTGCCACACCTCACCCGGTGCGACGTACCAGATCTTCAGCCGGCCGCCCTCGACCTTCATCAGGACCGGGTAGTTCTGCTGCTGCTGGTCGCCGGTGCCCCAGGACTTCCACTGGAAGACGGTCTGGGCGTCGTCCGTGAGGGTGTCGAAGGAATAGCCCCACCAGTAGGTGGAGTTGTTGCTCCACGTGCGGCCCGCGGCGCCGGCCACCTCGCACCGGTTGATCCCGGCCGGCTTGTTGATGCTGAAGATGTCGCCGTGGCCGTCGTTCCAGTCGGTCGTCGTGATCTGGCCGCCGTCGCAGGCCGTGTAGTCGAAGGCGCCGGCGCCGGAAGCGGGGTCGGCCGTCCAGAGCACCGCGGCGTTGGCGGGGGACGCGGTGATGAGTGCCATGGCCGAGGCGATCGCGGCAGGGGCGAGAAGGAGACTGCCCGTCTTGGCGCGCAGGGCGCGCAGGGCGGGACGGACGTTGCGTCGTTGCACGGTCTTCTCCTTGGTGGGGGGAGAGAGAACGGGCCCGCCGCCTGTCGGCGGACCCGTGGTCCAGGAGGTCAGCCGAGCCTGACCCTGACCTTCTGGGGGGCTCCGTAGGCGCCGGTGAGGTCGCCGAAGGAGAGCTTCAGAGACGATCCGGTGGCCGCCGCCGAGACGGTGGCCGGCTTCGACAGCACCCGGCTGACGCGCCGGTGCCAGGTGATGTCGAGCGAGGTGGCCTGGCGGGCGGGGTCGGAGACGACGACCGTGGCCGTACCGTCGCGGTGCTCGCGGATCAGGACGGAGGCCGGGGCGCTCGCGGTGACGGTGTCCACGGTGCCCGCGCTCCAGAAGTTGACCGCGGTCAGGCCGTGGCGCGGCACACGGACGCCCTGCTGGTCGCCCGAGTTGGCGAGGACCTTCAGCCAGCCCTTGTCAGCGGCACGTTGCGCGGTGGTTCCGGCGCCGGCGCCGGGCAGCAGGACGTAGGCGTAGCGACCGTCGACGGGGTCGGTGCCGTGATCGGTGTACAGGGTGAGGTAGCGACGGGTGATCGGGTCGGTGGGGCCTCCCGTGTTGATGTCCCGCCAGGCACCGGTGCGCTCCTCGCGTACGGCGGTGACCGGGGAGCCGCCGAGGAACACGTAACCGGCGTGGCCCGCGATGTGGGCCCAGCGCGCGCTGTCGAAGGTCTTGTTCCAGCCCTGCTGGGAGGGTTGGGTCTTGCCGTCGACGGTCAGCGCCGGTGCGCCGGAGGTGCCGAGGGCGCGATTGTCGACGGTGGTCTCGACGGGGTGGCCGTCGGTGGACGTGATGCCGGCGCCGAGGCAGACGATCGAGTCGTCGAGCCAGAACCACGACTTCTTGGCGCTCATGGTGGAGGACAGGCCCTTGAGGTGCTGCCCGGTCGCGCCGAACTCGCCGTCGGTGGTGCCGCCGACCCAGGCCGCGGCGGGGCGTACGGCGCCCCAGTTGCCGCCCTCGCCGTCGGCGAGCGGCTTGCGGGACGCCGTGATGCCGGGGTGCCGGTAGGGGTCGACGGTGGGCCAGTACGCGTCCGCGTACTGTTCCAGGCCGAAGTCGTCGCCCCACCAGGACAGCCAGCCTGCGCCGGTGTGGTAGCCGCGGGCGTTCTCGCCGTTGCCGAACTCGTAGTGGGCGATGCGCTGGGAGGCCATGGAGAGTGAGGCCGTCCAGCCGCGGCGGCGGTGGGTGACGCGGTCCATGTTGTGGAAAACCCGGTGCTCGACGGGTTCCGGCGAGGGCTTGACGGTGGTGTCGTCCTGCAGGGACTGCAGGAGCCAGGCGCGGATCAGGCTGAGGCCGGGGTTCTTGAGAGGCGGCGCGTAGGAGTCGCGCTGCATCCAGCCCTTGACCATGGCGCGCCAGCGTGCGTTCTCCTCGGCGCTCGCGCCCTGGCCGACCAGCAGGATGGTCGCGAGCAGACCCAGTGCCCGGCTCTGGTCGGAGGTACCGACCCGGCTGATACCGCGCGCGGAGACGTTGTCCATCATCAGGCCGTTGTGGATGAACGGGGCGATGGTCGCGTCCACGGTGTCGAGGAAGAGCTGGGTGTTGGGGTCGTCGACTTCCCAGGTCGATCCGCGCAGCAGGGCCATCAGCCGGCCCACACCGTCGTGCAGGACCGCTCCGTAGCCTCCGATGTAGGGGATGTAGGTGTGCTGGATGAAGGAGCCGTCGTCGTAGAAGCCGTCGCCGGAGGTGACGTAGGGGAACACGGGGGCGAGGGACCTGGCGGCCAGGGAGACCTTGTCCGCGCTGCCGCCCACGATGCCGCGCAGGATGACACCGCGGCACAGGTCGACGCGGTTGGCGCCGGTGCTGGTGCCCGAGTAGGAGGCGAACACCGAGTCGGGTATGAAGTGGTCGACCGCTTTGCAGTAGCGGTCGACCTGGTCGGCGGTGAGGTGGTCGTAGAGCAGGACGCAGGTGTCCATGAGCGCCTGCGGGGAGCCGATCTGGAAGTTCCACCAGTTGCCGTACTGCTTGGTGTTCTCGTTGAACACCTGGGAGTTGACATGGTCGAGACCGGTCAGGACCGCCTGGAGCAGGGCGGTGTCGCCGGTCAGCCCGGTGCCGGGCTGGCAGTACGCCTGCGCCATGGTGTTGAGGCGGTTGTAGCTGTCGTTCATCTTCGCCGAGAAGTTGTACGACTCCGCGTCGGTGTCCGGGTCGGGGTCGGCCCACACGGCGTCGGGCCACAGCGAGCCGTCGGCCGGTGCCATCGTGGACAGGAAGCCCCGAGCGCTCGTACCGAGGTTGGCGAGGAGCGTTCTGAAGGGTTCGGCGGTCGGGCTGAATCCCGTGCCGAGGATCAGATCGCGCCACTTCGCGCGGAGCGCGGTGAACTCGTCGTCGGCCGCGCCGGCTGATGCGGCGGCGTCGGCGGATGTGGCTGCGGCCGCGGGTACGGCACCAGCTGTGCCGAGGGCTCCGATCGCGAGAGCGGAGGCGGCGGATCCCTGGAGGAATCTGCGTCGGGACGATCGGTTGGACATGGTTGAGGACCTCCGGGCGAAGGAAGGAAGGGGGCCGGCCGGGGGATCGCACTCGCAAGTGGATGGGTTTTAACATGACTGCACACAGCACCACAATGGCTTGAACAGTGAACACTTGCGTTAGTTATCGTTTGACAGAAAGCGCAAGTAGGGAGTGGTGTTGGCCGTGACGCTCTGACCTGGGGCGTCGCTCGTGCGTGGAGGAAGGGGAGCCGCAGCATGCACGCAGAGGAGAGACTCAACCTGATCCTGAGCCGGGTCCGCCGGGACGGGTCCATGAGGATCACCGACGTGTCGGGGGAGCTGGGGGTCTCCCCGGTGACCGTGCGCAAGGACGTGGACATCCTGGCCGAGCGCGGACTGGTGGCCCGGGTGCACGGCGGCGCCATGCGGCTGGACGGGCTGCCCGACCCGGCGTCCACGAGCCCCGAGCATCCGGCCGAGGGTGCCGCCCCGGACGAGGGGCCCCGAACGCTCGGGATGATCGTGCCGTCCTCGGTGTACTACTACCCCGAGGTCATCAAGGGGGCGAAGGAGACCGCCGCCGCGCACGGCGTCCGGCTGTCCCTGGCGGTGTCGGACTACCGGCCGGAGGCGGAGAGTCTGCAGGCCGCACGCATGGTCGAGGACGGTGTCGCGGGTCTGCTGCTCGCCCCGTCGCCCGTCGCGCCGGCCCCGGACGCCTCCGCCCGCGCCTGGTACGACAGCCTCGGAGTGCCCTTCGTCCTCGTCGAACGGCGCCCGGCGAACGAGGCCGCCGCCGATCATGTGGGCACGGACCACGCCTACGGCGCCGGTCTCGCGGTGCGCCACCTGCTGGGCGGCGGGCGGCGCGGGATCGCCCTGCTCATGCGGGGCGGCACACCGACGGCGCCGTGGATCCTGGAGGGCTACCGCGCCGCCATGCAGGCGGCGGACCTGCCGCAGACGGTCATCGACCTCGGGGGCGGCGCGCGCGGGGAGGGACCCTACGAGAAGGGCGTGAGCGAGTTCCTGGCCGGCGTGCGCGAGGGCGGTCTCGACGCCGCGCTCGTCCATCCCGAGAACGACGCCATGGTTCTGCTGCAGCGGCTGCGTGCCGAGTCGCTGGCCGTGCCGGACGACGTCGCGCTCGTCTCGTACGACGACGAGGTCGCCGAACTCGCCGACCTGCCGCTCACCGCCGTGGCCCCGTCCAAGCATGAAGTCGGCGTCACTGCGGTGGAGTTGCTGCTGCGCCGCCTGGCGGAGCCCGGCCGCCCGCGCCGTCGGGTCGCCATCCTGCCCGAACTCCGGGTCAGGGCATCCAGTGTCGTGTAGCCGCTACTTCGTTTTTATTTCTAAAACCTTGCTTTGCTATTGACTACTTTCGGTTCAGGGTCGAAGAATGCGAGCATCCGCCGCATCGACGGCCCCGTTCCGAGGAGTAGAGCCGTGAAGCTCACCATCCTGAGATCCCGTGTGCCCCTTGCTGTCGGCTCCGTGTGCCTGGCCGTGCTCGCGACCGCCTGCGGCGCCGACCACGGCGACAAGGCGGACGCCGCCGGGACGTCCGGCAAGCCCGTCACCCTCGACTACTGGGGCTGGACGGTCGGCGCCAAGGACGTGGCCGACGAGTTCAACAAGACGCACAAGGACATCAAGGTCAAGTTCTCGCAGATAGCCGGCGGCCCCGACGGCTACGCCAAGATCACCAACGCGATCAAGGCGGGCAACGCCCCCGACGTCGCCGGCATCGAGTACAACCACCTCCCGGAGTTCGCCGGCCAGGGCCTCCTGGAAGACCTCACCCCCGAGGCGGGCGCCACCGTCAAGGCCAAGTACTCCGAGGCCATCCAGGACCGCGTGACCCTCGGCGGCAAGGTCTGGGCGGTCCCGTACGACGCCACCCCGAGTCTGTTCTTCTACCGCAAGGACATCTTCAAGAAGGCCGGCGTCGACGAAGTACCCAAGACCTGGGGCGAGTTCAAGAAGGCCGCAGAAAAGATCAAGAAGTCCGACAGCGAGGTCCGCATCGCCGGATGGGGCAGCGACGACCCCGCTCTCCTGCCCGCACTCTCCTGGCAGGCCGGCGGCAAGTGGTACAGCACTCAGGGAGACTCCTGGAAGGTCGGCATCGACGACGCCGCGTCCAGGAAGGTTGCCGACTACTGGCAGGGGCTCACCAAGGACGACCTGGTCAAGAAGACCAACTTCACCGGCCCCGAGTTCACCAAGGCCCTGACCGACGGCAGCATCGCCGGCTACATCGGCGCCTCCTGGAGCGCGGGCGGCCACCTGGTCACCTACCCCAAGCAGAAGGGCAAGTGGGGCGTCGCCCCGCTGCCGAACTGGGGCACCCCCGCCAGCGGCATGTACGGCGGCACCACCTACGCCGTGCCCAAGGGGACCGAGAACGTCAAGGCGGCCGCAGAGTTCGCCCAGTGGGCCGCCACGACGCCGGACGCCGTCAAGGCCCGGCTGAGCAACCTTCAGTCGCCCAGCAGCGCACTGCCCGCCATCCCCGCGCTGCGTGACGTCGCCGCCGCGTCGTTCGACGACAAGGGCTACTTCGGCGGCGACGACATCTACAAGGTCGCCGGTGAGGCGGCCGACACCATCGTCCCCGGCTGGACCTGGGGCCCGGTCGGCGCGGCGACCGACACCGCCATCGGGGACGCGTGGGCCAAGGGCACCGTCGCCGACGGGCTCGCAGCCGGCCAGAAGGCGGCCGAGAAGGCCATCAAGGACCGCGGACTCAACCTCGCCAAGTAGCCGTCAAGGGCGCGGGCCGAACCTGGTCAAGTGAGCGGGCGGCGTCCCCGGATCGTCGCCCGCCCGGTGCCGCCTGCCGCACCGCCCGGTGGCGTCCGTCGCAGAGCCCGCCTCCGCTCGCGCGCCGCCGGGTGCGCGCCTGACCGCGCACCCGGCGGCCAAACCCGACACCCCGAACCCGAAACTCCGGAACCCGGAACCTCGAACACCGAAGCACCCACCTAGGAGCCCCCGGTGGCAGCACCTCTCACCCGGCCCGCGCGCCGCGCCACGCTCAGGCCCGGCCAGCGCAGCGCGGTGGCCGCGTTCCTCGTCCCGTTCTTCTTCCTCTTCGCGATCGTCCTCCTGGCACCCATCGGTTACGCGGTCTGGATGAGCCTGTTCCAAGAGCGCTCCTCCGGCCTGGGGTTCGGAGGTACGGAGCGGATCTTCAGCGGGTTCGGCAACTACACCAAGGTGCTGGGCGACCAGGACTTCACCGGAGCGTTCCTCCACGTCGTGCTCTACTGCGCCTTCTACATCCCCGTCATGATCGGCGCGGCACTCGCCCTCGCGCTGCTCATCGACTCCGCCGCCGCCCGGGCCAAGCGCTTCGTGCAGCTTGCCGTCTTCATGCCGCACGCCGTGCCGGGCATGATCGCGGCCATCGTCTGGGTGTACCTGTACACGCCCGGCCTGAGCCCCATTCTCGACTGGATCCAGGGTGCGGGCGGCAGTTGGGACTTCTTCTCCAACGGCCACGTCCTGTCCTCGATGGTGAACGTCGCCGCCTGGCAGTGGACCGGCTACAACATGATCATCTTCTACGCCGCGCTCCAGGCCGTCCCGCGCGAGGTCATCGAGGCCGCCATCGTGGACGGCGCCGGCGAACTGCGCACCGCCCTGCAGATCAAACTGCCCATGATCCGCTCCGCGGTGACCCTCACGCTCCTGTTCACCTGCGTCGGCGTCGTACAGATCTTCAACGAGCCGAAGATCCTGGGCGAGCGGGCCCCCGGTCTCGGCTCCATGTGGTCACCGATGATGTACATCTACCGGGTGACGTTCGAACGGCACGACTACGGTCTGGCCGCCGCCGCCTCGCTGATCCTCGCCCTCGTCGCGGGCCTGCTCTCCTTCGTCGTCACCTGGATCGGAAACCGAGGCAAGACAGCATGAGCACGGACACGCTCACCCCGACCGAGACCTCGACCGCTTCCGAGACCGGCCGGGCGCGGAACACCCTCCGGCGGCGCGGGACCGTCCGCCGGCGCGCACCGGGCTCCGCGGTGACCTCCAAGGCCACCGTCAACGCGCTTCTGATCATCGCCGTCCTCTACGCCCTCGCGCCGCTGACCTGGCTCGTGATCGCGGCAACCAAGAACCCCGGAGACCTCTTCGGAACCTCCGGCTTCAGCTTCGGAGACCTCCACCTCCTCGACAACATCCACGCCGTGTTCACGTTCGACGACGGCATCTACGCGCGCTGGCTGCTGAACAGCCTGCTCTACGCCGTCGTCGGTTCCCTGGCCTCCTCGCTGATCAGCGTCGCCGCGGGCTACTGCTTCGACAAGTACGACTTCCGGGGCAAGGGCAAACTCTTCGGTCTCGTCCTGGTCGGCATCCTCGTACCCGGCGTCGTCATCACGCTCCCGCAGTACCTGCTGGCCTCCAAGGTCGGGATCGTCAACACCTACTGGGCCGTCCTCATCCCCTCGCTGGTCAACCCCTTCGGCGTCTACCTGTCCCGGGTCTTCTCCGAGGGATACGTCCCCAACGAGGTGATCGAAGCGGCGCGCGTCGACGGCGCGAGCGAGCTGCGGGTCTTCCGGGACATCGCCCTGCCGATGCTCACCCCCGGCTTCATGACGCTCTTCCTGTTCTCGTTCACGGGCAGCTGGAACAACTTCTTCGGACCACTGGTCATGCTCAACGACCGGAACCTCTACCCAGCCGGCCTCGGCATCTACAGCTGGAACCAGATGGTGCTCCAGAGCCCGTCGATCTATCCGCTCGTCATCACCGGCTCCCTGGTGACCGTCATCCCCCTGATCATCGCCTTCATCGGCCTGCAGCGCTTCTGGCGCTCCGGCCTGACCGCAGGAGCAGTGAAATAAGCCCATGCACGCGTCGGACCCGGACTCCCTCCCCACGACCCCGACTCGTAGGCCCAGGACCGTACTGGCCATGAGCGCCGAGACGAAGGAGGCGATCCTCGACGAGGCGGCACTGCGACGGCTGGCGGACACCGCGGCCATCGACGTCGATCTGCTGCTCACCGACTTCGCCGCCACATCACCGGAACTGGAGACGGCCCTGGCGTCGGCGGAGGTGCTCTTCACCGGATGGGGATGCCCGCCCCTGACCTCAGACGCCCTGAAGCGCATGCCGGAACTGCGCGCCGTCATCCACGCCGCCGGGAGCGTCAAGCACCACATGACCGAGGCGGCCTGGGCGCGAGGGCTGGTCGCCACGAGCGCCGCACGGGCCAACGGACTCCCGGTCGCCGAGTACACGCTCGCCGCGATCCTCTTCGCCAACAAGCGGGTACTGCAGGGCGCCTGCGTCTACCGAGAAGCCCGCACCCGGCCCAACCTGCTGACCCTGTTCCCCGGCATCGGCAACTACCGCCGCACCGTGGGCATCGTCGGCGCCTCGACCATCGGCCGCCGCGTCATGGAACTCCTGCGCCCCTTCGACCTGACAGTCCTCCTCCACGACCCTTACGTGGGGCGCACCGAGGCGCGGGCACTGGGAGCCGAAGCCGTCGACCTCGACACCCTGGTCCGACGCAGCGACGTGGTCAGCATCCACGCCCCCGAACTGCCCGAGACCTACCACCAGTTCGACCGCGAACGACTGGCCCTGCTGCGCGACGGCGCCACCCTGATCAACACCGCGCGCGGCTCCCTGGTCGACACACAGGCGCTGACCGACGAACTGGTCCCGGGCCGGATCCACGCCGTGCTCGACGTCACCGACCCCGAACCGCTGCCAGCCGACTCGCCCCTCTTCGACCTGCCCAACGTCCTGCTCACACCCCACATCGCGGGCTCACTCGGCAACGAACTGGCCCGCATGGCCGACACGGCCATCGACGAACTCGAACGCTACGCACACGGACAGCACTTCGAGCATCCCGTACACCCCGCGGCTCTGGCACGCTCGGCCTGAGCCGCCCGTCCACCCGCCCGCGCGTACCGGACGTGCGGCCGGGGAAACCGTCCGTGCCATGCCCAAGACGCCATTCCCGCGCGTCATCGAGCCGCGACCCGAGGAACGAGCCGATGCCCGAAGCCCCCAGCCCCACTCCTCGACAACTCGCCTGGCAGGAAGCCGGATTCGGCCTCTTCCTCCACTTCGGCATCAACACCTTCAACGGCAAGGAATGGAGCGACGGCACCCTGGCCCCCGCCACCTTCGACCCGAGCGCGTTCGACGCCGCCCAATGGGTCGACACCGCACTCGCGGCGGGCGCCGCGTATGTGATCCTCACCGCCAAGCACCACGACGGATTCTGTCTGTGGCCCACCGGGACCACCGACTACTCGGTGAAGTCCTCACCCTGGCGCCGCGGCAAGGGCGACGTGGTCGGCGAACTGGCCGAGGCGTGCAGGAAGGCGGGCCTGAAACTCGGCCTCTACCTGTCCCCCTGGGACCGCAACGCGCCCTGCTACGCCGACCCGGCCGCCTACGACGCCTTCTACCTGCGCCAGCTGACCGAACTGTGCACACGCTACGGCCCGCTGTACGAGCTGTGGTTCGACGGCGCAGGATCCGAAGGGCGCACATACGACTGGGACGCCATCATGGCGGTCATCGACGAGCATCAGCCGGACGCGATGGTCTTCAACATGGGCCGTCCGACGATCCGCTGGGTGGGCAACGAGGACGGCCTGGCCTCCGACCCCTGCGAGTACGTGGCGGAGGCCACCGGCATCTCCGTCTACGACGACGGAAGCGAGCAGTTGGACCAGGCCCGCTACCTGCCGCCCGAGTGCGACGTGCCCCTCCGCGGCAACTGGTTCTGGCAGCCGGACGACCTGCACACCCTCAAGAGCCGCGACCACCTGCTCGCCCTCTGGTACCGCTCCGTCGGCCTCGGCGCCGGCCTGCTGCTCAACGTGCCTCCGGACCGCCGCGGCCTGATCGACGAGGCCGACCGCGCCCGGCTTCTGGAATTCACCGGCGAACTGACCCGCCGCTTCGCCGCCCCGGTCCGGGCGGAACTCGTCCCCGACGGAGGCGAGGTGACCGCCCGCTTCCCCGAACCGGTACTCCTCGACCACGTCGAGCTGCGCGAGGACCTGGCGAGGGGCCAGCACATCACCGACCACGAGATCCTCGCCGACGGACAGCCGATCGCCTCCGGCCACACGGTCGGCGTCCGCCGCGTCCACGCCTTCGAACCGGTCACGACGACCGAACTGCGCATCCGCCTGACCGGCGACGACGCCCGCCTGAACGCGGTCACCGGCTTCCGCACCGGCCACTGCGCGATCCCACCCCTGGAGGAACAGCCGCCACCCATGAACGACAAGATCGACGCGCCCCACGCCTGAAGGCTGCCGTGCCCTACCCTCGGCCGCTGGTTAGGATTCACCATGCTTGTGGGGCGAGAGGTGCGGGTGTGGCTGGATGAGCCGCCCCGGGTGGCGAGCGTCGGTGTAGGCGTGCATGGCGAGAGCGTGCGGCGGGAGACGTTCCGGCTGCCGGACCTGTGGCAGTTCCACCTCTACCGGTACGCCGCCGAACTCACCGTGGACGGCGAGGTGTTCGCGATCCGGCCGGGCCATGTGAGCCTGGTGCCGCCGGGGTCCGTGGTGGAGTTCCGCTACCGGGGGAGGTCCGAGCACCTCTACGCCCACCTCGAACTGCGCACCACCGGACAGGCGTCGACCCTGCCCGTGATGCAGGAGGCAGGCGTGGCCACCCCCTCCCTCACCGAACAGCTGCAGCGCGCCGTCGCGGCGGCCCCGCGCAGCCCGCGGCAGGCAACCGCCGAGGTGTGGGCGACCCTGTGGCGGGTGGCGGAGCTCGGCCGGTCGGCGCCGCAGGGCGGCGCCGACGCACCGCACGCCTCGGTCGCCGTGGCCATCGCCTACATCGAGTCGCGCCTGGCCGAGGCCTTGACCGTGCCGGAGGTGGCGGCCGCCACCGGGATCTCGCACAACCATCTGATCCGGCTGTTCCGGGCGGAGACAGGTTCCACGGTGGTGGCGTACATCCGAAGCCGTCGCATGGCGCGCGCCCGCCACCTGCTGCGCGAGTCGACCCTGCCGATCTCCTCGGTGGCGACGGCCGTCGGCATCGAGGATCTGCAGTCCTTCAACAAGGCGTGCCGCCGTGAATTCGGCCTACCACCACGGGCGATCCGCGCCGGAGCCGCCTGAGGGCCCGGCCCACGGCAGGGTCGGCAAGCTTCCGTGCTGGACAGCCATGCCCAGCCCCACGCGATACGCGAAGTCAGTCCCGTCCCGTACCCCGGTACAGGTCGAGCTCACCGTCGAGTTCCAGCGCCAGCACGGTGGAGTACGGATCCACGTCGGCGGCCGCCGGTGCGTCGATCCACTGCACCCCCGGTACCTCACCGAGCCCGCCGGTGACGCGATGCCCCAGCTCCGTGCCGGGACCCAGCACGCTCACCCGCTTGATGGGATTGCGCAGACCGCGGATCCCGATGATCTCGCGCGGCACGTCGAAGCAGTACAGATAGAGCGTGCGGCGGTCGGCCGACAGGGTGCTCGGCCCGTAGTGATGCCCGGCGGGCAGCCCGGCCACGGTGCCGTACACGGCCTCCGCGTGCCCGCGGATCCAGTCGCCGAGCCCTTCGAGGCGCTCGACCTGCTCGGCGGGGATCGTCCCGTCCTCCCTGGGGCCCACGTCGAGGAGGAGATTACCTCCCATGCCGATCGTCTCGGCGAAGTAACGCACCAGCTGGCGTACCGACTTGTGGTTGGTGTCCTGGTGCTGGAAGCCCCATGAGTCGTTGACGGTCAGGCACAGCTCCCACGGCCCGTCCGGAGCGACGAGCGGCACACCCTGCTCGGGTGTGGCGTAGTCGCCGTAGCTGAGCATGCGCGCGTTGAGCACCGTGTCCGGGTTGCCCGCCAGGATCTGCTCGGACAGCTCGCGCATCTTCCACTGCTGCTCGCTGCGCTCCCACTCGCCGTCGAACCACAGCAGGTCGGGACGGAAGCGCGAGACGAGCTCGCCCACCTGGGCGTCGCGGTAGGCGAGGAAGCGCGCCCAGGCCTCGGGGTCCTCGACGCCTCCCTCGGGGGCGACGAAACGGTTGGTGCGTACGTCCTCGTCGGGCGGCTCGGGGTGGACCACGCTCGCGTAGTCGGGGTGGTTCCAGTCGGAGTGCGAGTAGTACAGGCCCACCTTCAGGCCCTGCTCGCGCAGCGCCTCGGCGTAGGGCGCGATCAGGTCGCGGGCGGCCGGGGTGTGCTTGACGACGTTCAGATCACCCTGCGCGGTGTCCCACAGGGCCACGCCGTCGTGGTGGCGGGTGGTGAGGACGGCGTAGTGGGCGCCGGCCCGGGCGAACAGTTCGGCCCACGCCTTCGGGTCGAACCGGGCGGCGGTGAAGCCGTCGAGCTGCCGCATGTACTGCTCGTGCGGCACCCGCCCCGAGTAGAAGGACCAGGACTCGGGGACACCGTCGACGGCGTAGATCCCGTAATGGACGAAGATGCCCAACTTGGCGTCGGGGAACCAGGGTTGCATCGGCATGGGACGAAGCTATGCGCGGCGGGCCGTCCGGCGCGTGGGCCACGATCACCATCACTGGTGCATTTTCACCCTGCGTGAGGGCATGCACCTGTACGTGTCCCTTGGCTGTGCGTCTTGTGGGGCTCATGTCGTTCCTGATGTGCCCGTCGATCCGCCCACCGGTCGAGTGCCCACAAGTGTGAGGGGGAGGAGCCACCGGTGGTTCCTCCTTCAGGCCGGGAGTGGGAAGAAAGGTAGGGGGCCACGCAAATTTACGCAACGAGTGTTACGTACAATACGTGACACAATCACGAGGTGCCGAACAGAGGGTCTCGACAAGTGAGTGGCGATGCCGGAACCGAGCGCGTCGTGCGGCGGGGCCGCCCGACCGGCGACCATGCGGCGAGGCGGGCGGAGCTGCTGAAAGCGGCGGCATCGGTGATCGCGCAGGAGGGCTACGCCAACGCGTCGCTGCGCAAGGTGGCGCAGCGTGCGGGGTGCACGACCGGGGCGGTGACGTACTACTTCGCGAACAAGGAGGAGCTGGTCGCCGCGCTCGCCGAGAGCCGCTTCGACACCTACGACGCGATGCTCGACGCCGTCCGGGACCGTGTCGACGTCAAGGCGCTCTTCGAGCAGTGGCTGGCGCGGACCGCCGACGACCCCGACTTCTGGCCCGTGATGTCCCAACTGCTCGCCCACGCACGGTACGAGCCGGCCTTCGCCGCCTTCATCGAACGGCGTTACGCACGCTTCCGCAGCGTGTACACCTCGCTTCTCGAGAGCGGGCAGGAGCAGGGCACGGTTCGCGACGACATCCCCGCCGATCTGCTCGCGGACCAGCTCGCGGCGATGGGTGACGGCTGGATGATGATGTTCCCGATCGAACCCGAGCGGTTCACGCCGCAGCGGGTGCGGGCCCTCGTCGACGCCGCCGTCGCCCTGGTCGCTCCCATGCCTGGCACGCGCCCGGGCGGCCGACGGGCCTGACCGCCCTCGCCGGACGTGTTCCCGGTGGCCCGGAACAGATCGACGCGTCTCCCGTCATGACGAAGCCAGGGCTTGAGTCACGGCGCGGGTCGGGTTCGCGCCGGTCTCGATCGCACCGTCGATCCCCACCAGTCCGATCCCCGCGAAGTCGGCACCGGCGAAGTGTGCACCAGGGACGAGAGCATGCATCCGAGGACGTCGCGCTCGTAGTCCGAGAGTGCCGCGAATCGATGCGGTCTTTCAGCGGCTTCTCGCGAGGAGCCCCGGGCGTTCACGCCCGGGAGGAATCGCATCCACGGGGTGCGAGGCGGCGCGTCGCCGTGATGTGCCGCAGGCCATGACGGCCGCGGAGCGGCCGAGAGGCGTTCCGGCGGAGCTGGGCTACGGAGGTGTGCGCGGGGAGGGGCGGGGCGGCTTTCGCTCGTTCGGGTGAGGTGGGGCGAACGTGTGGTGGGTTTTCGTCCGGGTGTATAGGTTCGTTGATCGTGAAGCTGGTGGTGCGGGTGAAGCTGCTGCCGACGCCCGTTCAGGCGGAGGCACTTGAGGCGACCCTGCATGCGTGCAATCAGGCGGCGACCTGGGCGGCCGGGGTTGCTTTCGAGGAGAACGCGCGTCGTCCGCTGGAGCTGCGCAAGCACACCTATGTCGAGATCCGCTTCCGGTGGGGGTTGGGCGCGCAGGCCGCCCAGCACGCGATCAAGAAGACCTGTGACGCCTACACCACCCTGAAGGCGAACCTGCGGGCGGGACGTTACGGGCGGCCCGGGACCCGGCGGCACACGCGCGCCTCGGGCAAGCCGGTGGTCTTCCGCCCGGATGCGGCGCAGCCTTACGACGACCGGATGCTGTCCTGGCAGCACCAGGCACGCACGATATCGATCTGGACCACCGCCGGACGACTGAAGAACGTGGCATTCACCGGGCAGGCCGAGCACCTCGAGGTCCTGGCCGCGCACCGCAAGGGTGAGTCCGACCTGGTGTGCCAGGGCGGGAAGTGGTTTCTGATCGCCACCTGCGAGATCGCCGAAGCGACCCCGAACACTCACCCGGCGGGCTTCCTCGGGGTGGACCTGGGCGTCGTGAACATCACCGCCACCAGCGACGGCGTCCGTCATGCCGGTCGCGGGATCAAGCGGATGCGGGAGAACGACCGCAAGCTGCGGTCCAAGCTGCAGAAGAAGAACACCAAGTCCGCCAGGCGGCGGGCGAAGAAGTACGCGGGCAAGGAAGCCCGGCGCGCCAGGGACGTCAACCACAAGATTTCGAAGCGGATCGTGGCGGAGGCTGAACGCACCGGTCGCGGGATCGCCCTGGAACAACTCACGGGCATTCGCGAGCGGGCACGGCTGAGAAAGCCCCAACGCACCACGCTCCACTCCTGGCCCTTCGCCCAGCTCGGCTCGTTCACCGCCTACAAGGCGAAGAAGGCTGGGGTGCCGGTCGTGTACGTCGATCCGGCGTACACCAGCCAGGAATGCTCGAAATGTCATCACACTGAACGCGGCAACCGGCCCTGCCAGGCCCGTTTCGCGTGCCGGGTCTGCGGATTCGTTGATCACGCAGACCACAACGCGTCCCACAACATCGCCCACCGCGGGTGGTACGTGTGGGTCTGCGGGGCCCAGTCAACGGCCCCCGAACTCACCCTCATCGCGTGAGTCCTGGACGCAGCCGAACCCATCACAGCCAGTGATGACTCGAGCAGCAAACCCGGTCGTTGACGACCGGGTAGTTGACTGACTCCTGCTCGATCGCACTGACATCGCCGGCGGTCATATCGAAGGGGTACGGGAAGCATTCCCGCGCGTCACCGAGCGCCCGCTCGCTGAGGGGCCCGCGGTGATGCGGCATCGTGGGCCTGTGATGACGCCGCATCGGCCACAAATCGACCGATCCGCCCGACGACGCGCACCACCGTCCAGCCGATGACTCGCCTGGCCGGCACGGTGGTGCCGGAAGCCGGAGCTCGGCACGGATCAGGACGCCTTCGCAGCCCTCTTGGCAGACCGCTTCGCGCGCTCGCTTCCGCCGGCACCCGTAGTGCTGCGCCTTGGTTTGGCGGGCGCGCTCTTTCGTGCTGTGGCCTCCCGTGTGTTCGCGGTCGTCCGCGATGACGCTGTCCGGGCCGATGCGGTCGGCCACTTGAACTCGATCTCCAGCTCGATCTCCCCGTCACCGACCTCGACCTCGATCTCGCTGCGGAGGTCGTCGGGGAGTCGCAGGCTCAGCGTTCCGGCGCCGAGTTCCAGTTCGGCATCCCCGCCCTTCCTCAGCGCGTCCGCGAACGCGGTGAGCTGGTCAGCCGCCTCGAGGCGTGACAGCGTGCGCTTCTGCTCGAATTTGAGATCTCTCATGGGTGTCTCCGATCCCGGCACGGCCCGGAGGCCGGGCCGCATTGCGAGGTGATTCCTGCCCCATTGCTCCGACGGACTGGGAGCGGTGCACAGCGCCCGGATCACGAACGCGGTGATCGCGATCAGGGCGATCGCGACGAACGGCGCGTAGGGGATCCGCAGGAAGTTCGCGAGCACGGCCAGGACGGTGAGCCCGACGCCGACGCCCCTGGCACTGAGAGAGCACCATCAGGCCGCCGGGGATCATCAGGACGGCGGCGAAGACCAGCCGGCCGCTCCCGATACCGGTGCCTGTCGATCGTGCCGCGGCATCCGAGCGGCTTCCACTCACATGACCGGCCACCGCGCTCCCTGGTGTCTTGGGCCCCGGGCAGCCGCGCGTTCACGCTCGGCTGATCGGGCTACTTCCAATCTCGGCCCACCGCGATCGCTTCGCACCTCGGGGTGTCTGGCCGGCAGTGCTTGACGGGCAGTTCGTATTCCATCTGTGCGGGTAGGAGAGGCGTCGTCGCTCCTGCGGCCACACATGAAAGCCCTCGGCGAACTGGGCGGTGCCACCCTGGCTGGTGCGCATGCACGCTCCGGTGACCGCACCGCGATCGCGGCGTGCCTGGGCAGCGGTCAGCGGCGGACGGCGACGTGGCGCCCGCGTACGGCGGTGCCCCATGGGCTTCGGCGCACACGTCAGGGGGTCCGCGGGGTGGTGAGGCCGGCCACCATCTGCGCGAACGCGTCGGCTGCCCGTTCGTCGAGTTCCTCCAAGGGGATGCCGGTGTCGCGGGCGTACGCCTCGCGGAAGATGACGTAGCCCATCTGCGCCGCGGCTGTCATCACGTGGGCGGCCACCACGTCCGCACCCTTAGGGAGCGACCCCTCGCCCTCGTCCCGCTCCAGGCTCTGGCGGGTCTGCGCGAAGCGGGGGAAGGGGCTGAAGTCGTCGTCGCCGTCGAGGGCCAACAGCGCCTCCAGCCGGACCAGTTCGGGCTCGTCCAGGCGGTGGTGGAACATGGCCTGCCGCCGCTCGTCGAACGGCAGCTCCCAGTGGCCGTCCCGGTCGGCCGTCTGGCGCTCCACCAAGTCGCCGGCCGCCGCTCGGAGCAGGGCCTGACGGGTGCCGAAGTACTGGTAGATCTGACCGTGGTTGACCCCGGCCTCGGCGGCGATCTCGCGGAGGTTGACTCCGGCGAGCACCCCGTCCCGCTTCAGCAGCCGGCGCGCGGCGGCCAGCAGATCCGCCTCGGTCTCCTCCCGGGTGCGCCTGCGCCGCCGCACCTTGCCGGTCTCGCTCATGTGCTCCGCTCCCCGTCCGTCCTGGGATGAATCCGCTCGCCGCAGACCCTTGCCGCGCCGAAGGTGACCACTCTATGGTCCCACTAACAACGTTTCGTTAATAACGAATCGTGAACTAGATGCGAGGGGCCACCCATGTCGACACTTCCCCTGGCGGGCATCCGTGTGCTCGACCTGTCCACCGTCCTGGCCGCGCCCGTCACGGCCACCTTTCTCGGGGACTTCGGCGCGGAGGTGGTCAAGGTCGAGGAGCCCGGCCGTGGCGACTTCACGCGGGGCACGACTGCGGGCGCCCGCTCCCCGTACTGGGCCCAGGAGGCCCGCAACAAGAAGTCGGTGACGCTCGACCTGCGCACGGAGGCAGGTCAGCGGATCGTGCGCGAGCTGGTGCTGCATTTCGACGTCGTGGTCACCAACTACCGCCCGCCCACCCTGAAGGCGTGGGGCCTGGACCCGGACACGTTGCAGGAGATCGCCCCGCGTGCGGTGCTCGTGTATGTGACCGGGTACGGGCTGACCGGTCCGTACCGTGACCGCGGCTCCTTCGACCGGATCGCGAGCGCCTTCGCCGGCCTTACCTACGTCACCGGTGACGAGGACCGCCCGCCGGTGCGCAGCGGGTACTCGACGATCGACTACATGGCCGCCTACCTGGGGGCCTTCTCCGTGGTCACCGCGCTGTACCACCGTGACACCGCGGGCGGGGGCGGCCAGGTGATCGATCTGGCGCTGTACGAGGCCGGGTTCCGGGCCTCCGAGGACGCCCTCGCCGCATACGCCACCACCGGCAAGGTCCGTGAGCGCCTGGGCAACCGCAACCCGCAGATCGTCCCCGCCAGCGACTTCACCACGGGCGACGGCCGCCGCGTGTCGATCCATGCCGGCACCGACGCGCTCTTCGGCAGGCTGGCAACCGTCATGGGACGACCCGACCTGGCGCAGTCACCTCAGTACGCGACCCGTGCGGCGCGGGCGCGGCACGCCGACGCCCTGTACGCGACGATCGCCGACTGGGCCGCCGAGTATGCCGCGGACGACCTGACGAAGCTGCTCAGCGAGGCCGGTGTGCCCGCCTCGCCGTTGATGAGCATCGCGGACATCGCCGAGGACCCGCACTACCGGGAGCGGGGCACGCTCGTCGAGGTCGAGGACCCCGACTTCGGGCGGCTGCCCATGGTCGCGCCGCTGCCGCGACTGTCGAAGACGCCGGGCAGCATCCGCTCGACCGGCCCCCGGCTCGGCGAGCACAACTCCGAGGTCTACGGGGACGTACTAGGCCTGGGTCCGGACGAGCTCGCCGCCCTTTGCGCCGACGGCGTGATCTGAACCGCCCAGGGCTCCGACGGCGTGATCTGAACCGCTCTCGGCTCCACCAGAACGACCTGAACCGCCCTCACTCCGCTCACCCTTTCCCCTAGGGAGGTAGTACGCCCGTGGCTGTCACCTCGCACGCCGCCGCACTCGGGCAACGGCTCGACCGGCTCCCGCTCAGTCCGTTCCACCGGCGCCTGGTCGTCGCACTGGCCGGAATGATCCTCTTCGAGTGGGTGGAGACCTACGCCTTCGCGTTCGTCGCCCCCGCCCTGCGCGACCAGTGGGGACTGTCCCTGTCGGCCGTCGCCGCCGTGGCCGGTGTGGGGCAGCTCGGCGCGTTCGCCGGCGGGGTGCTCGCCGGGTATCTCGCAGACCACCTCGGCCGCCGCCGCACCATGCTCGCCTGCGTCGCCCTCTACTGCACGGCCACCGTCGGGTGCGTCCTCGTGCAGAGCCCGTGGCAGCTGCTCGTGGCCCGTACCGCGGCTCACTTCGGCGCCCAGGGCATGGCCGTCGTCGCCATCGTCGTCCTCACCGAGTTCGTTCCGGCCGCCTCCCGCGGACGGCTGCAGACCTACAAGGTGGCGGTCGGCTCGCTCGGCATTCCCATCGCCGCCTGGGCCGGCTACTTCCTGGTGCCCCAGTGGACCTGGGGGTGGCGCCTGGTCTTCGCCCTCGGCCTCTTCGGGGCCGTCTTCGCCTGGCTGATCCGCCGCTGGGTCCCCGAGAGCCCGCGCTGGCTCGCCTCCCGCGGCGAGCTGGCGAAGGCGGACGACATCGTCCGGTCGATCGAACGGCAGTGTGGCGTCCAGACACCGCCCGGCAGCGACACGGGCCCCGCCCCGTCGACCACCCAGGCGCCGCCCGACCACCCCAGGATCGCCGAGCTGTGGCACGGTGCGAACCGCCGCAACTTCCTGGTCGTCACCACGATGTGGGTGACCGGACTCCTCGCCTACTCCGCGTACAACACCTGGACGCCCACGCTCCTTTCAGAGACCGGACTCGACCTCGACGACACCCTGCTGCTGTCCGCCGTCCTGGCAACGGCGGCGCCGCTGGGCGCACTTGCCGCCGTTCCGCTCATCGACCGCTGGGACCGGCGCCGCACCCAACTGGCCCTCGGCTCGCTGACCGCCGCCACGCTGCTGCTCTTCGGATTCGTCCGCGATCCCGCGGCCGTCCTCGTCCTGGGCTGCCTGGTCAGCCTGCTCTTCCAGATGGCCGTGCCCTTCCTCCAGGTGTACTCGGCCGAGATCTTCCCCACCCGCGTCCGCGCGCTCGGATCCGGCACCGCCAACGCTCTGTCCCGCATCTTCAACTTCGCCGCCCCGCTGCTCGTCGCGGCCCTCTACGAAGGCGCCGGATACACCGCCGTCTTCGTCCTGCTCGCCGCCCTGAGCGCCGTCGGAGGCTTGGTCGCCGCCCGCTTCGGCCCCCGCACCACCGGCGTCAGCCTGGACCCCGCCCCACCTGCCGAAAACCCCCGCACTTCCGAGGAGCCCGTCCTGCCATGACCGATCTGTCCTACGCCTCCGCGACCGAACTCACCGCCCTCATACGGCGCCGCGCGCTGTCGCCCGAGGAACTCATGGGCCACACGCTCGGCCGGATCCAGACCGCCGACGCCGCACTCAACTCCGTCGTCGCCCTGGACCCCGAGCGGGCCCTCACCGAGGCCGCCGCCCTCACCGCGCGGCTCGCCCGCGGCGAGGACCCCGGCCCGCTCGCCGGCCTCCCCGTCCTCGTCAAGGATCTCGAGGACGCGGCCGGATTCCCGACCAGCAGGGGCACCAGCGCCTACCGGCACAGCCCGCCGGCCACCCGTGACAGCATCCACGTCGCCCGGCTGCGCGCCGCCGGCGCCCTCGTCATCGGCAAGACGAACCTGCCGCCGATCGGCGCGGGCGTGCACACCGCCAACGATGCCTTCGGCGTCACCCGCAACCCGTGGAATCAGGAGCTGTCGCCGGGCGGTTCCAGCGGGGGCGCCGCAGCGGCGGTCGCCGCCGGGCTCGTCGCCCTCGGCACGGGCGGGGACGGCGGCGGCTCCACCCGCATTCCCGCGGCGCTGTGCGGCATCGTCGGCCTGAAGCCGAGCCGCGGCCGCATTCCGCAGGGCCCCTCCCGCATGCCGTGCTGGCCGCAGCACGCCTGCCTCAGCGGTATGGCCCGCACCGTCCGCGACACCGCACTGCACCTCGACGTGGCGGCGGGGCACCACCCCGCCGACCCGAACTCGCTCCCCGCACCGGCCGCCTCGTACCTGGACGGCCTCGACACACCCATGCCCCCGCTGCGCGTGGGAGTCCTGCGCACCCTGGGCATATCCGCCCCGCGGCCCGAGATGCTGCACGCCCTGGAGCGCACAGCCGGCCTCCTGCGCGAACAGGGCCACGACGTCCGGGACGACGAGGCGGCGCTGCCCGGCGCCACGGACTTCCCGGCCCCCTTCCTGCTGCGGCAGAAAGTCCTGGCCTACAACCGACTCCTCGGCGTACTCGACGACTTCACGGCTCGCCGCGGCGACTTCGAACCCTGGTTCGCCGACATACTCGACGGCGGCCGCACCGTCACGCTCGACGACTTCGCCGCCTACTGGACACACCGCGCCCTGCTGGACCAGTGGACGGCGGAACTCTTCGGCCGGTACGACCTGCTGCTGATGCCGACCGTCCCCACCACGGCGTGGCCCGCGACCGGCCCGGACCTGGCGGCGGCGGTGCGGGAGCGGACCCTGCCCATCTCCTACACCTCCGTCTTCAACGACACCGGTCACCCGGCCATCAGCGTCCCCGCCGGCCTGAGCCCCGACGGACTGCCCTGCGCCGTCCAACTCGTCGCCCCGCACCACCGAGAGGACCTCGCACTCGGCGCCGCCCAGACGCTCGAAACCGCCCTGGGCACCCTGCACCCGCCGGCTTTCGCCACCGCCGGCTGAGCAACCACGTAAGGGTCGCGGACGCAGGTGCCCGGCCGACCGGACCCTCGGCCTGATACCGGTCAGCGTTTGATGCCCACACCCGCCAACAGGCTGATCTGGGCGTCCTCGGGCTCCGTCCCGTCGGAGGGACCGGCGGGACGCCAGCGGTGGCAGCAGACGATGCCGGGTTCGATCAGGTCGAGCCCGTCGAAGAATCGGCGGACCTGGTCGTGCGAACGGAACTGCACCGGAGACCCGGACTTGGTGTAGACCTCCGCGACCTTGTTCCAGGTTTCGGGGTCGAAGTCGGGCGTGCAGTGGTTCATGGCGAGGGCGCTGCCGGCCGGGAGCGGGTCGAGCAGCCGGCGGATGATGGCGTACGGGTCGTGCGGGTCGGTGATGAAGTGCATGAGCGCGTTGAGGGAGAGGGCGATGGGCTGGTCGAAGTCCAGGACCTCCGAGGCTTCCACGGCGCTCATGAGCGTATCGGGGTCGGTGGCGTCGGCCTCGATGTAGGCCGTGCGTCCCTGCGTCGTGCTGCGCATCAGGCGCTCGGCGTACTTGAGGACGAGGGGGTCGTTGTCGGCGTACACGACGCGCGCATCGACCGCGACGGACTGGGCGACCTGGTGCAGATTGGGCTCGGTCGGGATGCCCGTGCCGATGTCCAGCCACTGGCGGATGCCGTGCTCCTGCGCCAGCACACGAGTGGCCCGGTGCATGAACGCCCGGTTCTCGCGAGCGGTCACGTAGATGCCCGGGTGGGCCTGGGCGGCGACCAGGGCCGCGTCCTTGTCGATCTCGAAGTGGTCCTTGCCGCCGAGGAAGTAGTCGTACATCCGGGCCGAGTGCGCCTTGCTCGTGTCGAGATCCCGGCCGGCCTGCCTGGTGGTCATGCTCTCCCCTTCAGGTGTGTGTCTGTCGGCCCGCAGGCCCAGGACGAGACCGGTGTCGTCGTCCCTTCCGCTGCCCGCCGCCGGTTCACCCGGCGGCCAAGTGATCGGCCAGGCCCTGTTTGACCCCGCGGACGAACGCTGCGATCTCGTCCGGCGTGTAGATCAGGGCCGGCCCGGCCGGGTCGGTGGACTGCCGAATGGCCACGCGGCCGTCGGCGAGCTGCTTCGTCTCGACGCACTGGCCGCCGTTCGGCCCGCTCCAGGGACGTTCCCAGCCCTGCTCCCCGAGATCGCGCGCCGGCATCCCGTTGTACACGCCCTCGTCAGTGATCGTCACGAGTACTCCTTGCGCATGCGGTTCAAGAGCGCCCTGCTGTCCTCCGACGACGTCAGCAGCGCCATACGGGAATGCGCCTCGAGATGGGCGACGACGTCCGCGCGCTGGTCCAGGTAGACGGAGGCGGACAGGAGCTCGCTGTAGACGATGTCGGGCAGCTCGGGCTCCTCGAACCGGAAATACGTGAACGGGGCACACGCCCCGACGTGCGCACCGGCGGTGAAGGGCACGATGTCGAGGCTGATATGAGCGAGCTCGGACACCTCCAGAAGCCGCTCGATCTGCTCCCGCATCACGTCAGGGCTGCCCACCGTCCGGTGCAGGACGGCTTCCTCCATGACCACCCACAACGTGGGGGCGTCCTCCCGCTCCAGCAGGCTCTGGCGGAGCAGCCGCAGCTCCACGCGGCGCGAGAGCTCCTCCTCGCTGCCGTTCGGCAACCCACCGCGCAGCACGCCGCGCGCGTAGTCGGGAGTCTGCAGAAGGCCGGTGACGTACTGGGGTTCATAGGTGCGCAAGGTCTTTGCGCCGGTCTCCAGGCTGACGTAGGCGGTGAACCAATTGGGGACGACGTCGCGGTAGGAGTGCCACCAGCCGGGCTCGTTGGCCTGCTCGGCCAGGTCGACGAACTCGTCTATCTCCTGGCGGTCCGCGCCGTAGGTCTCCAGGAGCTTCTCCACATAGAGAGGCTTCAGCGCGACCTCGGCCTTTTCCAGCCGGCGGATCGTCAGGGTCTTCACGCGCAGAGCTTTCGCCGCGTCCTCCAGCGAGGCACCGGCGCCGAGCCGCATGTCCTGCAGCCGGCGGCCGAGGATCATGCGCAGGACTGTCGGCGCGCTGGTGCCGGAACGGGCTTCACTCACGCCCAACCTCCTGAGGGATCATCAACAACGCCATTCTGACAGTGACTTGAAGACGACGCCAGAGTGATATTCGACTGCTGAAATTATCAGGGAGTCGGTTGCAGGGTGAACGTGATCGCGCGCATAGTTGGCGTGTGAGCGGTCAAGTCACAGCTCTGACGCAGCATCCGGCCCGGACGGGGGACGTGATGCTGATGCCGTCGTCGGCACCCCACCGCAGGGCGCCTGCCTCGATACACGCCTCTCACCGCTCGAGCTGCAGCCCGCATCCCCACACCGCGCCTGCCCCCCGGAAGGCACTGGAAGGCGACATCCGTGACTCTGCCCACCCCCTCAGCCCCGGCTTTGACCCCCGCCTTAGCCACGACCGCGCCTCGTCGGGAGTACTGGTTCGGCCTCCCCGCCCTGCGCACCAGCGCGAGATCCGCCCGCCACACCGTGCGCGACCGGCTCCGCGCCTGGAAGGTGCCGGGCGACGCCTTGTGCGACGCGGTGCTGCTGGTCTCCGAGCTGACCACGAACGCTGTACTCCACACCGACAGCGGTCAAGTCCTGTGCGGCCTCACGCTGACCGGCGACGAGCGGTGCCTGCGCATCGAACTCCACGACGACGGCCGCACCCCGGTCCGCCCGCCCGAGCACCAGGCCGGCCCCGGCGACGAGGGCGGGCGAGGTCTCTTCCTCGTCCAGCAACTCGCGGACCGCTGGGGCTCCGCACGCTCGACGCGGGCCGAAGGCAAGGTCGTCTGGGCAGAGTTGACGGCTCACCCCTGACGCCATGGGCGCCGGCCCGCGCCGAACGTGGCGCCCGCCCCGGCAGCGACACCCCGGATGCGGCGCGGCCAGGCCCGGCCTGCCGCGCGCCGGACCAGTTCCCCCGTCCAACGACAGAGACCGCGGTCGGCACGGCACGGCCCCGCTACGTCCCCTTCACGCGGCGAGGAACCCCTGCTCCTCGATCCATCTACAGAAGGCGCCCATGACCCCCCACAGCGAAGCCCCTCCTCCCGTCGTGCTGTACGTATGTGCCGACCGGGCCCGGGGCGCGCCCGGGTCGGCCACGCAGTGCGCGCAGACAGAAGGCCACGCGTTCGCCCAGGAGCGCGGACTGGAGATCGCCGAGGTCGTCACCGACACGTACGGTGAGCCCGACCCGGCCCAGCGCAGCGGGTGGCGGCGCGTGAGACAGCTGGCACAGACCGGCGACGTCACCGCGGTCCTCGTCCGCTGGCCCTGCGCCATCGCCCCGGAGTCGGCGCACGAACTCCGGCACCGCGAGACCGCATGGCTCCACGACCACGGCGTGCGCGTCCAGTACACCTGGGCGCCGTTGTCCTCTAGGAGCGACGAGGCCCGATGATCCCGCTCGGAGATACCCAGAGCTTTGATCGGGTCATTTGAGCGCAGACTCCTTCCCTTAGGGAGGGTTAGCTCATCCTCGGACTGTAGCCGCGTAGCGGCGGAGTTCGCTGCGTTGTCAGTGGCCCGCGCTAGCCTGATCGCCTTGGTTGGAGGGGGGTGTTCTTGTGCTGACTGGTCGTAGGTATCGGCTTGAGGTGACGGTGGGTCAGGCTGCGCAGTGTCAGGAGTTTGCTGATATTTGCCGGTCGGTGTGGAACATCGGCTTGGAGCAGCGGCGGGCGTATCGGCGTCGGGGCGCGTGGATGAACTACGTCCCGCAGGCCGGTGAGTTGGCTGATGCCAAGCGTGAGCACGGGTGGTTGAATGCCGCGCCGTCGCATGTGTTGCAGCAGACTCTTAGGGATCTCGACAAGGCGTGCCGGGATCACGGCACGTTCAAGGTGCGGTGGCGGTCCAAGGCCCGTTGGTCTCCCTCGTTCCGGTTCCCTGCCGGGAGTCTGATCACCGTGGAGCGCCTGGGCCGTAAGTGGGGGCGTGTGAAGCTTCCGAAGCTGGGGTGGGTGCGCTTTCGCTGGTCGCGCCCCCTGGGCGGACAGATCCGTTCCGCGACGGTCAGCCGCAGGTCCGGGCACTGGTTTGTTTCCTTCCTCGTGGACGACCAGGCCGTCACTCCCCAGCGGCACGCCATGGCGGACACGTCGGTCGGGATCGACCGGGGCGTGAAGATTGCCGCTGTCACCTCGGACGGCGACTTCCACGACCGGGCGTTCATCACGTCTGGCGAGGGCACCCGGTATCGGAGGCTGCAACAGCGCCTGGCCCGGTCCGAGCGCGGCAGTACAAACCGGGCCAAGGTGCTCGCCGCTATGAACATGGTCATGGGCCGCGTGTCCAACCGGCGCGCAGACTTCTGCGCGCAGACCGCGTCCCGGATCGTTGCGAAGAACGCTCTGGTCGTTCTCGAAGACCTCAAGACCCGGAACCTGACCGCCTCCGCCTGCGGCACCCGAGCGGAACCGGGCCGGAAGGTTGGGCAGAAGCGGGGCCTGAACCGGGCCATCCTCGATAAGGGTTGGCATCGTCTCGAACTCTCCCTCATCAGCGCGGCCCGGTACACGGGCACGGTCGTGGTGAAGGTGAATCCCGCGTATACGTCGCTGCGGTGTTCCGCCTGCGGCTTGGTCACCGAAGGAAACCGCGAGAGCCAAGCGGTGTTTCGGTGCAAAGCCTCAGGCTGCGGACACGCGGAGCATGCCGACGTCAACGCGGCGAAGAACATCCGACACGCGGGCGGACAGCTCGTGTCAGCCTGTGGAGACCTCGGCACCGGCGGTCTGTGAAACAGGAACCCGTAAGCCGGGCGACCGGCCGAACCCCCTCATAGGGGAATCCCCGTCCTTCAGGGCGAGGAGGACGTCAATCACCCGGCCAGTGACGGCAGCCGCCGTCCACTGGCGCTTTTGATGACCCCGGTGCAGGGGCAAGGGAGTGACGCCCCGCAGCACGCCCCGCAGCCGATCACGGTCGTGCATCGCATCCGTGTTCGCGGGCCGGCTGGTGGCCGCCCGCGTCAGCTCCGTGCGGGGCTCGTCGAGCTCCTGCGTGAAAGACGCCGAGGCGGCTTTGAGGAGCTTGTCGGGGGTCGTTTTTCAGCCTGATGCCGACCGCCCGTTCCGGCGTGTCCAGGACCTCCGACTCCGCCGCGGTCCGCCATGTGATTGCCCCCTACAGGTAGCCAACGGCTGCCGGAGTGCGCGAGTCCGTACCCCGCGATACCGTCGAAATGCGTGTGTTCCGCCCGCACCGCTGCGGCGTTGCCCGGCTGGGCAGCCTTCGACATCGGCACAGGAACGGAATCCCATGAGACAGCACCGCTTCCATGCGGCGGCTGCCGGGGCCGCTCTGGCCTGTCTGGCGGCGTTCGGCTCGACACCGAGCAGTGCCGCCACACCATTCGCTCGCACTGCCGGGCCCAGCCCGGTGGGTACGGCACGGTTCGTGCCCGGTCCCTGTCCGAAGACACCCGAGCCGATGGATGCCCTGAGCACGGCGCGGTGCGGGCACCTGGTGGTGCCCGAGAACCGCGGCCGGACCGGCGGCCGGACCATCGAGCTGGCCGTGGCCGTCATCAAGGCCGCCGCGGCGAAGCCCTCCGCGGACCCGGTGGTGTTCATGGCGGGCGGCCCCGGCGGCGACGCCATCGACGACATTCCCATCCTGGTCGACTCCGGTCTGAACAAGAACCGCGATCTGATCGTCATGGCTCAGCGCGGAAACCTCTACGACCAGCCGAACCTCGCCTGCCCGGAGATCGACCGGTTCAACGCGAAGGCCGTCGGGCTGGGCTACGACTCGGCAGCGGCGCAGCGGCGCATGCTGGACGCGGTGAAGAAATGCCGTGACCGCCTGAAGGGCGACGGCGTCGACCTGAGCGCCTACAACACCACTGAGAACGCCGCAGACTTCGCTGACCTGCGTACGGCACTGGGCATCGCCCGGTGGAACGTCTACGGGTACTCCTACGGCTCCGACCTCGCCCTCACCTACCTGCGCCTGCACCCCAAGGGGATCCGCGCGGTGGCGATCGACTCCGTCACACCTCCGCAGAACGCGATCCTGCAGTGGGGCTGGAGCAGCGCCCGTGAGGGGATCGACGACATCCTGGAGGCGTGCGCGGCCGAGCCCGGTTGCAAGAGCCGCTACCCGGACCTCGCCACCACCCTGACCGAGCAGGTACGCAGGCTGGAGGCGAAACCGCTGACGCTGAACGCCAGGCCGCCGAGCGGCGGACACCCGGTGAAGGTGGTCCTCGACGGGGGCGCGGTGCTGAACCTGCTGGTCGCCAATGCCGTCAAGGCCAAGGACGTCCCGGCGGCGATCGACGCACTCGGCCATGGACGTCCCGACCGCTTCGCGCAGGCCCGCGCGGCCGACTCGGTCCAGGCCGTCGGCGTGACCGCGCACGGGCTGACGGAATCGGTGGCGTGCAGCGAATGGGCCCCGGGCTCTTCGGAATCCGACGTGCTGAAGGCGGGGCGCCGGGCCTTCCCCGGCTGGCCCGACACAGTCCTGGTCCAGGTGCCGCAACTGCCCTTCCAGTACGAGACGTGCCGGCTCTGGGATGTTCCGGACCGTGCCGCCATTCAGCGGGTGGCCACCACCAGTGCGGTGCCGACGCTCCTCGTCTCCGGGACGTTCGACGCGAAGACCGGGGCGAGTTGGGCGAAGGGAGCGGCCCGTACGCTGTCCCGCTCGACCTCCGTGGTCGTCCCCGGAATCACCCACTGGGTGGTCCCGCAGTCGCCCTGCGCGCAAAGGGTGCTGGCCTCGTTCCTTGCGCGTCCGACCGCGCCCGACACCCGTTGCGTGGCCGGGCTCACGCCTCCACCGTTCACGATCACCCCGAAGTGACCGGGAGGACAGATGGCTTCCCATCAGGCGCCCAGCCGTCGGCGCACCGTACGACGGATCCCCGCCACAGCGGCCGGTGCGGCGGCGGGACTCCTCGTCACCGGCCTGCTGGCCGCGCCTGCCCATGCGCGGGAGGACACCGGAACGCCGATCGGAACGACCGCCGGCAAGGCGGGCGACGCCCGCTACGAGCCGGGCCCGTGCCCGAAGACACCCGAGCCGATCCCCGAGCTCAAGGGGGCCCGCTGCGGAACGCTCTCCGTGCCCGGGAACCGCGCCAAGCCGGACGGTCGAAGCATCAAGCTCGGCGTCGCGATCGTGCCGGCCCTGGCCGCCGAGCCCAAACCCGACCCGATCGTGTGGTTGGCCGGCGGACCCGGCGACGACGCGGTCGGAGAGGCGAAGATGGCGGTCGACGGCGGCCTGAACCGCGACCGGGACGTGATCTTCATGTCCCAGCGGGGAACGTACTCGGCCACCCCGAGGCTCACCTGCCCCGACATCGACAAGTTCAACGCCCGCGCGGTCGGCCTCGTCTACGACGCCCCGTCCACCGAGCGCCTGCACGTCGAGGCCACGAAGGCCTGCCACGACCGACTGGCGGCCCGCGGGACCGACCTCAGCGCCTACAACGACACCGAGAGCGCTGCCGACTACGCGGACCTGCGAGCCGCACTCCGCATCAAGCAGTGGAACCTGTACGGCATCTCGTACGGCACCGACTTGGCGCTCATCTACATGCGCCTGCACCCGGAAGGACTCCGGTCGGTCGGCATCGACGGCATCCTGCCGCCCTCCAAGGCAGGATCGGCCGCGACCTGGAGCAGCGCCCGGCAGGGCTTCGACGGCCTGTTCAAGGCCTGCGCCGACCAGCCCGCGTGCAACCGCCGCTATCCGAACCTGTCGGCCACCTTCGACCGCCTCGTGCGTGAGCTGGAGGCCAAGCCGGTCACGACCACCGTCACGGTCCCCGGTCGCGCGAAGCCGGTGAAGGTCGTCCTGGACGGCGGAGCTCTGGTGAACTGGATGACCTCCGCCACCCACGTGGCACCCCAGGTCCCCCTCGCCCTCGACGAGCTGGCCCACGGCAAGCCGCAGCGGATCGCCCAGCAGTGGGCCGGCGGCAAGCTCAGCCCCCAGGCCGTCGGAAGGGTTGCCCACGGACTCTCCTACGGCGTCTTCTGCAGCGAGTGGACGCCGTACGAGAGCCAGGAGGAGGCGCTCCGGGGCGGGCAGGAAGCGTTCCCGTCGTTCCCCCGCTCGGTACAGGCCCAGGCCCCACAGCTCACGTTCCTGCGCCCGGACTGCGACATCTGGAACATCCCCGCGGCGCCGCGCTCGATCCGGGACGTCACGCGCAGCGACATTCCCACGCTCGCCATCTCGGGCGGGTTCGACTCCCAGACCGGTGCGGACAACGGGCCGTACGTCGCCCGCACGCTGAGCAAGGCCAAGGTCGTCACCGTCCCCTACGAACCCCACGTGGTGTTCGCCACGTCGAAGTGCGCGCAGAAGATCACCGTCTCGTTCTTCGACACCCCGACCGCCCCGAACACCGCGTGCCTCAAAGGCCTCAAGCCACCCCGGTTCGAGATCGGCCACTGAAGGCCGAGGT
Source organism: Streptomyces sp. NBC_00569 (assembly GCF_036345255.1). Lineage (NCBI taxonomy): Bacteria > Bacillati > Actinomycetota > Actinomycetes > Kitasatosporales > Streptomycetaceae > Streptomyces > Streptomyces sp. NBC_00569. The sequence continues at coordinate 1,643,483 of NZ_CP107783.1, read as the reverse complement.
GAGGTGCTCCGCCGTCATGGTGGGGGCAAGGAGCCTGAGGCGTCGAGGAGTTCGTGCCGCAGGTGGGAGGCGGTGATCACTCCGGGCGGGTGGGTGCCGTGCCGGTCTTCTCGGCCACCGCGACCACAGGACTGCGGACCTGGGCCATGAGGGCGGCGACCTCCAGCGCGGTGTCGTCCGGGGTGGCTACCGGCGGCGGTGTGATGGCACGGGGGAGACAGTCGGCGAGCGGAGAACACCGTGAGGCAGGGGGCGGATGTCGACAGGACCGTGCGGGCGGCGAGACCCGGCAGGAGGACCGCGATGCGCGGTGCGACTCCGGATTTCGCGACGAGAACCATGGCCGGCGCCCCCGATCATCGAAGAGACTTGTCTCCCGTCGCCGACCAGACTTCCCGGCACACCGGTGGGAACCGTACAAGTCCTCAACGCGGCCCTGACTGTCTCCTGGCCTGCGGTGAATGCGGCTCGTGCTTGCTGGGGTCCGGCTGCCTGTCGGAGGGCGGTGACCGGGGGAGCGGCCGAGGCGCTGGAAGACGCGGCCGCCTCCTGGCGCGCCACGGTGCCGTCCTTCCCGGCGCCACTCGACGGAGCGGCTCAGCCGGGTGGCGCCGGGGCGCCGGTCACGTCCGGCACCGGCATCAAAGAGTCATAAAGACTGCCGGTGTACGGCAATGCGCCGGGCGTCGCAGACGCCTCAGGATGGGTGTGGCAGGAACGGGGGCCGACCCTGGTGCCGGGCTTCGCGAGCGAGGCCCGGCACCAGGGCGGAGCCGAGGGGTGTACCGAACGGGGGTCGGGGGATGGGGGAGTTCGTCGCTGCGGCGGTCGGTTTTCCGGGACTGCTCTTCACCGCCGCGCTCATTGTCTCCTGCGGGTTCTGGGTGTCGGTCGCGCTGGGCAGGGTCGGGGCCGATGCGTTCGATGCCGATGTCGAGCTGGACGCGTGGGGGCTCGGGGGAGTGCCCGTTGCCGGCGCCGTCTCCTTGGTGATCGCCGTCGCGTGGGTCGCCACGGTGACCGGTTCGACGCTGGCCGAGCGGGTCGCTCCGGACGGAATGACGCATGCCGCACTCGAAGCGGTGCTGCTGATCGGCTCGCCCGTGCTCGGCCGGTGGGTGGCCCGCCGCCTCATGGGCTCGCCGGCCGAGCCGCCGACGGACCCGGCTCGCTCCGACGTGGTGTCGGGGCCACGCCCGGCGGTCGTGAGGGACCCCTCCCTGGCGGCAGGGCCCTGAGGGAACAGGGCCGCTGAGAGGGCGGGCGCGGCCCGCCCCGCTGTCCCGCGGGTCCCACCCGGGCGGTGCCGCACCGCTGCCCCGGCATGTCTCTCTCCTTCTTCATCCAGGGGCGTCAACTGTCCCTGAATCCAAAGGACTTCATCATGGATGCCACCTCCGTGGGCATCGGCGTGTCCGTCGTCGTTGTCCTGATCGTCGTCGCCGCGCTGCTGCTCGTGTTCACCCGGCTGTTCCGCAAGGTGGAGCAGGGCAAGGCTCTGATCGTCTCGAAGATCCGCAAGGTGGACGTGACGTTCACCGGGCAGGTCGTGCTGCCGGTGCTGCACAAGGCCGAGGTGATGGACATCTCGGTGAAGGCCATCGAGATCACCCGGACCGGCCGGGACGGGCTGATCTGCCAGGACAACATCCGTGCCGACATCCGTATCTCGTTCTTCGTGAAGGTCAACAAGACCGTCGAGGACGTCATCAAGGTCGCCCAGGCCGTGGGAACCCAGCGGGCGAGCGACCAGAAGACGCTGCAGGAGCTGTTCCACGCGAAGTTCTCCGAGGCGCTCAAGACGGTCGGCAAGCAACTGGACTTCACCGATCTGTACACCAAGCGCGAGGAGCTGCGGTTCCGCATCATCGAGGTCATCGGTGTGGACCTGAACGGCTACCACCTCGAGGACGCGGCCATCGACTACCTGGAGCAGACGCCGCTGTCCCAGCTCGACCCGAACAACGTCCTCGACGCGCAGGGCATCCGGAAGATCACCGAGCTGACGACCATCGAGCACGTCCGCACGAACGAGTTCCAGCGGACGGAGGAGAAGGAGATCACGCGGCAGAACGTCGACGCCCGCGAGACCATCCTGGAGCTGGAGCGCCGCCAGGCCGACGCCGAGATCAAGCAGAAGCGGGAGATCGACACCGTTCGGGCGCGTGAGGAGGCCGAGACGGCGCGGGTGGTGGAGGAGGAGCGGCTGCGCTCGCAGGGCGCGTTCCTCGCCACGGAGGAGAAACTCGGTGTGCAGCGCGAGAACCAGGCCCGTGAGGTCGCCGTGGCGCAGAAGAACCGCGAGCGGGTCATCGCCGTCGAGAACGAGCGCATAGAGAAGGACCGCCTGCTGGAGGTCATCGCACGGGAGCGGGAGACACAGCTGACGAAGATCGCCGCCGACAAGGAGGTCGAGGCGGAGAAGCGGGAGATCGCCGAGGTGGTGCGTGAGCGGGTCGCCGTGGACCGCACGGTGGCCGAGCAGGAGGAGTCGATCAAGAAACTGCGCGCGGTCGAGGAGGCCGAGCGCGGGCGGCAGGCCGTCATCATCGCGGCGGAGGCCGAGGCGCAGGAGAAGCTCGTCAAGGACATCAAGGCCGCGGAGGCGGCCGAGCAGGCCGCCACCCACCGGGCGGCCGAACAACTCACTCTCGCTGAGGCCGAGTTGAAGTCGGCCGATCTGCAGGCGCAGGCCAAGCTCAAGCTCGCCGCCGGCATTCAGGCGGAGAGCGCGGCCGCCGGGCTCGCCGAGGTGCAGGTACGCGACAAGGAGGCCGAGGTCACCGAGAAGGCCGGCCGTGCCGAGGCGGAGGCCACCGAGGCCAGGATGCGCGCCGAGGCGGAGGGGGCCCGCGCGAAGGCGCTGGCCGAGGCGACCGCCATCGCGGAGAAGCTGAAGGCGGAGGCCGAGGGCATCAATCAGAAAGCCGTCGCGATGGCCGCCCTGGACGAGGCGTCGCGCGGGCACGAGGAGTACCGGCTGCGCCTGCAGGCCGAGAAGGAGATCCGGCTCGCGGGCCTGGACGTGCAGCGGCAGGTCGCCGAGGCCCAGGCGACGGTGCTTGCGACCGGCCTGGAGAACGCGGACATCAACATCGTCGGCGGCGAGTCCGTCTTCTTCGACCGGCTGGTGTCCTCGATCGCGCTCGGCAAGGGCGTAGACGCCTTCGTCCAGCACTCCGAGACCGCGCAGGCGCTGGCCAAGCCGTGGCTGGACGGCACCGAGAGCTTCACCGAGGACATCGCGAAGATTCTCGGCTCGGTCTCTTCGCCCGCGCAGAACCTCACCGTCTCCGCGCTGCTGATGAGGCTCATGAAGGGCGGTGGAGAGCAGGCCGGGCAGGTGCGTGAACTGCTCGACAAGGCAGGTCAGCTGGGCATCGCGGACCTGCCGCTCGCCGAGCTGAACGGATCGCGCAGGAACTGATCAGCCCAGCGAATCGCGCCCGGGCCGCGGTATCGAGGTCCGCGGGTCCGGGCGTGCCCAAGCGCCTGCACACGTAGCAGCAGAGCCGGAAAGGGAGACCGGGCATGGCCACCGGAACGGAACCGCGGACCGGCCTGGACGCGGGCACGTACGAAGTCCTGCGCGATCGACTCGCACTTCAGGCACAGGAGTTGACCGACCGCGCCACGGCGCTCAACGACCGCCGCGTCGCCGCGTTCGGCTCCACCGACCTGACGCTCGCCGCGAGCGAGGCCGTGCGCACCGACGAGCCGCGGCTCGCGCGCGACGTCGTCGCCGTGGGGGACGTTCTGCTGCTCGGTCTGCGCACCTCGCCGGGCGTCCGCACACCCGACATCGGCGACGTCTTCACCCTCCACGACCGCGACCTGGCCCGGCTGCCCGACGATGCCGTCCCCGGCCTCCTCGACGACCCCGCGTTCGTGGCGGAGTTGGCCGCGCTCTTCCGCTACTACCGCCAGGCAAGACTCCTTCAACTCCGCGATGTCGAGGGCAAGCTGCTCGCCGTCTTCCAGACAGGCGAGAAGGCCGACGACATCCGCGTGCTGCGCTGGGAGCACGACGGCCGCGGTGGCGTGCGGTTCCTCGACGCGCGCGGCGAGCGTGATGACGTGCTGCCGCCCGCACACGGCGTCACCTGGCGGGACGCGGCCCGCGAGGACCACGTTCCGGGGCGTCACCCGCACGTCTCCATCGGCGGAGAGGTGTACGTGTCCACCGTCGGCGGCGCCCTGACCGTCAAGGCCGAGGACGACACCGAGACCGGTGACTGCATCCACTCCGAACCGGTCGACGAGCCGCTGCAGTCCCTCGCGGACGCCGACATCGCGCACGCACGCGTCGGCCCCCTGATCCTGCTGCGCATCCGCCCGTACAAGGAGGACACCTGGCGCCACCTGGTCTTCAGCACCCTCACCAAGACCGTCGCACGCCTCGACGGCATCGGCCAGGGCTGCCGTGTCCTCCCCGACGACCAGGGCATCCTCTTCCCCGGCGGTTACTGCCTGGCCACCGGCACGCACAAGACGTTCGACGCGCTCGACACCACGGGCCTGGCTTACGACAGGACGGTGCGCTCACCGAACGGCGAGGACGTCCTGTACGTCTTCCGCGCCCGGGCCGCGGGCCGCACCCTGCTGCTCCCGTACAACGTGATCCGCAAGGAAGTCGCTGCCCCGCTCACCTGCCGCGGCCACGCCGTCTTCGACGACGGCACCCTCGTGCTGCTCCGGTCCGACGAGACCGATGAGCCGGCACGCGTGCACCCGCTCCAGACGTGGCACACTCCGTTCACCGCCGACACCTACCCCGCCGAAGCGCCGGGTGGCGACGAGACGCTGACCCGCATCGGCAACGCCGATCTCGTACGGGGCATCTCCGACTGCCTGTCCGTCGCCCGCGCCGTCGCCGGGACCGCGCACGCCCCCACCGCGAACGCCTACGAGACGCTCGCCGCGTCCTGCGAGCGCGCCGCCGACACCTACCACTGGCTCACTGACCCCGAACTCGGCGCCATGAACGGACCGTTGGAGGCCATGCGGGCTACGGCGCGACAGGTCCTTGCCGAGTACGAGACGGTCCGGACGCTGACCCGGCAGGCCGCCGACGCGCTCGCCGACGCGGCCTCGCACATCGCGGGCCTGGTACGCAGGATCCGGGGGGAGGTGCCGCGAAGTGCCCACGAATGGGTCGGCCGCATCACCGAACTGCGCGGAGCGCAGGGCCGGTTGCTCACCCTCAAGGAACTCAGGTATGCGGACGTCGACCGCATCGACACCCTCGCCGACGACCTCGCGGGGGACATCGCCGCGGCCGCCACCCGCGCCGTCACCTTCCTCGCGCGCCCGGACGCCTTCGCCGACCACCACGCCGACATCGAGGAGCTCACCGCCGAGGCCGCTCGGCTTCACACGGCCGCCGAGGCGGCCCCGCTCGCCGCCCGCGTCGCCGACCTCGCCGAGCAGCTGCAGACGGTGACCGACATCGTCACAGGCCTCGACGTCGGCGAAACGACCGTGCGCACCGGCATCCTGGAGCGCATCGCCGAAGTCCTCGCCGGCGTCAACCGGGCCCGCGCCACACTCGACGCACGCCGCCGCGAGCTGACCGTGAACGAGGGGCGCGCCGAGTTCGCCGCCGAGTTCTCGCTGCTCGGCCAGGCCGTCAGCGGCGCGCTCGCCGTCGCCGACACCCCGCAGTCCTGCGACGACCACATCGCCCGCCTGCTCCTCCAACTGGAGTCACTGGAGGGCCGGTTCGCCGACTCCGACGACTTCCTCGCCGGCCTCGAAGCCAAGCGCACCGAGATCCACGAGGCGTTCGCCGCCCGCAAACAGACCCTCGCCGACGCCCGCGCCCGGCACACCGAACGCCTCGCGGTCTCCGCGCACCGCGTCATGGAGACCGTCACCCGCCGGCTGGCCGCCCTCGCCTCACCCGACGACATCACCACATACCTGGCGTCCGACCCGAGGGTCGCCAAGGTCCGCCGCACCATCGACGAACTGCGCACCCTCGACGACCAGGTGCGCGCCGAAGAACTCGACGGCCGCCTGGCCGTCGCCCGCCGGCACGCCCTGCGCACCCTGCGCGACCGCACCGACCTCTACACCGACGGCGGCACCGCCGTCCGCCTCGGCCGCCACCGCTTCCCGGTCAACGCCCAGCCGCAGGAACTGACCCTCGTCCCCCACGGGGACGGCATGGCCATAGCCCTGGGCGGCACCGACTACCGCGCGCCCGTCACCGACCCCGACTTCACCGAACTGCGGCCCTACTGGACCCAGCTGCTCCCCTCGGAGAACGAGACGGTCTACCGCGCCGAGCACCTCGCCGCCCGCCTGCTCGCCGAGCACGGCGCGGATGCGCTCCTCGCCGCCGACGACCTGCGCGCCCTGGTGCGGACCGCGGCCGAGAAGTCCTACGACGAAGGCTATGAACGCGGCGTGCACGACCACGACGCGACCGTGATCCTCACCGCCCTGCTGCGGCTGCGCTCCGGTGCCGGACTGCTGCGCCACACACCCGCCGCCCGCGCCGCCGCCCAGCAGTTCTGGGCGTTCGGGGCGGACGAGGGCGAGCGCGAGCAGTGGACCCGCCGCGCCGTCTCGCTCGCCCGCGCCCGCGACACGTTCGGCCTGGCCCCGGTCATCGCCGACTGGTGTGCCGAACTGGCCGCCCGCATCGGGGACGCCCCGGCCGCCGACTACCTCTTCGAGGAGCTGACCTCCGCACCCGACGGCTTCGTCACCTCGGCCGCCACCCGTACGTTCCTCGACAAGTTCCGTCGTGCGGTGGACAGTTCGGCCTACGAGGCCGACCTCGCCGGTGTCACCGACCCCGCCGCCCGCCGCTCCCTGGCCGAGGCCTGGCTGTCCTCGTACGCCGCCTCGACCGGAGAGGGCGACACCGACCTCCCCGAAGCCGTCGCCGTCGAGGTCTGCCCCGGCCTCGCCCGCTACGACAACGACGCTCCGCTCACCGTCACCGTCGACGGGCTCCTCGGCACCCACCCGCGTCTCGACGGCCGCCGCATCACCCTCCGCCTCGATGAACTCCTCACCCGCACACGCCAGTTCCGTGAACGGGCCGTCCCGGGCTTCCGCACCTACCAGTCCCGCCGCGCCGCCCTCGTCGCCGCGGAGCGCGCCGCTCTGCGTCTGGACGAGCACCGCCCGCACGTCCTGCCGGCCTTCGTCCGCAGCCGCCTCATCGACGAGGTGTACCTGCCGCTGATCGGCGACAACCTCACCCGCCAACTCGGGACGGACGGCGGTCTGTTGCTGCTCGTATCGCCGCCCGGCTACGGCAAGTCGACCCTCGTCGAGTACGTCGCCGAACGCCTCGGCATGCTCCTGGTGAAGGTCAACGGCCCCGCCCTCGGCCACCAGGTCACCTCCCTCGACCCCGCCCAGGCCCCCGACGCGACGGCACGCCAGGAGGTCGAGAAGATCAACTTCGCCCTGGAGGCCGGGAACAACGTCCTGCTCCACCTCGACGACATCCAGCACACCTCGCCCGGACTCCTCCAGAAGTTCATCGCGCTCTGCGACGCCCAACGCCGCATGGACGGTGTCCGGAACGGCGTGTCACGTACGTACGACCTGCGCGGCAAGCGGTTCGCCGTCTGCATGTCCGGCAACCCCTACACCGAGTCCGGTGCCCTCTTCCGCATCCCCGACATGCTCGCCAACCGCGCCGACGTGTGGAACCTCGGCGATGTCCTGACCGGCAGGCAGGACGCCTTCGCCGTCAGCTTCGTCGAGAACGCGCTCACCGCGAACGACCACCTGGCGCCGCTCGCCGGCCGCGACCGCGCCGAGCTCGACGCCCTCCTCCGCCTCGCCGCCGACGGACCGTCCTCGGGCGCTCGACCCGGCGGGCGCGGGCCCGCCGCCCGTACCGACGGGCTCAGCCACCCGTTCGCCCCGGCCGAGACCGAGCGGATCGTCGCGGTGCTGCGCCACCTGCTCACCGCCCGCACGACCCTCCTGACGGTCAACGCCGCCTACATCGCCTCGGCGGCGCAGTCCGAGGACGCCCGCACCGAACCGCGCTTCCAACTCCAGGGCTCCTACCGCGACATGAACAAGATCGCGGCCCGGATCGAGCCGGCGATGAACGACGCCGAACTCTCCGCCGTCCTCGACGACCACTACGCGGCCCAGGCCCAGACGCTCACCACGGGCGCCGAGGCCAACCTCCTCAAGCTCGCCGAACTGCGCGGCACCCTCGCGCCCCAGCAGGCCGAACGCTGGACGGAACTGAAGGCCGCCCACGTCCGCGCCCGCACCCTCGGGGGCGCCGACGGAGACCCTGCCGTCCGCGCGGTCGCCGCGCTGGGACTGGTGGCCGACCGCATCGCTGCCGTCGAGTCCGCGATCACTCGCGTCACCGCTCCCGGTGAGTAGGTTGCCTGCTGTCGTTCGCAGTTCAGCGCCGAACAGGCCATTTAGCCGCAGGAGTTGGCGAGGTGCGTGATGCCCGGGGACGCGTCGTGGGGTGCTCGCGCTGTCGAAGTGCCCCAGGTCGCCGGCGACGGCCGTCCCGGCTCCGCGACGTAAAGTGCCGGTATGGATCTGAAGGGGCTCGGCCGGGCTGTCGACGAGGCATTCGCCGTCACTGGGGTGGACACCCCGCCCTGGCCCGATCCGCATCCTGACGGCGAAGTACGGGACGAGGAGTACTCGCGGTGTTCGGAGCCGGAGAAGTACCGCGTTCTCGCTGCCCGGGCCGACGCCTGGACACAGGCGTTGTCGCGGCTCGGGCTGGCCGAGGTCGAGACGGTCACGGATCCGGCGGGGATCTGGCGCCGTGGGCCGGGCGTGGCGGTGAGCGGTGCTGTCCGTCTGCACCCGGTGCGCGCGGACGCGGTACCTCTCGTGTTCGGGTTCTCGGCCATCGACGAGGTTGCCCGGACGGTCCTCGTGGTGGGGGCGGGGGAGCCCGCTGTGAGTCTGGAACAGCTTCCGGACTGTGGTTGCGATGCCTGTGACAGCGGTTCCGACGGCCTGCTGGAGGCGGTGGACGACCTGGTGGTAGCGGTGGTCACCGGCACGTTCGTGCACGTCGACGCCGGGGAGGGGCGGGAGATCGTGTGCACGGGGGACAGCTGGTCGGCGAGCAACTGGGACGGGTTCGGGCCGCCGGTCGAGGAGGCACTCGCCGCGGCACGGGCGGGGCGGTCGCCGTACCGCGTCGTACGGGGGCGAGCCTGGGAGCGATGACCCGCGCGAGGTCACGTCGAGCGAAGTCGATCACCGCTCACTGACGCCGGCCCCTTCCGCGTCCCGGGTGCGGAGCAAGGGCTTGAGCACCTTGCCGCCCGCGTTGCGGGGAAGCTCGGCAACGAGCACGAGGTCCTTCGGCCACTTGAAAGAGGCGAGCCTTCCTACGAGGAACTCCGTCAGCTCGCGCAGCGACAGCTCGGCTCCCGGGACGAGGGTGACGTAGGCGACCGGCACCTGACCCCAGCGCTCGTCGGACCTGCCGATCACCGCGACCTCCCGAACGGAGGGGTGCGCGGCGACGGCGTTCTCCAGCTCGGCGCAGTAGATGTTCTCGCCGCCACTGATGATCATGTCCTTCTTGCGGTCGACCACCCAGACGAAACCCTCGTCGTCCCGCTTGACCAGGTCACCGGAGTGGAACCACCCTCCGTCGAAGGCCTCTGCGGTCTCCTGCGGCTTCCTCCAGTACCCCTGCGTCACCGTGGGCCCGCGGTAGACGATCTCACCGACCTCACCCACGGCGACGTCGTGCATGTCCGCGTCGACGATGCGGTACTGGATGCCCGGGATCGGCCGGCCGACCGAGCCGAGCTTGCGCAGCGCGTCCTCCCCGCGGAGCACGCAGGTGATCGGCGAGGTCTCGGTCTGGCCGAACACCGCCACGTTGAGCGCGGCGGGGAACTTCTCTCCCATGGCGCGCAGGGTCGCATCGCTCGCGGGGGCGGCACCCCAGCTGATGATCCGCAGCTTCAGGTCACGCTTGTCGATGTCGGGCTGGGCGCAGATCAGGTCCCACTGCTGCGGAACGTTGAACACGATGGTGGCGGCTTCGCGTTCATAGGCGTCGAGCACCGCCCGCGGGTCGAAGGCGCCCAGCGGATGGATCACGACCGTGCTTCCCACCAGGAAGTTCGCCACGATCGACCCCAGACCCGCGATGTGGAAGAAGGGCGCCGTGAGGAAGCCGACATCCGAGTCGTCGAACATCTCCATCGCGCGGATGCACGTGATCGCCTGTACCTGCATGTTGCGGTGGGACAGCATCACCCCCTTCGGCCGGCCGGTGGTGCCCGAGGTGTACATGATCAGCGCGGTCGACTCCTCGCTGATGTCGGGCAGTTCCATCGGCTCGTGCGCCGACAGGAACTCCTCGTACGCGGTACGGCCCTCGGCCTCGGCCTCGGCCTCGGCCTCGCCCGAGTCGCCGATGACGACGACCGTGCCGATCGACGTGGCGTTCGGCGCTGCCTGGAGCAGCGGCAGGAGATGCGCGTCGACGACGATCGCCGAGGGCGTGCAGTCGGCCAGGATGTGGTCGAGTTCCAGCGGCGCGAGCCGGAAGCTGAGTGGCACGGCCATGGCCCCCAGGCTGTTCGCCGCGAACACGCTTTCCACGAACCATGGATGGTTCAGCGTGAGCATGGCCACGCGGTCACCCGCGGCGACGCCCCGGTCGGCGAGCGCGGCGGCCAGTTGCAGCGAGCGCCGCGACAACTGCGCCCAGGTCGTGGTCTCCCCGAGATGGCGCAGCGCCGGCTTGTCGGGTCGCATCATCGCGTGGGTGGCCGCCTGGGACATCCAGTGGTGCCGGAAGGACCAGGCGGGAGCCGTGTCGGTCGACATGGGTGACTCCTCAGGTGTCGTATCGATCGGTGGCCGCTGCGGCATTGTGCCGTTCAGTGCCGTGGTTCGAGAAGCGTCGCGACGCATTTTGTTAATGGAAAATCACATGGGTGGCGTCTCGGGACCGCATGTCGCAGGGTCCGCGCGCGGTTGGCCCCGGGACCTGCTCGACGTGTGATTGACTGGGCCGTATGGCCCTGTCTCCGCATGCGTGTGTGCGTTCATGACCGCCGAGCCGAGCGCGGCCACTCGCCCCCGCAACCGCAGGCAGCTCATCGTCGAGGCGGCCGGCCGGCTCTTCAGCGAGCGCGGCTACCACGCGGCGTCCATGGAGGAGATCGCCGCCGGTGTGGGCATCACCGCCACGGCCCTGTACCGGCACTTCCCGAACAAGTACGCACTGTTCGCCGAGTGCGCGCATGTCATGGTGGACCGGCTCGTCGGCGCACTCGACGAGATGCCGCCCGAGGCGGCCCCGGCAGACGTGCTCACCGCCCTCATCCGCGTCACCCTCGCGCATCGCGCGTCGGGCGGCGTGTACCGGTGGGAGGCCAGATACCTCGACCGTGAGGACCGCCGGCTCCTCAGAGCGAAGTTCGGGCACGTCGTCGGGCGGGTCACCGAGGCGGTGCGGCGCGAGGAACCGCGGTCCGAGGAGCAGCTGCGGGTCGCGGCCGCTCTCGGCGCGATCGGGTCCATCACGATGCATCGCACCTCCATCGCTCAACGTCGGGTCGAGGAACTGCTGTTGGGGTGCGCCCTGCGCGTGATCGCGACCGACCCCGTACCCGCCACGGGGAGCGAGCGCTCCGTCGAGCTGCCGGCCCTGCCGGTGCCGCGCTCGCGGCGCGCGGAGATCCTCGCGGCCGCCGTCCCGCTGTTCGCCCGGGACGGGTTCGCCAACGTCACGAACGGCCAGATCGCCCAGGCGGTGGGGCTGGCCCCGTCCGCGCTCTACCGTCACTACCCGGGCAAGGTCGACATCCTGGCGGCGGCATGCCTGCAGGCGGCGGGACTGCTGACTCAGGCGGTGGACCGGAGTCTGCAGAAGGTGACCGATCCGCATGACGCCGTCGCGGCGCTGGCGGCGACCTACGTGGCCTACAGCTTCGAGCACACCGCCCTCACGAGCGTCGCCGAAGCCGAGTTCGTCGGCCTGCCGGCCGACCTGCAGCGCCCCTTGATCCTTGCGCAGCGTGAGCACATCGCCGTCTGGGAGCAGCAGTTGCGAGCGGCGCGTCCGGAGCTGGACCCGCGTCAGGCCAGGGTGCTGGTGCACGCCGGGTTCGGCGTGGTGGTCGAGGCCGGGCGGAGACTGCGATGGCAGGACAGCCCTGACCACCGGGCCGCCGTGACCAGCCTGGTCGCGGGCGCCCTGGGTATGTGAGGAGAGCCCGAGGCCCGGGGCCGGGCCCGGGCCTCTGAGCGCAGCCTGCGTTTCCGGGCGGGGAGCGGGCAGCTGCCCGCCCCACGGCCGGTGCGCCGCGGGACGGGCCTCCACACGATCGGTCCGGGTACTCAGGAGGCCGCTCTGTTCCCCGTCGGGATCACGATGGGGGTGGTCGTCCCCGAGGTGCCCTTGTTGAGGAACAGCATGGCCAAGGCGCGTACGAACTGGTCGAAGACGTAGAAGGCGCCGGGCGCGACGGGCGACAGTCCCTCGCGGAACAGGATGAAGGCCGGCCATGCGGTGCGGATCAGTGCCGCCGAGGCGTAGTCGCGCTTCAGCGCCAGCCAGTCGCCGATCTCGTCGCTGAGGACGTAGCGCACGAACTCGTTGAGGAATCCCCGCGTGACGCCCAGGTCGACCTGGGCGGTCAGCCCGAGCAGGTCCTCGGCCAGTTCGATGCCCTCGGTCGTCGGGGCGAGGATCGGTGTGAGCACCTGCCCCGACTGCGCTTCCGCGTCGGCCCACGATTTGGGGATGTACTCGTCCCGCACGCCGAGCAGATGCAGCGCGACCTGCCAACTGTGCAGGAAGGCGTCCTGGTCCCCGGCCGAGAACGGGACCTTCCAGTCGAGCAGCTTCCTGCGCACGAACGTGCCCAGGCTGTGGAAGGTGACCAGGATGTCGGCGTTGCTGATCGGGACGCGCTCGTCCGTGACCGCCGCCCAATGGGGCGACTGCGGCAGCAGGTGACGCACCGCGGCGTGCACCACACGCGTCTTGTTGGCCGTGACCACGAACTGGCCCGTCGGCTCGAAGCCCTTCAGCTGGGCCAGGTCGTAGCCGAACGTGAACGTCTTGGCCGCGCGGTCCTGCATGTTGGCGCCGCCCGCGGACCAGTAGACGCTCCTGGCCTCCCGCGGGATCACGGTGCTCATGATCCCGCTGCCGAGCCCGTACAGCAGGAACAGGTACGTGTCCTTGCGCCGGTTGAAGTCGGCGGCGCGAGCCAGCTTGGCGGGGTCCGCCCACGAGGGCAGCTTGTTGACCTTCTGGAGGTATGCGGTGAGGTCGGCCGGCAGGCCACTGGGCAGTGGGTCGTTGTTGTTCACCCACGACGCCATCGCGGTGTTGACCGCCGGCACCTGGCCGTTGTCGAGGAGCGAGGCCACCAACTGGTCCACCTCGTCGTCCCACACGTATTCCGGGTCGGTGCCCGTGCCGGTGCCGGCGACCGAGCCCGCCGGCGACCACGCCCATGCGTTGGTGGTACTCGTCGCGCTCACGAGCCCCAGCGCGGCACCGAGGGAAAGGACTCTTCTGCGGCTGAGATTGTGCATTGACTTGCTCGCCTTCCTGGTAGGACGTGCGGCCCATCTAGCCTTGTATGACGCGGTGTTGGCGTTGCCGGCACGTTTCAGAGCTTGTTCCAGGATGTGATTTCTGATTAACATAGCGAGGTGCGCTGCCGTCGACAAGGGCATCGACGTGACCGACGGACCATCGCCGGCCCAGGCCCCCGGCCCGCCGGATCCGCGCCGGGCGAACCGGACGTGGGGCCACGGCATTCCGGTTCGAACCAGTCCCGTACGACCGAGGAGCCCGCATGACCACGGAGCAGGACCAGATCCCCGCGCCTGACAGTCCAGCGCCCGACAGCTCGGCGTCTGACGGCCCGGCGCCCGACAGCGCTATGACACAGAGCTCTCGACCCGCTTGGGTGACGGACGAGTTGATCGCGCAGTGGTACGCGTGGGTGCGCCGGGACGCGTCACGTCGAGGGCCCGGCAGTGCCGAGCCCGTGACCGCGGTCGCACCGTTCGACCTGGCGCCGATCGCGGCTGTACCCGCGTGCACGCCGCAGGACGTCACGGCGGCCGTGGCCGGTGCCCGCGCGGACCAGCCGGAGTGGGCGGGGACGCCGCTGAGGCGCCGCGCCGATGTGGTACTCGCCTTCCACGACCTGCTGTTGGAACGGCAGGACCAGGTGATCGACCTGATCCAGTGGGAGACCGGAAAAGCGCGCTATCACGCCTGGCAGGAGGTGGCCCAGGTCGCGGCGATCGCCAGACACTACGCGCGGTGTGCCCGGCACTACCTGGCCCCCCGCCCCGTGCGCGGAATGGTGCCCGGCCTGACGAAGGTCAAAGAGGTACGCGTGCCGAAGGGCGTCGTCGGCGTCATCTCCCCGTGGAACTACCCCCTCTACCTCGGTGTCGGCGATGTCCTGCCGGCCCTGACCGCCGGCAACGCCGTGGTCTCCAAAGCGGATTCGCAGACCGCGCTGACCATGTTGTGGACACGTGCCCTGATGGCGGAGGCCGGGCTGCCGGACGAGCTGTGGCAGATCGTGACCGGCACCGGGGCCGTGGTGGGGACCGCCCTGGTCGACGCCGTCGACTTCGTCTGCTTCACCGGATCGACCGCCACCGGACGCACCGTCGCGGAGCGTGCCGCGAGGCGACTGGTCGGCGCCTCCCTCGAACTCGGCGGCAAGAACCCGCTGATCGTGCGGGAGGACGCCGACATCACCGCCGCGGCGGCCGGCACGGTGGTGGCGGCCTTCGCCAACACCGGACAGATGTGCATCCACATCGAACGCGTCTACGTGCACGAAAAGATCTACGACGCCTTCCGCACCGAGCTCGTCCGGGCGACGCGGGCGCTTCGGCTCGGGCAGTCCTACGACTACTCGGCGGACATCGGGTCACTGACGTCGGCGGCGCAGTTCGACGCCGTCGAGGCACATGTCGACGGCGCGGTGACCGAGGGGGCGACCGTACTCGTGGGCGGCCGCGCCCGTCCCGACATCGGCCCGCTCTTCTACGAACCGACCGTCCTCGAAGGCGTCACGCCGAGGATGGCGGTATGGGACGAAGAGACGTTCGGCCCGGTGCTCTCGCTCTACGCCTACGGAGCCGACAGTGAGGCGGTGGGCCTGGCCAACCAAGGAACCTACGGACTGTCGGCGTCGATCTGGTCGAAGGACTCCCGCGAGGCCGGGCGGATGGCGGTGCGGATCCGCGCAGGGTCGGTCAACATCAACGACGGTGCCGCCGCGGCGGCCGGCAGCATCGAGGCCGGGATGGGCGGCATGGGCGACAGCGGACTCGGCAGACGCCACGGGGCCGAGGGAATCCGCAAGTACACCGAGAGCCAGACGGTGGCCACGCAGCGGCTCCTGCCGCTCGGACCGCCGAAGCCCGGGCAGAGCGCGGTGGAGCGCTTCGTTCGCCGCACCAACGGACAACTGTCCCTGCTGCGCCGGCTCGGCGTGCGATGAGCGGCGACACGCCGCCCGTGGGCGAGCGGTGGCGGGCACTGCGGGCCGCGACGGGTCCGGTCGACCCGAGTGAACTCGAGGCCCTGTGGGCGGATCTCCAGGTCGTCGACGCGTCGTCGATCCTCGGCCCCTGGCGCGGCTTCGCCCTCCTGACCGGCCACCCCATCGAGAAGGTACTGGCCTCCGGCCGGTGGCACGGCAAGCGGTTCGACGCGCTCGACGACGCCAAGCCGCTGATCTGCCGGGCCGAGGACGGCAGCCTCTACTCCGACACCAAGGCGGGCAAGGGCGAGGCCAGCCTCTGGAACGTCGAGTTCCGCGGCGAGGTGACCGCCACGATGGTGTACGACGGCATGGCCGTGCTCGACCACTTCAAGCGCGTGGACGACAACACCCTCATGGGCGTGATGAACGGCAAGCCCGGCCTCGTGCTCGCGGAGGGCCGCCCCTTCTACTTCGGCCTGGAACGCGAATGAGGACCGCGGTGCTGCTCTCGCGCGGCCCCGGACCCACCCAGATCGTCGAAGCCGAACTGGACGACCCGCGCTCCGACGAGGTGATCGTCCGGATCGAGGCGGTCGGCGTCTGCCACACGGACCTCGTCACCCGCAAAAGGCTCGGGGACCGGCCCGCAGTGCTCGGCCACGAAGGATGCGGCGTCGTGGAGCGCTTGGGCCCGGCGGTCGACACCCTCGCCGTAGGAGACCGGGTCGTGATCTCCTTCGCGTCCTGCGGCCGGTGCGGGCAGTGCCGGGCCGGTCATCCGGCGTACTGCGACCTGGCGAGCGCGCTCAACGGATCGGGGCGGCGGATCGACGGGTCACCGACGATCCGCGTCGGCGACGAGCCGGTCTTCGGCGCCCACTTCGGGCAGTCGTCGTTCGCCGCGGCCGCGCTGACCGACGCCCGGTCGTGCGTGCCGGTCGGCGACGTGCCACCGGAGATTGCCGCCCCGCTGGGATGCGGATTCCTGACCGGCGCGGGAGCGGTGCTCAATGTCCTGCGGCCTGCTCCGGGCGACCGGCTCCTCGTGATCGGCGGTGGCGCGGTCGGCACCGCGGCCGTACTCACCGCCCTGTCCGAGGGAGTGGATGTGGTGGTGGCGGAGCCCCTCCCCGCCCGCCGCGAACTCGCCGTCCGATTCGGAGCGACAGCCGTTGCCTCGCTGGACGACCCCCTTCCTCCACTGACCCACGCGCTCGACACCACGGGGCGCCCCGAGTCGGTGGCGCGCGCACTCGCTCTGCTGCGGCCTCGCGGAGCGCTGGCCGTGGTCGGCCTCGGACCCACGACGGCCGCCATCGACGTGCGCGCCCTGATGATGCGAGGTCTCCAACTGCGCGGCTGCGTCGAAGGCGATGCCGAGCCGTCGCACCTCGTGCCCGCACTGATCCGGCGCTACAGGCAGGGGCGACTGCCTCTCGACGAGCTGGTGACCACGTACGGCCTGGGCGACTTCGACCGGGCGGTCGCCGAGCAGCAGGCCGGCCTGGCGCTGAAGCCCGTACTCGTCCCGACGGGCTGACCGCTCACCTCGCTGCTTCCCTCTTCCGCCCTCGTCCCCCTGCTCTCTTCCTTCCGCATGTACGAGATCACTTCAGATCGGAGTCATGATGACCAGTACGATCTTCGGCGAACGGTCGCTCTACGACGACGACCACGAACTCCTGCGAGAGACGGTTCGCGCGTTCGTCGACAAGCACGCCGCGCCGCACGCCGAGCGGTGGCGGACGGAGGGCAAGGTCGACCGCGAACTCTTCGAGGAGGCCGCCCGGGCCGGCATCCTCGGCTTCAACATCCCCGAGGAGTACGGCGGCGGCGGGATCACCGACTTCCGCTTCAACGCGGTGATCGGCGAGGAGTTCTCCCGCCATCCCGTGTCGGACGGCCTCGCTGGGGTGGGTCTCTCCAGCGACATCGTCGTGCCCTACTTCACCGACCTGACCGACGACGAGCAGAAGGCCCGCTGGCTGCCGGGGATCGCCGCCGGCAGCTTCATCGTCGCGGTCGCGATGACCGAGCCGGGGACCGGGAGCGACCTGGCCGGCATCGCCACCACCGCGGTCCGGGACGGCGACGACTATGTGGTCAACGGCAGCAAGGTCTTCATCTCCAACGGCCAGAACGCCGACCTGGTCGTCACCGCCGTACGGACCGGCCCGGACCGCCACGGCGGGATCAGCCTGCTGGTCATCGAGGCCGACCGGCCGGGCTTCTCGCGGGGGCGCAACCTGGAGAAGGTCGGCCTGCACGCGCAGGACACCAGCGAGCTGTTCTTCCAGGACGTCCGCGTGCCGGCCGCCAACCTGCTCGGAGAGGAGGGCTCCGGCTTCAAGGCCCTGATGCGCAACCTTCCCCAGGAGCGGATCTCGATCGCCACCAACGCCGTGGCGTCCATCGAGGGCGTGCTGGAGCGGACCGTGGAGTACGTCAGGGAGCGCAAGGCGTTCGGCCGGACCGTCGGCTCCTTCCAGAACACCCGCTTCCAACTCGCCGACATGGTCACCACCGCCCGCGTGGGCCGCGCCTACATCGACGATCTGCTCGCCAGGCACTCCCGCGGCGAACTCAGTGCCGTGGACGCCGCGGCGGCGAAGTTCTGGGCCACGGAGAATTACGTCGACATCGTCGGGCGCTGCCTGCAACTGCACGGCGCCTACGGCTACATGCTCGAATACCGCATCGCACACGACTACCTCGACTCGCGCATCAGCACCATCTACGGCGGCACCACGGAAATCATGAAGGAGATCGTCGCTCGCGACCTGGGTCTGTAGGACCCGGCGACCCTCTTCTGAATCCGGCCTGGCTCCCTGAGGGCCAGGCCGGGGGGGTCGTGCCGCACGAGCCACCGAACGCAGTGCCGGGCACCCTGCGTGCCTGGGACGCGCGTCCATCTCCAGATGCGCCGGCAGTGGCAAGGGGGCGGGTTCCCTCCGTGCTTCTTGCTCTTGCGCGGATCTCCCCTCATGGACGCGTGGTATCGGCCCGCAGGTCGCTGCGTTATGGTGGCCGACATGCAGACGCACTCGAACTTCCGTGAGGATGAGCCGCAGCACAGCGGCCCCCGCGGTGAGTGCGCGCCCCGCGGATACGGCTTTATCCGCCGCCGCGGCCGGGTGGGTTCGCCCCCGGCGCCTTCCTGTCGCTGAATCCGCCGTAGGCCTCCGCATTCGGGCCTGAGCATTCCCGTACCGGTTCCCGGAAACGGCGCGTCGCGCCGTCCGCCGCCGGCCCCTCTTTGAGCTTCCAAGGAGTTCGCCATGTCGCTCACTCATGACGTCGCCCCCGCATCAGCCCTGCGTGACCACCGCATCCCCGCCGACGGCATGTACGAGGGCACGCGCATCCTGAATCGCCTGCCGGACGGTGTGCGGGAGCGGCCGTACGAGCGTTTCGAACTCATTCCGCAGGGCCGCGTCATCGGAGCGGAGATCCGCGGCCTCGACCTCTCGCGGCCTTTGTCCATCGAGGTGCGGGAGGAACTGAACCGCGCGTTCCTCGAATGGAAGGTGCTCTTCTTCCGCGGACAGCACCTGACGTGCGACGCGCAGCGCCAATTCGCCCGTAACTGGGGTGAGTTGGAGACCAATCCCCTGCTCGCCCCAGGTGATGCGGACGACGTGGTCCGCTTCGACAAGTCGGCCGGTGCCGTTCCCACCTACGAGAACGTCTGGCACACCGACGTCACCTTCCGTGAACACCCGGCCCTGGGCGCCGTGTTGCAGCTGCGGGAGGTGCCGCCCGTCGGCGGTGACACGATGTGGGCGGACATGGCGGCCGCGTACGACAACCTGCCGGCCCGGGTACGCGAACGGATCGACGGCGCGAGTGCCGTCCACGACTTCCTGCCGGGCTTCGCGCGCTTCTACCCGCCGGAGCAACTGGCGCCGTTCCAGGAGCAGTTCCCGCCCGTTCAGCACCCCGTGGTGCGTCGCCACCCGGAGACCGGACGCAGGATGCTGTTCGTCAACACCTCCTTCACCACCCGGATCATCGGCCTCGAGCGTCCGGAGAGCGACCAGCTGCTCCGGCTGCTCTTCCAGCAGGCCCACGTCCCGGAGTTCCAGGTGCGGTTCCGCTGGCAGGCGGGCGACGTCGCCTTCTGGGACAACCGCGCGACCCAGCACTACGCCGTCAACGACTACGCGCCGTACCCCCGGGTCGCCGAACGCGTGGCGATCGCCGGGGACCGTCCGTTCGGCTGAGCCGCCGCGCGGCGGCGTGACGGGGGTGTGTGCGGGATGACCGTGGGCCGGTCTCTGGCGCCGCCCGCGCCACACCACCTGTCATCCACCACCTGCCGTCCGCCACCTGTCATCCACCACCTGCCGTCCGCCACCTGCCGTCCGCCACCCGCCATCCACCACCTACCGTCCGCCTTGCGTGGCTCAGGGCCGCTTGGGCGACTTGTCGGCGAGCGGCGCCTCGCCGTGAGTGCCAGGAAGGCGGGTGTCGCGACCCTCTGGCGGCAGCGTGCTGTCCGGCAGTGGTTCCGCGGTCTCGTAGCGCCGGGCGCCGAAGCGGTACACGACGACGAGCAGCGCGAAGAACGGAAGGCCGGCCTTCCAGGAGTCCTCCAGGCCCTCGATGAACGCGGTGGAGACCAGGATCGCGGCCAGCGCGAGCGCCGCCGCGACGGTGGTGAACGGAGCGCCGCGCAGCCGGGCCGGGGAGGAGGGGAGGTCGTGGCGGGCGCGGTGGCGGCGGAACATCAGGTGCGTGGCGAGGATGAGGATCCACACGACCAGCGCCCCGAACACCGAGATGCCGAAGAGCAGGACGTACGCCGTGTCCTCGGAGTGGACCGAGAGGACGGCGGCGGCGCCCAGGCCGAGCCCGGAGACGGCGAGTGCTCGGTGCGGGACGGCGCCGCGGCCGACCCGTGCGAACATCCGTGGCGCGTGCCGGTCCACCGCCAGGGAGTGGATCATGCGGGTGGCCAGATAGGTGTTGGCGTTGGCGCTGGAGAGCGCCGCGGTCAGGACCACGAAGTTCATGATGCCCGCGGCGGCCGGGATCCCGGCGGCGTCGAAGAGCTGGACGAAGGGGCTCGCCGTGAGGTCCCCGCCCGCCGCCGTGCGCGACCACGGCACCACGGTGACCACCACCGCCATGGCCAGGACGTAGAAGAGCGCGAGTCGCACGACCATCCGGCGGGCGGCACGCGGGATGTCCCGCACCGGGTTCTCCGACTCGGCGGCGGTCACCGCGATGATCTCGGTGCCGATGTAGCTGAAGATCACGAAGACGAAGGCGGTGCCCAGGCCGCTCATGCCGTGCGGGAGGAGACCGCCCGGCCCCGAGAGGTGAGAGGTGCCGACCGCCGCGTGACCGGGCAGGCCGAGGAAGACATAGGCGCAACCGAGCAGGACGAAGACGCCGATCGCCGTGATCTTGATGGTGGAGAACCAGTACTCCAGGCGGCCGAACAGCCCGACGGTCAGCGCGTTCGCGGCCAGGATCAGCAGTGAGGACGCCACCACCGGCGCCCACAGCGGCAGTTCGGGCCACCAGAAACGGACGTAGATGCCGACGGCGATGACCTCGCCGCCGATCGCGATCACCTGGATCGTCCAGTACGTCCAGCGGATCACGAAGCCCGCCAGCGGGCCGAGATAGTGGCGGCCGATGGTGCCGAACGAGCCGGTCGCCGGGTGTACGGCGGTCATCTCGGCCAGCGCCCAGCCGATCACCAGGGCGATCAACGCGCAGAGCACGTACGCGATCACGGCGGCGGGCCCCGCGGCGGAGATGGCGAGACCCGAGCCGAGGAAGAGGCCCGTCCCGATGGCACCGCCCAGACCCATCATGCTGAGCTGACGGCCGGTCAAGGCCCGTCTCAGACCCGGTTCCTGGCCGCCCGCACCGTGGCTCTGCCGCGGATCAGTGGTGGGGGAGGGGGCGGCCGTCGGGCTGCTTCCGGCATCGTCGGGCATGTCACTCGCTCCGTGGGGTGCGGTGTTCCTGGACGTCCTACTGGGCGCGTATCTCACCGAGCGCGTCGATCAGTGCGTCGATGTCGGACAGGGTGTTGTAGTAGTGGAAGGAGATGCGGAGCAGGGTGCCGCGCGGGCTGGTGACGATGCGGCGCTCGGCGAGCGCGGCAGCGAGCGCGTCCGGGGCGGCGTCGGTGATCGCCACCTGCGGGCCGCGCAGCTCCGGCTCGGCGGGCGAGGCCGGCGTCTCGCCGATCTCGGTCAGCCGCGTGTGGGCGTACGCGGTGAGCGCGGCGATGTGCGCCTCGATGTCCTTCGGGTCGACGTCGGCGAGGGTGCGAAGCCCGGCCGCGGCCGCGTACGCGGAGGGGATCGACGGCGTGCCGGTCTCGAAGCGGCGCGCCGTGTCCGGGAAGTCGAGGGAGCGCGGGTCGAAGCCGAAGGGGTCAACTCGCCCGAACCAGCCCGTGAGTTGAGGGTCCACGTCGTCGCGCAGACCGCCCCGCACATAGAGGAACGCGATGCCGGGGACACCGAGCAGATACTTCAGTGCCCCGCACACCAGGTAGTCGCAGTCCAACTCCCTTACGTTCACCGGGAGTACGCCCAGCCCTTGGTACGCGTCGACGAACACCCTCGCACCGACCGCATGTGCCGCCCGGACCGCCTCGGCCACCGGTAGCCGGGCACCGTTGCGGTAGGAGACCAGCGGCACGGAGACCAGGTTGGTCGAGTTGTCGATCGCGGCGCCGTAGTCCTCGGCGGGGACGATCCCTCCCTGCTCCGGAACATGGCGCACCCGAGCGCCGCGCCGCTCCTGCGCCAGCCAGACATGGGCGATGGACGGGAACTCCATGTCCGTGGTGACCAGGCCGGGGCGGCGCGACCAGTCCAGCGTGGACGCCACCTGGTAGGCGCCCTCCGAGGCACAGCCGACCACCGCGATCTCGTCCGGCTGCGCGCCGATGTGAGCGGCGAACGCGGCGCGGGCGGCATCCACTTGAACCATCCACGCGCCCCAGGGCGCCCCCTGGCTGCGCATGGACCACTGGAACTCCTGCAGCGCCGTCAGTACGTGCTCGGAAGCTGCGCCCTGGCTGCAACTGGCCAGGTGGACCGTGTCCTTGAGGGAGGGGAACCGGGCACGGAAACGCTCGGTGACGTCGAGGGGTACGAGGGACACGGGGCGGCTCGCATTTCAATCACGGTGAAATTGTTCAGTGCGAGTGATCGAAGCAGCCGCG
Source organism: Streptomyces sp. NBC_00569 (assembly GCF_036345255.1). Classification (NCBI taxonomy): domain Bacteria; kingdom Bacillati; phylum Actinomycetota; class Actinomycetes; order Kitasatosporales; family Streptomycetaceae; genus Streptomyces; species Streptomyces sp. NBC_00569. Next base: position 1,620,812 of record NZ_CP107783.1, on the reverse strand, counting down.
TCATGCGCCCGTCAATGGGTGGGCGGCCGGCCATCGATTGCAGGGCCGGCCGACAACGTGCGGGAGCCACCTGCTCGTTGTGAGGGTCAACGGCTCGGCGGTGTCACGCTCACCAGGAACCGTGCGGGCTCGCTGCCCTCGTTGACGTAGCGGTGCGGGACTCGGGAGTCGAAGGTGCAGCTGTCCCCGGGCCCCAGCTCGTGGCGGCTCTCGCCCGCCTCGACGACCAGGCTGCCGCTCAGCACCACGACGCATTCCTCCGAGGGGTGGCTGTAGCGCTCCTCCGAGGACGCCCCGCCCGGTTCCAGCGCGCCCTCGAGAACCTCGAGGCGCGCGGAGCCGGCCGACACACGTGTGTACTCGATCCCGCCCTGCGGCGAACGCAACACGATCCTGCGGTCGCGCCGCACCAGAGCGATGTCGTCCGGATCGTCCTGTCGGAACAGGTCGAAAAGGGGGAGCCCGAGGGCGGTGGAGAGCCTGCGCAGCGTCTCCAGGCTGGGATCGGTCAGGCCGCGTTCGACCTGACTGACCAGACCGGTCGACACCCCGGCGTGCGAGGCCAGGTCCCGCAGGGTCATCTTGCGGGACTGGCGCAGCTCACGTATCCGGTTGCCGATCACGCGGTGAGGGTAGCTCAGGCGCGTTCTCGCGGACGGAACGGTGCCTCTTGCCTCCCGAGACTTCCGAAGGGCGGCGCCGGCCGGCGAGCGTTCGCCGCGCCCCGGCGGTTGGGGCGCAGACCGTACTCCGAGGACACCTCCCGGCTGCGGAGCGGCCGGACCCGGGACCCGTCACCTGGCCCACGGCGGGGTCGGCCTGCCGGACGGCGACGGCGACGGCGACGGGGGCGGGGACGGCGATGGAGATGGGGCCGACGATGGCGACCGGGAGCCCACAGACGCGCACGTGGCAAGGCCGTGAAGGGGGCATTGCAGCGCGATGACAGTCAACTCCCTTCCCTTGAAGGGAGCCTGGCCGGTGGATAGCTTCGGTGGCATGTGGATCTGCAAGCGGTTCCGGAAGCGACGGGCCATCGATCTGATGCGCGTCGCCACCGCGGTGTGTAGCTGACCTCCTCTCTGCGCTGAGCCGGGCCGCTCGGCGCCCGCCGCACTGCTCCGCTCGATTCCCTCCTCACGCCTCGCCCTCCCTTCCGCCCCGCGCCGAGGCGTGCCCCCTCTCGCCCCGTGAAGGCACGAATGTCCCCACGTACCGCCATGCCCGCATCCCTGCGCGTCGGCGCGATATCCGCTGTCGCCCTGTCCCTTCTGCTGACCGCGTGCGTGAGCAACACGCAACCCACGGCAACCAGTGAGAACATCGCGGCCAAGAAGATTCCGGCCAAGGTCTCCGCCGACACCTCCCTGACCGTCGGCGCGCCCGATCTCAAGGTCGCCCTGGAACTGTCAGGTCAGATCGACAAACTGCCCTTCAGGGTGAAGTGGGCCAATATCAGCGGCGGCCCGCAGTGCTCCGAAGCGTTCCGGGCCGACGCGCTCGACATCTGCTCAGCCGCGGAGATTCCGTCGATCAACGCCCACTGGACGGGCCTGGACACCAAACTCGTGGCGGCTAAGTTCCGCAAGGATCCCACCGCGTCCCCGATCTACGAGCTGGGGATCGCTCCGGGCGCCCACATCAAGACCCTCGCCGACCTGCGCGGAAAGAAGATCGCCTACAGCCCCGGGCAGGCACAAGGGGCGCTCGTACTGCGGATCCTGAAGAAGGCCGGTCTCACCCAGCAGGACGTCGACCTCGTCGAACTGGCCAGCACCGGTGACGTCTACCCCACCGCGCTGGGAAACCGGCAGGTGGATGCCGCGCCTATCGCCGACGTCAATATCAAGCGCTATCTGACGAAATACGGAAGGGACGGCGGTACGACCCTGAAGCACGGTCTGCGCGACGATCCGGGGCACTTGTGGGCGCTCACCGAATCCGTGAGCAACGCGCAGAAGTCCGCTGCCGTCAGAGAACTCATCAAGTTCTGGGCGCGAGCACAGGTCTGGATCGACGCACATCCGAAGCAATGGATCGACGGCTATTACGTCAAGAACCAGGGACTGAGTCGCGAGGACGGTGAATACCTCGTCGCACGGTCCGGCCACCCTGACTTCCCCGCGGACTGGACCGGAGCCATCGCGCGCCAGCAGCAGACCGTGGACCTGCTGGCGAAGGAGCAGAAGCACAAGGCCTTCGACGCGGAGATCCTCTTCGACCGCCGCTACGAGCGCGTCGCCGCCGATGCCGTTGCCGGTGAAAGGAAGACGCCATGAGTACGACAGCTCTCGACCGGAGGGCGGCGACCGCGAAGGCGACGGACGGCGCCGCGGTCCCGTCTCCCGACCCGCGCCGACAGACGCGCAAGAGATTGGGGCCGGGCCGCCCCATCGCGTACGGCTGGGCGCTCGGCCCGCTGCTGCTCCTCGCGGTGTGGGCGGCCGGCTCAGGGGCCGGACTCATCGACGCCCGCAGCCTGCCCGCGCCCTGGGCCATCGCAGGCACCGCCGGCGACCTCATCGGCGACGGCAGGCTGCAGTCCAACTTCGCGACCTCCGCCCAACGTGCCCTGCTCGGCCTGGCCTTCGGCACGGCCGCGGGTCTGCTGCTCGCGCTCGTCTCCGGACTGAGCCGCCTCGGCGAGGGGATCGTCGACGGACCGGTGCAGATCAAGCGGGCGATCCCCTCGCTGGCACTGATCCCTCTCCTCGTCCTGTGGTTCGGCATCGGCGAGACGATGAAGGTCATCACGATCGCGCTCGGCGTCTTCGTCCCGGTCTACATCCACACCCACAACGGGCTGCGGACCATCGACAGCCGCTATTCCGAACTCGCCGAGACGGTGCGGCTGAGCAGGATCCAGTTCGTCCGGCATGTCGTCCTGCCAGGTGCGCTGCCCGGGTTCCTGCTGGGGCTGCGGTTCGCGGTGACCGCCGCCTGGCTCGCGCTGGTCGTCGTCGAACAGGTCAACGCCACCAGCGGCATCGGCTACATGATGGAGCTCGCGCGGACCTACGGACAGACGGACGTGATCATCGTCGGTCTCGTCGTGTACGGACTCCTCGGGCTTGTCTCCGACGCCCTGGTACGGCTCGTGGAGAGGAGGGCCCTGGCATGGCGGCGGACGCTGGCGGGCTGACCGCGACGGAGGACCGCACGACGGTCCGCATCAAGAATCTGGTCCGCTCCCTCGGTGGGCGCCGCGTGCTCGACAACCTCGAACTGAACATCGCCCCGGGCGAGTTCGTGGCCCTGCTCGGACGCAGCGGCTCTGGCAAGAGCACCCTGCTGAGGGCATTGGCCGGCCTCGACCACGACGTGGCGGGAAGCGGTGAACTGGCAGCACCCGATGACGTGTCGGTGGTCTTCCAGGACGCGCGGCTGCTGCCGTGGAAGCGGCTGCTCGAGAACGTGGTTCTGGGCCTGCCCGGTCCGGATGCCGCACACAGGGGCCGCACCGCCCTCGCCGAAGTCGGCCTCGAAGGCCGCGAGCGGGCCTGGCCCGTCGAGCTTTCCGGCGGGGAGCAGCAGCGGGTGTCGCTCGCCCGCTCCCTCGTCCGTGAGCCGCAACTCCTTCTGGCGGACGAGCCGTTCGGAGCGCTCGACGCCCTCACCCGTATCCGGATGCACACCCTGCTGCGGCAGTTGTGCGCGCGGCACCGGCCCGCCGTTCTGCTGGTCACCCACGACGTCGACGAGGCCATCGCCCTGGCCGACCGGGTGGCCGTCCTCGACGAGGGCCGGATCGCGGTCGACATCCCGGTCGAACTTCCCGCGTCGCGCATCCACGGCGGCCCGGAGCACGCGGCACTGCGGGATCGCCTGCTCGCCCGCCTCGGCGTGGAAGCAGCCGGCTGACCACCCCCGACCAGGAGCCCAGCAGTTCTCACCCCGGCACCACCCGCACGTACGCAGAGGAGAAGAAGCCATGACCACCGTCGCCACTTTCGACATCCTCAGGGCAGGACCGCGCTTCGGCGCGGAGATCACCGGCGTCGATCTGACCGCCCCCGTCGACGAGGCCACAGCCGACGCGCTGCGGCGGGCCTTCCGGGACCACAAGGTACTGGTGTTCCGCGGCCAGCACCTGACACCCGATCAGCACGTCGCAGCCGTAAGGATCTTCGCGGAACCCTTCGACCACCCGACCGCCGCGAAGGACGACGCCCATCCGCTGGTCTACCCGTACAACGTCCGGCAGACCGGCAAGGCCAGCACCTGGCACATCGGTGGCCTGTGGCGCGACCCGGTCTTCGCCATCGAGTCGCTGACGTACGAGGTGGTGCCCGACCTGGGCGGCCACACGCTGTGGGCCGACCTGCAGGCGGCGTACGACGACCTGTCGGAGCCGTTCAAGGAGCTCCTGGAGTCCGTGAGCGCGGTGTACGACGGCAACGCGGAGAACTACGCGCAGGGCAGTACGAAGACCGCAGGCGGACCGACCGTCGAGCACCCGGTCGTCCTGGCCCATCCGGCCACCGGCCGCAAGGGCCTGTTCCTCAGCACCTCGGCGATCCGCCTCACCGGCGTGACCCCCGCGGAGAGCAAGGCCCTGCTCGACCACCTGCTGCGGCACGCGTCCTCGCCGGACTACACGATCCGCTTCGGCTGGCAGCCCGGAGACTTCGTCCTCTGGGACAACCGCGCCACCTGGCACTACGCCGTCGACGACTACGGCGACGGGGCGCGCGTCTACCGCAAGGTCATCGGCGTGGAGCCGGAAGCCGGCGGTGTGCCGGAGGCGCGTTCCTGAGCGATCCCGGGAGTAGTCCGTGCCGCCGGGCACGTGCTGCGGTCTGCGGCTCACGGCGACCGTCACGTTTCCTTCGGCGCTCGCGCGGCGGTGGTGCACCACATCGCCCGTGCACGGAGCCTCGGTCGCGCCCTCGGTGCCGGCGCTGCCCTGGCTGGGGTGGCGCCGGCGCTCGCCGTGCCGCCTGCGGGGCTCGCCTCGACGTGCGCCGGTGTGCGGGTCCTGACCGGCGCCGCCTCGGGACTCACGGTCTCGCCCCACCAGACCCCGGTCCAGCACGACGCACCCGCGGAGCGGCCGGAGCGGCCGGCGGCATTCCGCGGATGGCAAGGCGCATCGGCGACAGCGCTCTGCCTCAGCGTGTTCTCGGCGGTGTCTCCCCACTCCGCGCCGCCGCCCCCGGGAGGCGGCGGCTTCAGGTCCGCGTACCCGCTCGTCCCGTGTGTCCGCGCCGTGAGCCGGCCTGACCGAGGCGGCTCCCGTGCTGTCACGACTGCGCGAGGCAACGCTGAAGGAAGCCTCCGCAGCGTCCCCGCAGCACCGGAACTCGCCCTGGCGTACTGCCACTTGCTCCCGTAAACCCCCGCCGACCGGCGCCTCCACCGGCCCGCCACCGCCCGAACAACGATCGGATGCATGATGACCCCGCAATTCCTCTGGTACATCCCCAACACCGTCCAGCCGGGACACCGCGGTGACGACATCACATCCGGCTGGGGGTCCATCGAGTACTCGACGGAACTCGCCCGTACGGCAGAAGCCCACGGCTGGGGCGGCGCCCTGCTCGGCACCGGATGGGGACGCCCGGACACCTTCACCGTCGCCACCGCCCTGGCCGCGCGCACCACGACGTTCAAGCCACTGATCGCCGTCCGCCCCGGCTACTGGCAGCCCGCGAACTTCGCCAGTGCGGCCGCCACCCTCGACCAGCTCAGCCGCGGCCGCGTCCTGGTCAACATCGTCAGCGGCCTGGACACCCCCGCGGCCTACGGCGACACCACCGTCGACCCCGCCGCGCGCTACGCCCGCACCCAGGAGTTCCTGCATCTCGTACGCCGCCTGTGGACCGAGGAGAACGTCACCTTCCACGGCGAGCATTTCCAGGTCTCCGGCTCCACGGTCAGCCCGCGCCCCTACGGCACCGCCGAGCGGACCCATCCGACCCTCTACTTCGGCGGCGCGTCCGAAGCCGCCGAACGCGTCGCGGCGGCCGAGGCCGATGTGCAGCTCTTCTGGGGCGAACCGCTCGACGGTGTCGCCGAACGCATTGCCCGGCTCAAGGAGTTGAGCGAGCGGGTGGGGCGCCGCCATGTGGCGCTGGAGTACGGTCTGCGCATCACCACCGTGGTACGTGACACCACGGAGGAGGCGTGGCGCGCGGCAGAGGAGAAGGTCGCGAAGATGGCGGCCGACGCGGGCGAGATCGACACCTGGGCGGGCAACCGCAGAACAGCGGTCGGCCAACAACGACTGCTCGACCTCACCGAACGCGGCGAGGTCCTCGACACCTGCCTGTACACGGCGCCGGGCAGGTTCGGCGGTGGGGGAGCGGCGACCACGTGGCTCGTCGGCTCACCCGACGACGTGGCTGCGGCACTCAACGCCTACCGTGCGCTCGGCATCACGCACTTCGTACTGTCCGACACTCCCTACAAGGAGGAGACCCGCCGGATCGGTGACCAACTGCTGTGCAGGCTGCGGGAAGTGTGAGGGCGGCTGCGTGCACTTGGGGTCCCCGTCGGGGATCAGGCGAGCAAGGGCGAGCTCGGGTCGGCTGTGAGGCCGGCCGGCCAGGTCCGCAGCAAGCCCGGGGCTGATGCACACGGTCGACAAGGGGGGTCGAACGACGAGTACGGGCAAGTGGGCTAAGTTCGTGGTCGCCTTCGCAAGTCCCCACTGCCTGAGGAACCACCCGTGTCCCAACTACCGCCCCTGGGCGGCCCGAGCGTCTCGCACACCCCGGCGCAGATACGACGCAACCGCCTCATCTTCCTCGGTCTGATCCTGGTCCTCGCGGGTTTGGTGGTGTTCTGGGCCTTGGGCCCGTACGAGACGAAGGACCAGTCCGCGACGCTGAAGGCCGGTGACTGCTTTGAGAACATCGGGACGGACAAGGAAGCGAAGGCCAAGAAGCTCGACTGCACTGACGCGCACGCCGACTACAAGGTCCTGAAGATGGACAGGGACGGAGTCGTCGATACCTTCTCGTGCTCCGGCGTCCCGGGCACGACCGGTTCGCTCACCCAGTCAGGCTCCGGAGATTGGTTCGTCGTCTGCTTCAAGGAAAACGACGAGCAGGGCAGGAAATAGCGGGGCAGCCTGCGCTCGCCAAGCGTTGTCGCCTCACTGCTGGTCAGCGTGAGGCGATCTCCGTCAGGCGGAAGCGTGTCGCGCCGAATCGGCTGCGGTCCGAGCGTGGGACACCTCAGCCCGCCGGCGCCGGGTAGCTTCGCTCGCGGTGCACCCGCTCCCGCCTGAACCCCCTGCACGCGTCGACGCCGGCCTTCCTCGGCACCATCCAGAACGCTCCCCCCCGATCTGGTGAGCCATCGCCCGGCACTGTGTGGCCTGTGGATGCTCGCCGGAGACATCGCGGAGAATCACCAGGTGGCTTCGCCGGTGCGGTGCGGTGCGGTGCGGGTCCGCGTCAACCGGCCGGGTCGGCGGCCGCCCCCCCGTACGGCGCCCACCCCACCGGGCACTGGCTGAGCGCACATGTGCCGGCCTCACCTGTGCACCGGCGCGTCCGCGGTGACAGCGCCGAACGGCCCGCCCCCGGTGATGACCGCGCCGATGAACCGGGCGTGGGGGTCTGAGTGACGGGCCGTCCCGCGCGACGTGATCCGCCGCGTGGAGCCTCTCGGGGCGTAACAGCGACGATTTTGAAATAATGAACTTGTTGCCCTTTATGTCGTGCGACGCCATGACCTCGATCACCGAGGGTCCTGCCGGGAGGCCGAAATGCACTCCTCAATCGTGTGGGCGGGCCCGGCACCGACGCGCAGCGACTGCTGCAGACCGACGGCGACCGAGATCGGCCATGTGGTCCCCGGGCGCTCGTGATGGCGGGAATCGAGAAGGGCATCCATCCGAGGCAGCCGCACGTACCCGACCTGCACGAACGTCTGCGTGCCGAGCTGGGCCGGATCGACGAGCAGTTGCGGTCTCTGCTGGACGCCATGGACCGGCTGCAGGGTCTGCTGGACGCGGTGGTGTCCATCAGCCGGGAGGTCGAGCTGCCCGCGGTGCTGCACCGCATCGTGACCACTGCCATGGAGCTGGTCGGTGCCCGCTACGGGGCGATGGGTGTGCTCGACGAGTCCGGAGACCATCTGGAGCGGTTCATCGCGGCCGGTCTGTCCGAGCAGGAACGCGCTGACCTGGCGGAGGCCGGCTTCCCCCGTGGGCACGGGGTCCTGGGGCACCTGATTCGCCACCCAGAGCCCCTGCGCGTGGAGAGCATCCTGTCTCATCCGTCGTCCACCGGGTTCCCGGCCGGGCACCCGCGCATGCGCACCCTGCTCGGTGTCGCGATCAGCGTCCGCGGCGAGATCTACGGTGACCTCTACCTCTCCGAGCGGCGCGACGGACAGCCTTTCGACACCCACGACGAGAACGTCGTCGTCGCCCTGGCCGGCGCCGCCGGGATCGCGATCGAGAACGTCCGCCTGTTCGAGCGGGTACGGGTCGGAGCCGAGCAGTTTCAGCGGCTGCTGCTGCCGACGCTTCCCGACCTGCGGCCTTTCACCGCGGCCGCGATCTACCGGCCCGCAGCAGAGCCCAGTCAGCTCGGCGGTGACTGGTACGACGCCATCCCGTTGCCCGGCAATGTCGTGGCGGTCGTCATCGGTGATGTGGTCGGGCACGATCTGCGGGCCGCGGCCTCCATGGCCTCCACCCGCAACATGCTGCGCGCTCTGTTGTTCGAAGGGGGCGATGCGCCCGGCGCCGTCCTCACCCAGCTCGACCGCACACTGCAAGCCATCACGAACAATCCCGTCACCACCACGACGCTGGCGCGGATCGAACCGGCCGGACCGGGCTGGCGCCTCCACTGGAGTACCGCGGGCCACGTCCCGCCACTGCTGATCGTCCCTGGGCGCCGGGCGGAATCCCTGTTCGCCGAGCCGGGTGTGCCCCTCGGCGTCGACACCGAACAACCCCGCCCCGATCACTCCCGGTACCTGCCCGCTGACTCCACGGTCGTCTTCTTCACGGACGGGCTGGTCGAACACCCCGCCCGGTCCATCGAGGAGAGCCTCGCCGAGCTCGCCGCCCTCGCCACCCTGTACGCCGCCCTGCCCCTGCCGGAATTCGTTCAGGCACTGGCCGAGCACCACCCCAGCGACGGTCACGACGACATGGCCGTCCTCGCCCTGCGCACCCCGCCCGCCTGACCTCGAGACCGCGACGAACGGCCTGTTCAACGGTCCCGTGGAGGATCCAAGGGAAGCGGCGGATGATGGATCACGGAGCGATGTCGAAGCGGAGGCCGCCCTCATGACAGCCGCCCGGCGAGAACGGCTCCGGCGCGGCGCTGCGGCCGCCCTGGAGATATGTGTCGTGGCCGCGGTCTACTACGGCTCGGCCAAGCTGGGACTGCTCCAGCAGCTGGTGCGCGGCCAGGTCACCCCGCTGTGGCCGCCGACCGGTATCGCCCTGGCGGGCCTGCTCCTTCGCGGCCCGCGGGTCTGGCCCGGGATCACGCTCGGTGCGCTCCTGGTCAACGCCGCCCTCGGACCGTCGCTCCCGGCCGTGCTCGCCATCGTCGCCGGGAACACCCTCGCGCCCCTCTGCTCCTACGCACTGCTCCGTCGCGCTGGATTCCGTATCGAACTGTCCCGTTTGCGGGATGTGCTCGCACTGATCTTCCTCGGTGCGTTCACCGGGATGCTGATCAGCGCGACGATCGGCAGCGGGACCTTGGCCCTCGCCGGAGTGGTGCACGCCGACGGGTTCTGGCCGACGTGGTCGGTCTGGTGGACCGGCGACGCGATGGGCGTACTGGTGGTGACGCCGGTCCTGCTCGTTCTCCGCTCGGCACGCTGGCCGAAGGACGCTCCGCCGTCCCGTTGGGCGGAGGGCTTCCTGCTCGTCGTGGCCACAGCCTGCGTCGGGCTCGTCGGGAGCGGCAGCGCGCCCCTCATGTTCCTCGGCTTCCCGCTGCTCATCTGGGCGGCCTTCCGCTTCCAACTGGCCGGAGCCGCACCCTGCGCTCTGGCCGTGTCCACCTTCGCGATCGTGACCGCCGCCCGCGGGTCCGGGCCGTTCGCCGGTCATGATCTGCTCACCAGCATGATCACCCTGCAGGCATTCAACGCTTCCTCCGCGCTGACCGCCCTGCTCGTCTCGGCAGCCGTCAGCGAGCGCAACCAGGCCCAGAAGGAGATTTCGCGAGCCTGCGGGTATCTCGCCGACATGGTGGCCAAGATCTCCGCGGGCGGCTTCCAGCCGACACTCCCCGTCCGCTTCGGCGAAGAGAACACGTCGGTGAAGAGGACGATCGGGAAGAGCGCGGCGGACGAACCAGAAGTGCGGCGTGATCAGCCGGGATAGGGGCACATCACCCAGCCACCGCCCCCACTCCGCAAGAGCTCACTCTTCGCCCGCGTCGTCGGACCGACCGTGAGGGATCTCCGACGTGCTCATCGCCCACCGCGGCAACGACTCCGACCAGGGCGGAATCACTTCCGGGGGCGGCTCGGGGCGTGGGCGTGGGACGGCTTCCCTCTGCGGTCGGGCGCAGGTTCAGGTGGGAGGCTGGGAGGACATGTTCCGTTCCGAGGAGGTAGTTCCCGCATGCGCCTGCTGCTCATACGCCATGGCCAGACCCCGTCCAATCTCAAGCACCTGCTGGACACGGCGGCGCCGGGCCCGGGACTGACGCCATTGGGGCAGGACCAGGCGGCCGCACTGCCGCAGGCGCTGGCGGGGGAGACGATCGACGCCCTGTACGCGTCCACGCTGCTGCGCACCCAGCTGACAGCCGCCCCTCTCGCCGCCGCGACGGGGCTGGACATCCAGGTCCGGGACGGTATTCGGGAGCTGGTCGCCGGAGAGCTGGAGATGCGGGGCGACGACGAGGCTGCCGCCCTGTACCTCGCCACCGCGTTCGCCTGGTCCGCAGGCGACGTGGAACGCCGGATGCCCGGAGGCGAAAACGGCGTGGAGGCCCTGGGGCGCTTCGATTCCGTGGTTGCGGAGGCCGCCGATTCGGGGGCGGAGACGGTGGCGATGGTCAGCCACGGTGCCGCGATCCGGATGTGGGTGGCCGCGCGGGCGGCCAACGTGGACGTGGCGTACGCGTCGAGCCGCCCGCTGGGCAACACAGCCGCCGTCGTCCTGTCCGGCTCACCCGACCAGGGCTGGCAGACGCTGGTGTGGGAAGGCCGGCCGCTCGGGCCGGAGGGAAGCTCGCCGCAGGAAAGTGGCCCGGCAGGGGAAGCGGTCCCGACAGCCTGAGCAAGGCCGGCCGACGGAATCGGAGCTCAACAATGGCGTGCGCCGAAGCCGGTCGAGACGACCGGCCTCGGCGTCGGGGCAGAGCCACGAGCTACGGTTCGGAGCCGCGCCGAAGCAGAAGCCCGCCGGGGCGGAACTCCGGACGAGAACGCGACTCACGAAGAAACACCACACCTCAGTGGCGGACCGACCGAGGTCGCAGCGCGAACTCACAGCGCAAACTCACAGCATGATGAGAAGACGTGTCTTCGGCTTGAGCTTCCTGTTCACCGAACGACTTTGCACATACACCTCCAGCTTGGGATTGTTCCCCGCTTTCACGGAGACGGTTCCTTGCACATCCGTACCGAACAAAAGGCTCCGCGCCGCGTCGCCCGTATAGGCCCGGTCGGTGTCCTTCTCGACCACGATGACTTCTTTGTTCGGCTGGACCTGAGCCCGGGCGCCGAGCTGGTAGTAACAGGAGCCACGTTCGTACGCCACCCCCGGATGAGAATTGACGAAGGGGCGGATCTCGACTTCCTGGTCGACTTTCAGAAGCCGGTACTTGTCGGCCGGAACCGGTTCGAGGTTCGCCCGCACTTCGGCAACCGATATGTCCTGACCGACGGCGAAGAGGTTCTTCGTGCCGCGCACGCCCTGCTCCCGCCCGCGCAGGAAGCTGGTGGCGGCAGCCCGCACCGTGCCGATCGCTTCCTCGACACCCTTCTGGGAATCCGCATCCCAGATGGCGATGTTCCCGGCCGGGAAGCCGTAGTTCTGGGCGGTGCGCTTGGCCAGGGAGTTCGGGACGAGGATCGCGGACGTCCAGTGGCCTGGAAGCCCGCCCATCGTTGCCGTGATCTTTTTGAGCCAGGGGCCGAGGACGGCCATGTCGCCGTCGTGCCGCCTGTCGCCGCCGGAGGCGTTCTCCTCGCCGTCCGTCACGACGATCTGGAGGAAACTGTGCTCGCCGTATTCCTCCCAGATATGGCCCAGGTCGTCCAGCGACTTGAGAGAAGCCTCGATGAGCGCCGTAGCGCCATTGTTGACCTGGTACAGGCCCCGCATGGACGGCAGGTGCTTCACGTCCATGTCCCACACGAGGTTCTCCACCCTGTGGTCGAAGGAGTAGAGGCTGATCCTGGTCTCGTGGCCGAGGCTGTCCGATTCGGCTTTCAATCCCGCCACGAACTCATCGACCACACGGATGAGTTGACCCTGGTGCGGGCGCATGGAACCCGAAGAGTCCACTACCAGCGCGACGTGATTGACCTTGTGCTGGATCCTGTTTGCGGACACGTTTTTGCTCCCCCTCCGATGCTCCCCGAGTGACGTTTTCACTCTATGGGGAGGCACTGACAACGGCCTTTGACGTCGCGTCACCTGCACGGGCGCTGCCCCTCCGCAGGCTTGGCGAGGAACTGGTCGAGGCACAGGTCGAGGTGCCGGGGCCGGCAGCTGTCCTGGACGGTGGCTGGAGGGCTCCGTGTTGGACAGATCCTTCGAAGGTATGGACCCTGGTGGGCGATGTGCACGACGGGGTGCTGCTTGCGGCCGCGCAGGCCCGAGCCGGGCCCTTCCGGACGCCGCCAGCTGGCGCCGGGTGTCCAGGACCACCACTGGCTCAGGTCCCGCAGGTCGACCGGGCCGGGTGTCGGCCGGAACACCATCGAACCCGGTTTCAGCAGCTGCGCGGGCAGGCCAGGGTAGTGCGCAGGACTCAGCGGGCGCTCGGCGAGGGTGACGTAGCGGTGGCCGCGACGAATTCGGCGAACTGTGTGTTGGTCACCTGGTGGCGGTCGATGGCGAAGGCCGGGACCGCCACCAGGCGGGCCGGTGCTTCTTCGGGGTAGTGCGCGTTCGAGCCCATCATGAAGCGTCCGGAGGGGAGGGCGACCATGCCCTCCGGAGCGGTTGCCGTTCGGCCGGTGGGTGCCGCCGGGCCGGGCGGCAAGGGGGCGGCCGGTGGGGTGGGCGCGGCGGCGTGGAGTTCCGCCGTGCCCGGGGCGGGTTCAGGCACTCGGGACCCCTGAGACCAGGTTGGCCAGTACCTGGTCGACGGTGAAGCTCGCCGCCTTCTGCCGCGGTGGGAACTCCTTGAAGGTGGCCAGGAAGTCCCCGACGATCCGCTGGGCCGGCACGAGCAGGAACACGTGCGCCAGGAACCAGTCGTAGTAGGTGTTCGCGGTCACGTCGGCCTTCTCGAACGGGTCGGTGCGCAGGTTGAACAACTTGGGCACGCGCAGCACGGTGAACGGCTCGGCCCACAGCGCCAGCGTCCCTGGGGAGCGCTGCTCCATGAAGATCAGTTTCCAGTTGTCGTAGCGCAGCGCCATCAGGTCCCCGTCGTCGGAGAAGTAGAAGAAGTCCTTGCGCGGGCCCTGTTCGATCTCGCCGGTCAGGTAGGGCAGAAGGTTGTGGCCGTCGAGGTGGACCTTGAAGGTGTGTCCGTCCAGCGTGGTGCCGGTCTTGAGCTTGTCGACGATTTTCGGCTCCCCTGCCGCGGCGGCGAAGGTCGGCAGCCAGTCCAGGCCGGCGACGATCTCGTTGGACACCACCCCGGCGGGGATGCGACCGGGCCAGCGCACCAGGGCCGGTGTACGGAACGCGCCCTCCCAGTTGGAGTTCTTCTCGCTGCGGAACGGGGTGGTGGCGGCGTCCGGCCAGGTGTTGGCGTGCGGGCCGTTGTCCGTGCCGTACACCACGATGGTGTTGTCGGCGATGCCCAGCTCGTCCAGCAGGTCCAGCATCGAGCCGATCAGCTTGTCGTGGTCGATCATCGCGTCGTGGTATTCGGACTGCCAGCGTCCCGACTGGCCGAGGGAATCGTCCTTGGCGTGTGTGCGGAAGTGCATGTGCGTCGTGTTGAACCACATGAAGAACGGCACGTCGTCCGTGGCCTGCCGGCGGATGAAGTCCGTGGCGGCCGACGCGAACTCTTCATCACAGGTCTTCATCCGCTCCCGGGTCAGCGGCCCCGTGTTCTCGATCCGCTGCCCGCCCTTGCCGTCGGCCCAGGTGTGCAGCACACCACGCGGACCGTAGTTCTCGCGGAAGTCCGGGTACTCCTCATCGGAGGGGTAGTCGCGTTCCTCCGGCTCCTCCTCGGCGTTGAGGTGGTAGAGATTGCCGAAGAACTCGTCGAAGCCGTGCACGGTCGGCAGGTGCTCGTCGCGGTCGCCCAGGTGGTTCTTGCCGAACTGCCCGGTGGCGTAGCCCTGTTCCTTGGAGGACTCGGGCGATGGTCGGATCCTGCGCCTGCATGCCCAGCTGCGCCCCCGGCAGTCCCACCTTCGACAGGCCGGTGCGGAACGGGCTCTGGCCGGTGATGAACGCCGAACGCCCCGCCGTGCAGGACTGCTCCGCGTAGTAGTCCGTGAAGCGCATGCCCTCCGTGGCGATCCGGTCGATGTTCGGGGTGCGGTATCCCATGAGGCCGTCGCTGTAGCAGCTCAGGTTCGTGATTCCGATGTCGTCGCCCCACAGCACCACAATGTTCGGCTTGTCCGCCATCGCCCGCGCGCCTCTCCTCGGCCCTCTGCTGTTCCGGGGGCTCGCTTCCGCTGTTTGGCCTCGACGCTAAGGGCTACCCGCCCCGTCCGCCGTGAGCGCTGCGGCAAACCGGTGAACCGATCGTCGGACGCCACGGTGCGGTTCGTCGCCGGGCCCGGTCGAGCGTGGCTTTGGCGGCGTCGGACGCGGGGGCGGTGGTCGCCGCGTTGCGCGTGAGGTGATGCCACGCGGGATCGATCACCGTCACCGACACCTGTCTCTTCTGCGATGATGGCTGATCATGGCCTCGATGTCCTCGCAGAGTTCGGCCGGAACCCCGCCCACGAGCGAGGACGTGGCACGCGCCGCGGGAGTCTCGCGGGCCACCGTCTCGTACGTCCTGAACAACACCCGGGGCGGACGCGTCAGTGAGGCCACCCGGGAGCGGGTCAGGGAAGCGGCCCTGCAGCTGGGTTATGTGCCGCACGCCGTGGCGCGGGCACTGCGCGCCGGGCGGAGCGGAGTCGTCCTGCTCACCGCCCCGGCTGTGACCGCGGGGCCTTTGTTCGCCCAGTTCTTCGCCGAGCTGCAGTCGGCCCTTTCGGAACTCGGTTACACGGCCGTCCTCTACGGCCCGACGGGCCACCGGGGAGCCGAGGCCGCCCGCCGATGGGCCGAGCTGCGGCCCGACGCGGTGCTGTCGCTGATGGACGACAGCCTGGACGAGCACGCCGTCGACGTGCTGCACCGGGCCGGCATCGGCGTCGTGGTCAGCGCCGGGCCGGCGCCTGTGCCCGGCGCGCACGCGCTGGTGGCGGACCAGGTGCAGGTCGGCGCGATGGCCCTGGAGCACCTGGTGGCGGTCGGACGCAGGAACATCGGTGTGATCGTGCCCGCCGACGTGTCGCTGCGCGGGTTCGCCGAGCCCAGGTTCTCCGGTGCCGAGACCGCCGCGCGAGCACACCCTTCCGTCACCGTCGTGCGGCAGGAACTGTCTCTCGACGAGGGGGCGGCGGCCCGGTGGGCCGAGCTGGTGGTCGAGGCCAGGGTCGACGGGTTGTTCGCCTACAACGACGAGTACGCGTCCGTCGCCGTGCGCGCCCTTCAGGACGCCGGCCTGCGTGTCCCGGAGGACGTCGCGGTGGTGGGTGCGGACGATCTGCTGATCGGCAGACTCCTGCGCCCGAAGCTGACGACCGTCCGCATGGATTTCACGCCCGCACGTGAGATCGCCGCGATGCTGGACCGCCTGATCGGCGCTCCCGGCACGCCTGCGGAGACCCGCTCCTACCTCCGAACCGGTCTGGTGATCCGGGAAACCGCCTAGCCAGGGCGGTCGGCAAGGTGACGTGACAGCAGCGTCGCCGCGCGCGTCGGCCCCGCGTCGTGGCTGACGGATCAGTTGCTCCGGCGTCGATCACTGGCTTCAACTTTTCAACACTCGAGTGGTCCCGCATCGGATGACGAACACAACTCGTGCCGTCAGACCTCTTCCGCTGATTACACGTGTCACCTACTGTCCTCCTCAACGCGCGCCCCCACCGCGTCCGCATTCATCGGCATCGCTCTTCAAGGGGCCTCAGCATGACCCATTCACTTCCTGAAAACGCGACGGCGACCGCCGTCGTCGGCGCCGACACCGGCGCCGACGCACCCGCGCCTCCCCGGCGCCTCGCACGGCTCTACGTCACGCTGCCCGCCGCCAACATCGCGCTCTACCTGTTGTGGCTCGGCGTGGGCAGCTTCCTGCTGCCCATCCAGGTCGCCCAGATCACCGGCACGAACGACACATCCGCCTTGTCCACCGCCAGCACCACGGGGGCCGTCCTCGCCACGATCGGCAACCCGGTGTTCGGGCAACTGTCCGATCGCACGCGGTCCCGGTTCGGCCGCCGGGCGCCGTGGATCCTGCTGTGCGCGCTGCTCGGCGCACTCGCCCTGGTCGCCCAGGCGCACGCGGCAAGCATCGCGACGCTCGGCCTGAGCTGGGGCGTCGTGCAGTTCATCATGAACGGCTACCAGGCCGCCCTGACCGCCGCCATGCCCGATCGCGTCCCGGCCGCCCGGTACGGAACCTTCTCGGCGCTGGTCGGTCTGGGCGTACCCCTCGGCACCATCGCCGCGGCACTGATCATCGGCGGGGTGCCCGGCACGAAGTTCGGCCTGGACGGTGTCATCGGCGGATTCGGCGGCCGGTTCGCCGGCGCGAACGGCTACTACCTGACAGCCGCCGTCATCGTCGCCGCGGCGCTCGTGTTCGTCGTCCTGTCGCCGGACCGTGACGCCCGTGACCTGCCGCGCGAGCCGTTCTCACTCAGAGCGTTCCTCGGCGGCTTCTGGGTCAGCCCCTGCCGGCACCCGGACTTCGGCTGGGCCTTCGTCTCCCGGCTCGGCGTCATGCTGGGCTACTTCATCGTCCTCACCTACAACCTGTACCTGCTCGCCGACTACATCAAGGTCCCGCCCCAGGATCTGCTGCCGACCGTCGGCTTCCTGATGGTCGTCAACGCGCTGTGCACGGTCGCCGCCACCGTCCTCCTCGGACCCCTCGCCGACAAGGTCGGCAGGGTGAAGCCGTTCGTGTTCACCTCCGGCATCGTCGCCGCGCTGGCCCTGTCGCTCCCGATGCTGTGGCCCACTCAGGGCGGCATGCTCGCGTACAACATCGTCGGCGGCCTGGCCTTCGGCGCCTACATGGCCGTCGACATGGCCCTGATCACCAAGGTTCTGCCGCGCGCAGCCGATGTCGGCAAGGACATGGGCGTCATCAACATCGCCAACGCCGGACCGCAGATCCTCGCCCCCACCCTCGCCGGCTGGATCGTCGCCGCGGGCGGCTACGAGGCCTTGTTCCCGGTCGCCGCGGCCGTCTCACTCGTCGGCGCGCTGGGTGTACTCCGCGTCCGGGGCGTCCGGTGAGCCGTCAGGCCCGCCACGCCCCTTCCGCGCCCGCGCGGTGACCGCCACTCCGGGACGCCGGCCGTGTCCCGGTCCGCACCGGCGCCGAACCACCCCCGGGACTCCGTCCCCTTCGCCCTGGAGGCACCCATGACCACCACCGCACCCGCGCCACGTCACGAAGGCCACCCCTACCAGGACCCGTCCCGCCCCGTCGACGAGCGAGTCGAGGACCTCCTGGCCCGCATGACCCTCGCCGAGAAGGCCGGACAGGTCTTCCACACCATGCTTCCCCTCCATCCGGACGGACGCCCGGTCGAGAACGGCGACGAGGCGATGGTGCCCACGGACACCACCGGACTGATCCGGACACGTCTCATCAGCCACTTCAACGTCCTGGGCGCCGCGGGCGCCCGGCAGATGGCCGAATGGCACAACGCCCTTCAGGAGATCGCCGCCGGCACCCGCCTCGGCATACCGCTCACGCTCTCCACCGACCCGCGCCACGCCTTCACCGACAACCCGGGTGCGTCGTTCACCGCAGGGCCGTTCTCCGCGTGGCCCGAGCCGCTGGGTCTGGCCGCGACCCGCGACCCCGAACTGGTGCACCGGTTCGCCGACACCGTCCGACGCGAGTACCTGGCCGTCGGCCTGCGCGTGGCCCTCCACCCGCAGATCGACCTGGCCACCGAGCCGCGCTGGTCCCGCCAGACGGGCACCTTCGGCTCGGACGCCGCCCTGACCGCCGAGCTCGTGCGGGCGTACGTCCACGGACTGCAGGGGGAGGAGCTGGGCGGCCACTCCGTCAGCGCCATGGTCAAGCACTTCCCCGGCGGCGGCCCCCAGAAGGACGGTGAGGACCCGCACTTCCCGCACGGCAAGGAACAGGTCTATCCCGGCGGAATGCGGGACCACCACCTCCTGCCCTTCCGCGCCGCCATCGACGCCGGGTGCGCGCAGATCATGCCGTACTACGGACAGCCGATCGGCACGGACTGGGAAGAGGTGGGCTTCGGCTTCAACCGCGGCGTCGTCACCGGGCTGTTGCGCGAGCAGCTGGGCTTCACCGGCATCGTGTGCACCGACTGGGGACTGCTCACCGACGCCTCGATCCTCGGCGAACTGCACCAGGCGCGCGCCTGGGGGGTGGAACACCTCAGTGTCGCCGAGCGGGCGGCGAAGGCCCTCGACGCCGGAGCCGACCAGTTCGGCGGCGAGGCCTGCCCGGAGGTGATCGTGGAACTGGTCCGCTCGGGCCGCGTCCCTGAGTCCCGTATAGACGCCTCGGTGCGACGCCTGCTGCGCGACAAGTTCCGTCTGGGACTGTTCGACAACCCCTTCGTCGACCCCGGGACGGCCGAGGAAACCGTCGGCAACAGTGAGTTCCGCGCGGCCGGCGAGGCCGCACAGCGCCGCTCCCTGACCGTACTGACCAACCACGAGCGGACACTCCCGGTCACCGCGACCCGGCCGAAGCTGTACGTCCGCGGAGTCTCGCCGGACGCGGCGGCCTCCTACGGCGAGGTGGTCGCCGACCCTGCCGCCGCCGAACTGGCGATCCTTCGGCTGCGCACCCCGTACGAACCGCGCGAGGGCAGGTTCGAGGCGTTCTTCCACTCCGGGCGACTCGACTTCCCCGAGGAGGAACTGAGCGACATCGTGCGTCTCTTGGAGACCGTGCCGGCCCTTGTCTGCATCAACTTGGAGCGGCCGGCCGTCATCCCGGAGATCGCCGAGAAGGCGTCCGCGCTGATCGCCGACTACGGCGCGAGTGACACCGCACTGCTGGACATCGCCTTCGGCCGGGCCGCCGGCGAGGGCCGCCTGCCCTTCGAGCTGCCCCGCTCCATGGCGGCCGTCGCGGCCTCACGCCCGGACGTACCCAACGACACCGCCGACCCCGTCTTCCCGCACGGACACGGACTGCCCCTCTGACTCCCGGAACTGTGCCGGACCCGCAGACACCCGGTGGCCGGCACCCGCGCCGGCCACCGCCTCCGACCTGAACAAAGGGACACGCCCACCATGCCCATCACCTCCCGCTCCCGCATCGTGCTGGCCACCACCGCCGCACTCGCAAGCCTCACCGCGACGGCCTACGCCCTGCCACAGGCCACGGAACCCGCCGCCCACGCGGAACCCTCGGCCCAACCCCTGGCCGGACTGCGCGTCCTGCTGTCCAACGACGACTCCATGCAGGCCGCCAAGGCCTCCCACTCCGACGGGCTGGGCCTCTACGAGATGCGCAAGGCGCTGTGCGCGGCGGGCGCCGACGTCGTCGTCATGGCGCCGTGGCAGGTGCAGTCCGGCAAGGGCACCGCGGTCACCAACGGCGGCGCGCTCACGCTGGCCCGGCGCACACGGCTGCCCGCCGGCTACGAGAACGACTGCACAGGCGCACCGTCCGGCTCGCCCGTCTACGGGGTGTGCCTGTCCGACGATGCCTGTGGCGCCGGCACACCGAGCGCGACGCCGGCCGACACCGTCAAGTTCGCCCTCCGCTCGGGCCTCGCCGCCAAGGTCGGCTGGGCCGACGGCCCCGACGTGGTCGTGACCGGCATCAACTCCGGGCCGAACGTCAGCGCGCAGGTCAACGACTCCGGTACCGTCGGCGCCGCTGTCGCCGCCATCGACGACGGCATTCCCGCCCTCGCTTTCTCCTCGTCATCCGGCGACAGCACCAACACCTACTTCCCGGTCGCCAACTACCGGGCCAACGCCGAGTTCGGCGCCCGCCTTCTCGCCGGAATGCGCGATCGCTCCCTGCTGACCGACACGTTCGCCGTCAAGGTGGACTACCCCGACGTCAGCACGGGCCGGCGGGCCAAGGCGCCCCTGTGGACCGGCATCGGCCACGGCAAGGTCGTGTGGCACGACTACGCGGCACACCGAGGCAGCGGCGACACCTTCGACATCGTCCCCGGCGTCTGCGCGGACAGGCCCCAAGACCCCTGCACGGAAACCGTGCGGCGCGCCGACTCCACCGCGCTGCTCAGCGGCCATGTGGCCGTCGCGCCCGTCACCGCGGACCGCACCTACGGTGCCACCGTCGACGGCGGGAAGAACCTGCGGAAGCTGAAGCACTACGTCGAGCAGAACGCCCCGCGCCCGTGAGCCGGGACAGATCTCGACTCCTCCACCTCGGCGCCGTACAAGACACCAGGAGCAACCAGTGACCGACCACCCCGCGGAGCAGCCCGTCGTCCGTACCGCCCACGGCCCCGTGCGCGGTGAGCGCCGTGAGAGCGGCGTCCGGTTCCTCGGCATCCCCTACGCCCAGCCGCCCGTCGGCGAACTCCGGTTCGCCGCGCCCCTTCCTCCCGAGCCCTGGTCCGGCGTCCTGGACGCCACCACCTACGGACCGACCGCACAGCGCCGCCCCCTGGCAGAGGTCACCTTCATCCCTGAGCCGAGCATTCCGGGCGACGGGACGCTCAATCTCAACGTGTTCACCCCAAACCCCTCTCCGGACGACGGCCTGCCGGTGATGGTGTGGATCCACGGGGGCGGTTTCGTCGCCGGATCCCAGGCGAGCCCCTGGTACGACGGCGCCGCCTTCAACCGCGACGGGGTGGTCGTCGTCTCGATCGGCTACCGGCTCGGCTTCGACGGCTTCGGATGGATCTCCGACGCACCGCACAACCGCGCCGTCCGTGACTGGTTGCTGGCCCTCGAATGGGTCCGGGACAACATCCGGGGCTTCGGCGGGGACCCCGACCGGGTCACGATCGCCGGTCAGTCGGCGGGCGGCGCGGCCGTACTGACCCTGCTGGGAATGCCCCGCGCGCAGCACCTGTTCCAGCGCGTGCACTGCCTGTCCGGCCCGGTCTCACAAGTGTCGACGGCCGGCGCGGAACGTGTGGGCCGGAAGCTGGCCGAACTGGGCGGCGTACAGCCGACCCGATCCGCACTGTCCCGGCTGAGCGAGGAACAGATCCTCGATCTGCAGAAACAGGTGTCATCCCTGACCGAGGACACCGACACCGAAACAGATACGGGTACGGATACCGATACGGATACGGATGCGGGCACGAGCGCGGCCCCGGAAGACGCTCTGGCCTGGCTCGCCGGCCTGATCGGCACAAGCCTGCCCTTCGCTCCGGTGGTCGACGGCGACTTGATCCCCCAGGCCACCCTGGACGCCCTCGCAGCGGGTGTGGGAGCCGACAAGGAGCTCGTACTCGGGGCCACCGACCACGAGTTCACGATGGCACTGCACCCCCTGCGGGACCGACTTGCCACCGCGGCGCCGGCCCGGATCCTCACCGGGTGCGGCGTCGACGAGGCCGTCGCCACCGCGTACATCGCCGATCACCCGGACCTGGACACCGCCGACCTCGTCGGCCAGTACGTCACGGACCACGTCTTCCGCACCGCCGTGGCCCGGGTCGCCCGGGTTCGCGGCACCGCGCCCACCTGGCTGTACCGGTTCGCCTGGCGCTCGCCCGTCCTCGGCCTTGCCACGCACTGCCTCGACGTGCCGTTCCACTTCGACTGCCTCGATGCCGACGGGGTCACCGCCGTAGCCGGTGCCGAGCCGCCCGAGGCCCTTGCCGCGAATGTCCACGGCGCGGCGGTCGCCTTCATCCACGACGGCAGGCCGGGCTGGACGCCCTGGACCTCCAGCGCCCCCGCCACCCGCGTCTTCGACACCCGCTCCTCCGACACGGGCGACGGCTACGCCGACGTGCGCTCCCTCCTGCTCACTTAGGACCTCTGCTTCGAAAGACCTAGCCCCCGGTCCTGTCCTCGTCCACCGACCGGGATGATCCGAAGTCCCGTGGGCGGCTGCGTAATTGACAGCTGACGCAGCCGTCCCTACGGTGACGGCACAGGTTTACATCGATGTAACGACGTCGCGCTCCCGTGCCGGTCTCCCTTCGGGGAGCCGCCTCCGAAGGGCTGCCCATGTCCCTGTCGAGCACTCTCCGCGTCATCCGCCGGGCGGTCGTGTCGTTCGGCGCGCTCCTGGCGCTCGTCGGCGGTGTCCTTCCGGCGTCGGCCGATCCGTCGCCCGGGGCGCCGCGCACGGTTGCCGCCGCCGCTTCGGGCGGGTTCCGTAACCCGCTGAACAGCGGCCCCGATCCGTACATGACGTACTGGAACGGCAACTACTACCTCACGACGACGCAGGGCGACAGCATCAGAATGTGGCGGTCCCCGTCCCTGAGTACCCTGCTGACGGCCGATCCGGTCACGGTGTGGACCGACACGGACAGCTCGCGCAACCGCGACATCTGGGCGCCGGAGTTCTACCGGTTCGGCGACCGCTGGTACATGTACTACACCGCGGACGACGGCGTGGACGACCACCACCGCCTCTACGTCCTGGAGTCGGACCGGGACGATCCGGCGGGCCCCTACCACTTCAAGGCCAAGCTCGCGCCGCCCAACCACGCGAACGACTTCGCCATCGACGCGGGCATCCTGCAGCACAACGGGCGTCTCTACCTCGCCTACAGCGGCATCAACCAGTACCAGCACAACGGCCTCAACATCGCGCCGCTCGCCAACCCCTACACGGTCTCGGGCGACGCGGTGGCCATCAACGCCGCGGGAGGCTGCCCGGAGGTCCGTGAGGGGCCGGAGTTCCTCAACCGCAACGGCCGTACGTGGATGACGTACTCGACGTGCGACACCGGCAAGCCGGACTACCAGATCTGGATGATGTCGCTCCCGGACACGGCCGATCCGCTGGTGCCGGGCAACTGGACGCAGCACCAGGGCGCGGTCTTCTCCCGCGCCGACGACCACGGCGTCTTCGGGCCGGGACATCACGCGTTGTTCAAGTCACCCGACGGCAGCGAGGACTGGATCGTCTACCACGCCAAGACGACGAGCGCTTCCACCTACAGCAACCGCACCACGCGCGCCCAGAAGTTCGGCTGGAAGGCGGACGGCAGCCCGGACTTCGGACGGCCGCTCGCCCTGGGCGCCACGCAGGACCTGCCGTCGGGGGACCCCGGAGCCGGCAATTACTGGATCAACGACGACGGGCGCTCCGACGGTCCAGGGACCGTCGCCTACAGCGGCGCCTGGAACTCGGGCACCGGCTGCGCGACCCAGTGCTTCTGGAGCGACGACCACTGGAGCGACCGAGCCGACGCCTCGGCCACCTTCACCTTCGACGGCACCCGCATCGCCCTGCTGTCCGTACGTGACGTGGGGAACGGCTACGCGGACCTGAGCATCGACGGCGGGCCGGCACAACGTGTGGACTTCTACGGTGCCATCCGCACGGGGGAGACGGTCCAGTATCTGAGCCCGAGGCTCCCTTCCGGGCACCACACGCTGCGGCTACGGGTCACCGGTCAGCACAACGCGCAGTCGACCGCCTCGTTCGTGAGTGTCGACCGTGCGGAGGTCTACAACGATTGAACGCGGCTGCGCACGCGTGCAGTTGTCGCCCGCACAGGGGGCGGGCGACGACGCGTACCCATGACTGACGCGAAGGTATTGCGTGTCCCGTGGTCAGGGGTCAGGGGTCAGGAACAGCTCGCGACTACGTGTCTATAAGTGTTCTTTAGGTGTCACAAGTGTCGTAGGGTCCGGTGTATGAACCTGACGGAATGGGCACGCGCACAGGGGGTTGCCCCGCGTACTGCGTACCGCTGGTTCCGTGAGGGCACGCTGCCGGTCCCTGCGGAGCGAGTGGGGCCGCGCACGATCCTGGTGAACATCGACGCGAACACTTCACCGTCCGTGACCGGTGGCGTGGGCCTTTACGCCCGCGTTTCCTCCCACGGTGAGAAGGCCGACCTGGAGCGGCAGACCGCACGCTTGTCGGCATGGGCTGCCAAGGCCGGGCATAGGGTCGTGCGCGTCGAATCCGAGATCGCTTCGGGAATGAACGGTGCCCGCGCCAAGGCCTGTCGCCTGCTGGCCGACCCGGCGGTGACCACCGTAGTGGTGGAGCACAAAGACCGGTTGGGCCGCATGAACGTCGAACTCGTTGAGGCCGCTCTGGCTGCAACCGGCCGTCGACTCGTTGTGCTGGATGACGGCGAGGTCGAAGACGACCTGGTGCGCGACATGGTGGAGGTTCTGACCTCGTTCTGTGCCCGCCTGTACGGCTGCCGCAGTGCGAAGAACCGTGCCAAGAAGGCGCTGGAAGCGGCGGCTGCCGATGGCTGACAAGAAGAAGCAGCTCCGCACCATCGACCCGCCGTTCGTTGCTGTCGGCCCGTCCGGTGTGGCGTTACGCGACCGCCTCAAGCACCTCACACCAAAGGACGAGAAGGTGTTGCGTCTGGTCGGCGAGCACCAGGGCCGCCTGGCCTCTGTCGACCTCAAGGCCCGTTGCGAAGCCGGGCACAAGCACAACAATGACGCGTGGGCATCCCGCAAGCGTGACCTGACCGAGCAGTCATCGTCGCGTATCGCGGGTGCGATCACGAAGGCCACGCACGACCAGTACGGCCTGGCCCGACGTTGCCTGCTCGCCCATGTCCAGAACCTTGAGGCCGGTATCCGCATGCTGCGACACCGGCTGTCCCTCCCGATCGGCGAGAAGGGCAGCAAGCGGGCGCCGGGCGGGTATCGGTCCAAGGGCGAGTGGTTCCACAAGTCCCGCCGCCTGGCCACCCTGGAACACCGCCTCGACATGGCCCGTGACGACTGGAAGACCGGACGTGTCCGTGTCGTTCGCGGGGGTCGGCGGCTGCTCAGGAACCGGCACAACCTTCAGGCCGCGCAGCTCACCGAGCGCGAGTGGCGTCAGCGTTGGGAGGCTGAGCGCTGGTTCCTCGCCGCAGACGGCGAGTCCGGAAAACGCTTCGGTAACGAGACGATCCGCGTCACCCCTCACGGCGATGTGTCGATCAAGATGCCCGCCCCGCTCGCCCACCTGGCCAACAGTAAGCATGGCCGGTACGTGCTTGCCTCCAAGGTCGTATTCGCGCACCGTGGGGACGAGTGGCGCGACCGCACGGAGGCCAACCGTGCCGTCGCCTACCGCATCCACTGCCACGTTGAGCGGGGCCGCTGGTACCTCACCGCTTCGTGGACCAGGCCCGTCGTGCAGACGATGCCGTTGGCCACCGCTTGCGCCAAGGGCATGGTCGGCGTCGACACGAACGCCGACCACTTCGCCGCCTACCGGCTCGACCGGCACGGCAATCCGGCCGGCGACCCGCGCCGCTTCCACTACGATCTGTCCGGCACCGCCGACCACCGCGACGCCCAGATCCGGCACGCTCTCACTCGCCTCCTGCACTGGACCAAGCAGACCGGCGCGCGGGCGATCGGCATTGAAAACCTGGACTTCGCCGCCGAGAAGACCCGCGAGAAGCACGGCCACAAGAAGCGGTTCCGGCAACTCATCTCCGGTATACCCACCGGCAAGCTCAAGGCCCGCATTGTCTCCATGGCCGCCGAGCACGGCATCGCCATCGTCGCCGTTGACCCGGCATACACCTCGATGTGGGGCGACCAGCACTGGCGCAAGCCCATGATCAGCAAGACTCGCAACATGACTCGCCATGACGCCGCCTCGGTGGCCATTGGCAGGCGCGCCCTCGGGTACCCGATCCGGCGACGGACGGCACCGCCCCAGCATCACCAGAGTGATGGTGCTGGGCATCGGACCGTTCAGGCCGATCGTGGTGACCGAGGGCGTGAGGAAACCCGCCGCCCCGTCCCGGAGCGTGCACACGATGCACGTTGCCGGACAGGGACAACGAGAACGCGGGGGACCAGCGCATCCAAAACCGTTCGGGATGCGCGCAGTTCTGGGACGTGGGTACAAGACTCGCTCCCAGACACTGTTTAGGAACGGTGCGCGTCACAGTCTGCGGGAGACCTCCTCGGCCGCCTGCCGGACCGCCGGGGCGAACGCGGTGAGCTGCTCCTCGGTGACGAGGGCGGCCAGGGAGGACACGGAGACCGCGCCGACGGGGTAGCCGTCGGTGTCGAGTACGGGAGCGGCGAGGGAGCAGATGGCCGCGTCGGTTTCTTCGTAGTCCGTGGCGTAACCGGTGTGCCGGACCGTTTCCAGCTGGCTGAGCAGCGTGGTGCGGTCGGTGACGGTGTGTGAGGTGCGGGCCGGGAGGCCGGCCCGGTCGAGCAGCGCCTTCGTCTCCGTCTCGGGCAGGTAGGCCAGCAGTACCTTGCCCGCGGCCGAGGCGTGCAGGGGGAGGCGGGTTCCCACCTCGGTGGCGATGCGGTAGGCGAGGCCGGGGTCGACCTTGTGGGTGTAGGTGGCGTGGTCGCCGCTGAGGACCGCCAAGTGGACTGCCTGGCCCAGGCGTTGCTGGAGTGCCCGCAGGACCGCGTCGATGCCGACGGTGTCGTCCGAGAGTACCTGGGCGGCCAGTGCGCGCAGTTGGGTGCCGATGCCGTAGCGCCCTTCGCCGTCCGGGACGGCGTAGCCCTCGTCGATCAGGGTCGCGAGGATGCGGTGGGTGCTGGCCTTGGGGACGCCGGAGCGCTCGGCGATCTCGCCCAGCTTGTGGGGGGCGTCGGGATGGGCGAGGGCGTGCAGGACGCGCAGTGCCTTGGCGACGGAGTTGACCGGGCCCGAGGTCTCGGACTGTCCGGGGGCGGTTGTGTGCTCGCCCTCGGGCCGGAGTTCGGGCGGTGTGGGTTTACGCGTAGCTGACGAGGCGTTCGTCGGGGCGCCCGTCGATTTCAGCGACTCTTCGCGATC
The DNA here is from genome assembly GCF_036345255.1 of Streptomyces sp. NBC_00569. Classification (NCBI taxonomy): domain Bacteria; kingdom Bacillati; phylum Actinomycetota; class Actinomycetes; order Kitasatosporales; family Streptomycetaceae; genus Streptomyces; species Streptomyces sp. NBC_00569. The sequence continues at coordinate 1,593,576 of NZ_CP107783.1, read as the reverse complement.
CATTGACCCTCCGAAGGCATCCGGCTAGCGTTCAATCAATCCGTTCTACGGAACGCGAATCTACCCTACGGAACGCCTCGGTGTTCCGCGGTTGTCCCCCACGCCCTATCTCATGCTCCTTGGAAGGCCGCCGTCCATGGCTGTGCAGGCATCCGACCCAAACCGATTCGATCTTGTGATTCTTGGCGGGCAGGTGGTCGACCCCGAGCGGGGCACCGTCGAGCCGGGCGATGTCGCGCTCGCCGGCGACCGGATCGCGGCGGTCGGCCCGGCCGGGACGCTCGACCCGGCCGGTGCCGAGGTGTACGACGCGACGGGCCTGCTCGTCACCCCCGGTCTGATCGACCTGCACACGCACATCTACGACGGCGCCACCGGCCTCGGTGTCCCGGCCGATCTGGCCGGTGTCCGGCAGGGTGTGACGACGGTCGTCGACGCGGGAAGCTGCGGCAGCGACCACTGGCCGCACTTCGCCTCCTCGGTCGTCGCCCCGGCCGCCACCCGCGTGCTGAGCTGGCTCAACATCTCCCGGCACGGCCTCGTGCACGGCACGAAAGAACTCGTCGGTGGCGCGGCGGACATCGATGTCAAGGCCACTGACCGGATCCTCGCCGACAACCCGGCGGTGGTGCGGGGCCTCAAGATCCGCATGAGCCGTTCGGTCCTCGGCGACAGCGGTCTGGCGCCGCTGCGCACGGCCAGGGAGATCGCCGCGGCGCACGCGCTGCCGGTCATGGTCCACGTCGGCAACGCACCGCCCGCCTTCGGCGACGTCCTGGACCTGCTCGGGCCGGGCGACGTCGTCACCCACGCCTTCCACGGCAAGCCCGGCGGGCTGTTCGGTGACGGCGCCGAACCGCTGCCGCAGGTCCGGGCGGCGCTGGAGCGCGGCATCCGGTTCGACGTGGGACACGGCAGCGCCAGCTTCGCGTTCGACACCGCGGAACGGGCTCTGGCGGCCGGCATCCGTCCGTACACCATCAGCACCGACCTGCACGCCCGCAACATGAACGGGCCGGTACGGGACCTCTGCCACACCCTGTCCAAACTGCTCGCCCTGGGGATGTCGCTGCCGGAGGTCATCCGGTGCGCCACCACGCGCCCGGCCGAAGTGCTGGGCATGGCAGGCGAGTTGGGTTCGCTGCGGCCGGGCGCCGCGGGCGACCTGAGTCTGCTCGAGGACCGCGGAGCGCCGGACCGGCTCACCGACTCCCAGGGAGTCACCCGCCCGGCAGGAACCCGGCTCGCGCCTGTCGCCACCGTCCGCGCCGGGCGTCCGGTGCCGATACGAAAGGCCACCGCATGACTGACGACCCCCTGATCGAGGCGCTCAGCGGCGCCGTGGCGGACACCGCCGAACCCGTGCGCGACGAGGACCGTCACGCTCTGGCCCGGCTGCTCCCGCTGATCGAGGAACGTGCCGCGGCGGAGCGGATCGTCCTCGACGAGGACCGCCGGCTCGCGCTCGCCGTCCACGCCCTGGGCTTCGTCCGCCGGGTACGCGCCGGCGAACACCTCGACGCGCTGGACCCCGGCGTGGCCGACGAGATCACGCCGGGCCCGCTGGCCGCCGCCCGCGAGCTGATCGACGCGTACGGCACACCCCTGGGCCATGCCGCCCGGGACACCGAAGTCGTGCTGCTCGCCCTGCACTTCGAGACGGCGCGGCAGCTCCAGGACAGCTCAGCCGCAGCACACAGCACCCAGGCATGACCGGACCGCGCACCAGCGGGCCGGCCACATCACCGGACGACAGAGGGAGTGCACCATGGCAGTCAAGATCGTGATCGGACACCGGCTCGGCAAGGGCCAGGCGGTCGCCGACGGCATACGGGCGGCGGGCGGCGAGCCCATCCTGATCCCGGGCCCCGGCGCGGACATGAAGGTCGGCGACGTGATGGCCGCCGAGGGCGCGGCCCTCGGCATCTCGTTCTGCGGCAGTGGCGGCGCGGGCGCGGTCACGGCCAAGGCCAAGTACGGGCATGACATCGAGTTCGGCATGCGCTCCCCGCAGGCCGGTATCACCGCTGTGCAGCAGGGCAAGACGGTCCTGGGCTTCGGCTTCCTGGACAGCGAGGAACTCGGCTTCAAGGTGACCGAGGCGCTGCTGAAGAAGCTCGGGGAGTCGGCGTGATCGAGGACCGGCACACGGTCCGGGTCAGCGGCACCGGGCCGACCCGCGAGAAGGCGTTCGCCACCGCCATGCAGCAGGTCTCCGGTGCCGTCGGGAAGCTGACGGACGGCGTCTGCTTCCGGGTCGAGCCGCTCGCCGTCGAGGTCGCGTCCGCGGTCGAACACCGCTGGACGGAACGGTTCCTGGGTCTGCTCTTCGCCCGCGAGCGCCGCCGCTACGAGCTGACCCTGCGGATCGAGGTGCGCACCGCCGCACTCGATCTGGACGCCATCGAATTCTCCGTACGCGAGGAGCGGCTGACGCCGCTCCAGCACGCGCTCCACATGAGGTGAGGACACCCGCATGAACGAGACGCTCACCATCGCACTGGAGTCGATGGTCATCGGCGCCCTGATCGGCTTCGGGGCGAGCGCGGGCGTGGCCCGCATGTTCCACGCGCCCAAGGTGCAGGGCATGGGTGCCTTCCGGACCCTGGGCGAACTCAACGCCTGCGAGAACGACCCGGTCGCGCACTTCTCCTTCGGCCTCGGCTTCTTCTTCAACGCCTGGGCCAGCGCGGTCGGCACCGGTGCGCTGACCTCGGACGTCGATCACCGCATCGTGCCGCACTGGGCCGCCGCGCTGTCGATGACCAAGAACCGCAACCTCGACGAGACGCTGCACAACCCGCGCCGGATGGCGGCCTACGGGGCGTGCGTCGGGCTGGTCCTGGTGACGGTCCTGAACACCACCGCCGCGTCCATTCCGCACTCCCTGCAGAAGGTCGCGGCCGACGTGCTCGGCCCCGCCTCGGAGTGGCTGATCAACCCCGTCATGCCGATCGTCTTCTGGATGGCGGCGGTCGACGCGGGGCGGCGCAGCGGAGGCTGGGCCACCGTGCTCGGCGGTCTGGCGCATGTCGTGATGGGCAACGCGGTTCCCGGCATCGTGCTCGGCATCGTGGTCGGCAAGGGCATCGACGACCTGGGCTGGACGAGGGTCACCAAGTCGCTGGCCGGCGCGGTCGTGGCGCTGTTCGTCGTCAGCGCCTTCCTGCGCGGTGTGGACATCCAGCTGCTGCAGCAGATGAAGGCGGATGTGCCGCACTGGCTGAGCCGGCTCCACGACGCGACCGGTACCACCCCGACGAAGTGAGCGAGGCACCGCGATGACCACGAACGACGCCACCACCACCGCGGGAGCCGCGGCGCCCGCGGGCAGGACCCGCGGCAAAGTCCCCGGCGAGGGCAGCTTCTGGCTCTCGGAATGGGCCTTCCCGCTCTTCGTGGCGGCCTTGGCGGCCGGCATCTTCGCCGGTACGCATCTGTACTACGTCTACCGCACCGGCACCTTCAGCGACGTCGCCGTCACCGCGATGCTCAAGGGCGGTATGGACAGCGGGAGTTACGGGGCGGCGGCGGCCTTCGGCGCCGGCTTCCTGTTCGCCCGGATCATCGAGGGGCCGATGGTCGGCATCCTCGACATCGGCGGTTCGCTGCAGACCGGAGTCGGCATCGGCATCCCCGCGATGCTGCTGGCTGCCGGGATCACCGCCCCGCTGGAGCACTTCTGGCTGGCTCTGCCCACCGGCGCCCTGCTGGGCGCGCTGATCGGCGCCCTGATCCTGGCCATCCGGCGGGCCACCGTGAACTCGGCGGGCGGCACCTCCACCTTCGGCGCCGACGTCATGATGGGCGCCGGAAACTCCGCAGGCCGCTATCTGGGCCCCTTGGTGATCATCGCCGCGGCCACCGCCTCCCTGCCCGTGGGCCTCGGCTCCACCCTCGGCGCCGCGCTCTTCTACTGGTGGAAGAAGCCGCTGACCGGCGGCGCCATCCTCGGCGCCATGCTCTTCGGGCTCTTCTTCCCCATCGCGGGCACCTAGGGCCTCCCGGCGCGCGCCCAAGAAGTCGGCCCCACCCCGCACAGGGATCTGCTCTCCACGAAAGGCACCATGAACACGCTCTACGAGGACCTCGGCCTCACCCACGCCATCAACGCGAGCGGCAAGATGACCGCCCTCGGCGGCAGCCGGCTCGACGACCGGGTGATCGCCGCCATGGGGGAGGCCGCCCGCGGCCATGTGGTGATGGACGACCTGCTCGTCGCCGCGGGCCGGGAACTCGCCCGCGCCACCGGCACCGAGGACGCCTGCCCCACCACCGGCGCCGCGGCCGGCATCGCCATCGCGGTCGCCGCCCTCATCGCCGGCACCGACCCCGCCCGCACCGAGCGACTGCCCGACGCGGGCGGCGCGCCGAACGAGGTGGTGCTGCAGAAGGGGCACGCCGTCCACTTCGGCGCCTCCGTGTGCCAGATGATCGCCGTCGGGGGCGGCCGGCCCGTCGAGGTCGGCGCCGTGAACAAGGCGCGGCCCGAGCACTTCACCGCCGCGATCACCGACCGCACCGCGGCTCTCCTGTATGTCCAGTCGCACCACGCCGTACAGAAGGGCCAGGTCCCGCTGGAGACGGTGGTGGCCATCGGACGGGAGCACGGTATCCCGGTGATCGTGGACGCGGCGGCCGAGGAGGACCTGCGCCGCTGGCCGGCCACCGGCGCCGACCTCGTCGTCTACAGCGGGGGCAAGGCCATCGGGGGACCCACCTCCGGACTGATCTGCGGACCGGCCGACCTGATCGCCGCGTGCCGCGCACAGTACGGCGGCATCGGGCGGCCGATGAAGGTCGGCAAGGAAACCGTCCTCGGCCTCGTACAGGCGGTGCGCGACTACGGAACCGCGGCCGGCGCCGTCGACCCGGAGCAGCAGCACGCCCGTATGACGCGGCTCGCCGAGCGCGTCGACGGGCTGCCGGGACTCTCCGCGCGCGTCGTTCGCGACGAGGCGGGCCGGCTCATCCACCGGACGGAACTGACCGTCGACCCGGAGGAGGCGGGCCGGAACGCGACCGAGCTCGCCGCGGAGCTGGCGCAGGGGCAGCCGCCCGTGTTCCTGCGGGACCACCACGCCGCCACCGGCAGGCTGGCCATCGACCCCCGGCCGCTGACGCTGCAGGAGGAGGAACAGATCGTGGCCAGGCTCACCGCGATCCTGGGCGGCGCGCGGGCGACCGCCGGGCCCCGCGGTCACGGAGAGCGGACAGAGGCAGGGCGGACACCGGCACCGGACCAGCAGGACGCGCAGGTGACCGGTCGGCCGGCAGCCGGGGCGACGCCCGAGCGGGCGGCGGACGCGGACGGCACGACGACGCCGGCGGCGCCCTTGGAGCGCCGCCTGGTGGTGACCGAGGCGGCAGGGCTGCACGCCCGGCCGGCGGCGGCCTTCGCCCAGGCCGCAGGCCGCAGCGCGGCAGCCGTGACGGTACGCCGAGCCGGTACGGAAGGCGGTTCCGAGGCCGATACACGCGAGGTACCGGCCCGCAGCGTGCTGTCCCTGATGTCGCTCAACATCCGCTCCGGCGAGGAGATCGTCCTCACCGCGCGCGGCGAAGGTGCGGCCGAGGCACTCGCCGAGCTGGCGGCCATCGCCGCACCCGAATCCTCCTGACTCCGCCCCGACCGTCGAAGGACCTCCCCGCCATGTCTCTCACCCCCGCCGTCCAGAGCGTCGTCGACCACCTCCAGCAGGCCCGAGCCGTTCCGACCGTACGGGCCGCCGACGCCGACGCCGCCTACGCACTGGCGCGCGAGCTGCTCGACGCCGGTTTCAGCACCTTCGAGTTCACGGCCACCACCCCCGGCTGGGAGGGCCTGGTGAAGGGCTGGCACCAGGAATTCCCGCAGGCGGTGTTCGGGCTCGGCACGGTCACCTCACCGCGGATCGCCGAGCAGGCGCTGGCCGCCGGCGCGCAGTTCCTGGTCAGCCCGTTCCAGGTGCCCGACGTCCGGCCCGTCGCGGACGACGCCGACCGGCTGCTGGTCGAGGGCGGCCTGACCCCCTCCGAACTGCGCACGGCCGCCGAACGCGGAGTGGCGAAGCTGTTCCCGGCACACATCGGTGGTGTCGCCTATCTCAAGTCGCTGCTGGCCGTACTCCCCGGCGCGCGGATCATGGCGACCGGCGGAATCACCGTGGCCAACACGGCCGAGTGGCTCGCCGCCGGTGCCTTCACCGTCAGCATCGGCAGCGACATCAGGGGCAACGCCACCAGGTTGCGCACCCTCCTCGACAGCTGAGCGACGCCGAGTGACGAGCCCCGCGGGAGGGGGGCTCTCGCTGTGCGGGACCGTCCGAACGATCAACACGGGGGACCGTTTGAACGATCAAAATCGGGGCGGGTTAGCATATGAGCGCCGCCTAGCTCGAAAGATAAACCTGTGACTGTCAAAGACGACTCGTTCACCAACTGGAAGAACCGCGAGGAGATCGCGGAGTCGATGATCCCGATCATCGGGAAGATGCACCGGGAGCGGGACGTCACCGTCCTGCTCCACAGCCGCTCCTTGGTGAACAAGTCGGTGGTGAGCATCCTCAAGACCCACCGGTTCGCCCGCCAGATCGCCGGCGAGGAACTGTCGGTCACCGAGACGATGCCGTTCCTGCAGGCGCTGGCCGCGCTCGACCTCGGCCCGTCGCAGATCGACATCGGCCTGCTCGCCGAGGCGCACCGGGCCGACGACCGGGGTCTCTCGGTCGAGGAGTTCACCGCCGAGGCCGTCTCCGGCGCCACGGGTGAGAACAAGATCGAGCGCCGTCAGGCCCGTGACGTCGTCCTCTACGGCTTCGGCCGCATTGGCCGCCTCGTGGCCCGCCTGCTCATCGAGAAGGCCGGCTCCGGCAACGGACTGCGGCTGCGCGCCATCGTCGTCCGCGGCGGGGGCGACCAGGACCTCGTGAAGCGTGCCTCGCTGCTGCGCCGCGACTCCATCCACGGCCAGTTCAACGGCACGATCACGGTCGACGAGGCGAACAGCACGATCGTCGCCAACGGCAACGAGATCAAGGTCATCTACGCCAACGATCCGTCCGAGGTCGACTACACGGCGTACGGCATCAACGACGCCATCCTGATCGACAACACCGGCAAGTGGCGTGACCGCGAGGGCCTGTCGAAGCACCTCCGTCCCGGTATCGAGAAGGTCGTCCTGACCGCTCCGGGCAAGGGCGACGTCCCGAACATCGTGCACGGTGTCAACCACGACATGATCAAGCCGGACGAGCAGATCCTGTCCTGCGCGTCCTGCACCACCAACGCGATCGTCCCGCCGCTGAAGGCGATGGACGACGAGTACGGTGTGCTGCGCGGCCACGTGGAGACCGTCCACTCGTTCACCAACGACCAGAACCTGCTGGACAATTACCACAAGGCCGACCGCCGCGGCCGCTCCGCGCCGCTCAACATGGTCATCACCGAGACCGGCGCCGCCTCCGCCGTCGCGAAGGCGCTGCCCGACCTCAAGGCGCCGATCACCGGCAGCTCGATCCGCGTGCCCGTGCCGGACGTCTCGATCGCGATCCTCAGCCTGCGCCTCGGCCGCGAGACCACCCGCGAGGAAGTCCTCGACCACCTCCGCGACGTCTCGCTGAACTCGCCGCTCAAGCGCCAGATCGACTTCACCACCGCCCCCGACGCCGTGTCCATGGACTTCGTCGGCTCGCGCCACGCCTCCATCGTGGACGCCGGTGCCACCAAGGTCGACGGCGACAACGCGATCCTCTACCTCTGGTACGACAACGAGTTCGGCTACTCGTGCCAGGTCATCCGCGTCGTCCAGCACGTCTCCGGGGTGGAGTACCCGACCTACCCGGTCCCGACCGCGTAAGTTTTGACAGCCCGAGGGGGCCCGGCCGTTCCGACGGCCGGGCCCCCTCGGGCTGTCGTCACAGCAGAGGGACCCCTACCGGTCGCCCGCGAGCGTGCGCATCCACGCCTCGACCTCGTCCGCCGACCGCGGCAGGCCCGCCGACAGGTTCTCCGTGCCGTCGGCCGTGACCAGCAGGTCGTCCTCGATCCGCACGCCGATGCCGCGGTACTCCTGCGGCACCGACAGGTCGTCCGGCTGGAAGTACAGGCCGGGCTCGACCGTCAGCACCATGCCGGGCTCCAGCGGGCCGCCCACGTACGACTCCGTGCGTGCGGCAGCACAGTCGTGGACGTCGAGGCCGAGCATGTGACCGGTGCCCGCCATGGTGAAGCGCCGCTGGAGACCGAGCTCGAAGACCCGCTCCGGGTCACCCTCCAGCAGCCCCCACTCCACGAGCTTGCCCGCCATGTACCGCTGCGCCGCGTCGTGGAAGTCGCGGTAGGCCGCACCCGGCTTCACGGCGGCGATGCCCGCCTCCTGGGCCTCGTACACCGCGTCGTAGATCTTGCGCTGGAGCGGCGTGAACGTGCCGCTGATCGGGAGCGTGCGGGTCACGTCCGCGGTGTACAGGGTGTGGGTCTCCACGCCCGCGTCGAGGAGCAGGAGTTCACCGGGGCGCACCGGGCCGTCGTTCTGCTCCCAGTGCATGATCGTGGCGTGCTCGCCGGCCGCGCAGATCGAGCCGTAGCCGACGGCGTTGCCCTCCAGGCGGGCGCGGCGGAAGAAGGTGCCCTCGATCCAGCGCTCCGAGGTCGCGATCGCCGTGGCCAGTTCCCGTACGACATCGGTGAAACCGCGCACCGTGGAGTCGACGGCCTTGCGCAGCTCGCCGATCTCCCACGCGTCCTTGACCAGGCGCAGCTCGGACAGCGCCTCCTCCAGCCCGGCGTCGCGCTCCGCCTCCGTCGTCAACACGGCCTCGAGTGCGGGGTCGTGGCCGCGGACGATGCGGGTCGGCGCCTCGGGCGCGGCCGACAGCTCGGAGGCGGCGTCGCGGATGTCGCGGCAGGGCAGGCCGAGGACCAGTTCCGACTCGGCGAGGCTGCGGCGCCGGCCCATCCACAGCTCGGACGTCATGCCGGTCCAGAACTCGTCGCTGTCACGGCTGTCGCGCGGGAGCAGATAGAGGTGGATGTCGTGACCGCCGTCGGCGCGCGGCTCGAACACGACGGCGCTGTCGCGTGCCTGATCTCCCGTCAGATGCACATACGCCGAGTACGGGCGGAACGGGTAGTAGCTGTCGTTCGAGCGGATCTTGAGCTTGCCGGACGGGACCACCAGCCGCTCGCCCGGGAACCGCGCGGACAGTGCGGCGCGTCGACGGGCGGCGTGCGACGCCTGCTCGTCCGGGCGCAGGTCGCGCTGCTCGGTGTCGGCCCAGCCCGTCCGCATCAGGGCGGAGAGCTCGTCGGAGAGGCCCGTGTAGAGGCCGTTCTTGCGTCCCTCGGGCCGGGGTTGGGCCTCGGGCTGCTTCGTGGGCTGCGACGTCGCCTGAGTCGTGGGCTGTGGCCTGGGCTCGGAGGAGGACACGGTGCACCCTTCTGCTGTGTTCCGTAGGGGTTTCGGCTGAGCTGCCTGTCAGCCTAGTGACCCTTGGCGCCCTTGGGAACATGTGACATAGTACTGCCGTGACTACGCGGCTGACCTGCGATGTTGTAGTGGTCGGCGCCGGAATGGTAGGCGCTGCTTGTGCCCTCTATGCGGCGCGGGCGGGGTATTCCGTCGCCCTGGTGGACCGGGGCCCCGTGGCCGGAGGCACCACCGGCGCGGGCGAGGGGAACCTGCTCGTCTCCGACAAGGAGCCCGGCCCCGAGCTCGAACTCGCCCTGCTCTCCTTGCGGTTGTGGTCCGAACTCACCGCCGAGCCGGGAGTGGCCGAGGCCGTCGAGTTCGAGGCCAAGGGCGGCGTCGTCGTGGCGTCGTCCGCCGAAGGCCTGGCGGCACTGGAGAAGTTCGCCGTGCAACAGCGCGACGCCGGTGTCGACGCGCGCGCTGTCACGGCCGACGAGCTCTACGCCCTCGAACCCGAACTCGCCCCCGGAATGCCGGGCGGCGTCCACTACCCGCAGGACGCCCAGGTGATGCCCACACTGGCCGCCGCACACCTCGTACGGCTGGCGCGCGCGGCAGGAGCACGGCTGCTGACCGGCACACCCGTCACCGAGGTGCTCCGATCGGCGGACGGCTCCGTACGAGGCGTCCGTACCGACGGGGGCGAGATCCACGCCCCCGCCGTCGTGAACGCGGCCGGCACCTGGGGCGGCGAACTGGCCGCACTCGCCGGGGTCCGGCTGCCGGTGCTGCCGCGGCGCGGCTTCGTCCTCGTCACCGAACCGCTGCCGCGCCTGGTCCGGCACAAGGTGTACGCCGCCGACTATGTGGCCGACGTGGCGAGCGACTCCGCCGCACTGCAGACCTCACCGGTCGTCGAGGGCACCGCGGCCGGTCCCGTGCTGATCGGCGCGAGCCGCGAACGCGTCGGCTTCGACCGCGCGTTCTCGCTGCCCGTCGTGCGGTCCCTCGCGGCGGGGGCGGCACGGCTGTTCCCCTTTCTGGAGAGCGTCCGAGTGATGCGGTCCTACCTGGGCTTCCGCCCGTACATGCCGGATCATCTGCCGGCGATCGGGCCGGACACGCGCGTGCCCGGCCTCTTCCACGCCTGCGGACACGAAGGTGCCGGCATCGGACTCGCCACGGGAACAGGCCACTTGATCGCCGCGGCGCTCGGTGGCGCAGGGCCGGATCCCGCGCTCGCGCCGTTCCGCCCGGACCGGTTCCCCGAGGAGGCGTCTTGAACGGCAAGCGCACACCACTGGATCTCGTGAGGGCCGAGCCCGGGCCCGCGTACACCGCCACGTTCGACGGCGCGCAGATCGCGGTGCTGCCCGGGCAGACCGTCGCCGCGGCGCTGTGGTCGGCGGGCGTCACCGCCTGGCGCACCACGCGCGGCACGGGCGAGCCGCGGGGAGTCTTCTGCGGCATCGGGGTGTGCTTCGACTGCCTCGTGACCGTCAACGGCCGCCCCAACCAACGGGCTTGCCTCATCCGGGCAGAACCCGGCGACGACATCCGCACCCAGCACGGCACCGGACACGACGAGACGGGCGAAGGGGAGGGGCGATGAGTCGTCACGCTCATGACGCCTATGACACCCATGAATCCCACGAAGGCGTCGGCGGCGGGGCGCGTCGCTCGCTCGCGGTGATCGGGGCCGGTCCCGCCGGGCTCGCCGCCGCACTCGCCGCGGCCGTCCGGGGGAGCCGCGTGACGCTGATCGACGCGGGCGCGCAGGCCGGCGGCCAGTTCTACCGCCAGCCCGCCGAGGAACTGGGCGCCCGCCGGCCGCAGGCACTCCACCACCAGTGGCGGACCTGGGAGCGGCTGCGGGACGGCCTGGCCACACAGATCGCCACAGGCCGCGTCACGCACCTGACAGATCATCATGTGTGGTGCGTGGAACGGCTCGACCTCGACGAGGCAACCGGCTTCCTCGTCCACGCGCTGCACGGCCCGGCCCAGGAAGAGCCGTCCGTGGTGCGCGCCGACGCCGTCGTCCTGGCGACCGGCGCCTACGAGAAGGTGCTGCCCTTCCCTGGCTGGACCCTGCCGGGCGTGATCACCGCGGGCGGCGCGCAGGCCATGCTCAAGGGCGGACTCGTGCTCCAGGGGCGTACGGCCGTGGTGGCGGGCACAGGGCCGCTGCTGCTGCCGGTCGCCGCCGGGCTCGCCTCGGCCGGTGCGGAGGTCGCCGCGCTGGTCGAGTCCGCCGGGGTGCATCATGTCGCCCGGCACGCGAGGGCGCTCTCCGCCCACCCGGACAAGCTTGTCGAAGGCGCCGGGTACGTGGCTGAACTGATGCGCCGCCGCGTGCCGTTGAAGGCCCGGCACGCCATCGTGGAAGCGCAGGGCGACGGTGCGCTCGAAGCCGTCACCGTTGCCGCGCTGGACCGCGACGGGCGCGTCACGCCGGGCTCGGAGCAGGTCATCCGCTGCGACACCCTCGCCGTCGGCCATGGCCTGCTGCCGCACACCGACCTCGCCGAGACGCTCGGCTGCCGTCTCGAAGGGCCGGCCGTGGCCGTGGACGACGAGCAGCGCACCGACGTCCACGGAGTGTGGGCCGCGGGCGAGGCCACCGGCGTGGGCGGCGCCGCCCTCTCGCTCGCCGAGGGCCATATCGCGGGCTGCTCCGCCACGGCACGGCTCGCCGGACGCGAACCCGACCCGCGCGCGTGGAATGCCGCCGCCAAGTCCCGTGCGAGGGGCAGGGACTTCATCGCCTCCCTCGACGCCGTGTTCGCGCCGCGTGCGCACTGGGCCGAGCAGGTCACCGACGCCACCGTCGTGTGCCGCTGCGAGGAGGTGCCGGCCTCCGCGATCCGTGAGGCGGTCGGCGAGCTCGGGGCCACGGACGCGCGCACCGTGAAACTGCTGACCCGAGCAGGTATGGGCTGGTGCCAGGGCCGCATGTGCGGACCGGCTGTCGCCGGGCTCACGGGATGCGAACCGCGCCCGTCCAGAAGGCCGTTCGCCCGACCCGTACCGCTCGGAGTACTCGCCCGGGCGGGAGAGGACCTGCCCGACGAGTGAGTTCGGACGCCCCTCCGGTGACCGCGTCCATCAGACCGGACACCCGCCAGGCCGGACAACCATCAGCCGGACATTCACCGGACCTCGGACCGGACACCCGTATCCATCAGTGCCATGTCACACGCCACAGAGGAGACTCAGCCCATGACCACGTCACAGCGCAGCCCCTGGCACGGCGTCCTCGTAGCCACGCCGCTCCCGCTGAACGACGATCTCTCCGTCAACTACGCCAAGTTCGCCGAGCATTGCGCCTGGCTCGTCGAGAACGGCTGCGACGGCGTCGTGCCCAACGGCTCACTCGGCGAGTACCAGGTACTCACGCCGCAGGAGCGTGCCAAGGTCGTCGAGACGGCCGTCGACGCGATCGGCGGGCAGCGCGTGATGCCCGGCGTCGCCGCCTACGGCTCCGCCGAGGCCGCCCGCTGGGCCGAGCAGGCCAAGGACGCGGGCTGCGCCTCCGTGATGCTGCTCCCGCCCAACGCCTACCGCGCCGACGAGCGTTCCGTCCTCGCCCACTACGAGGCGGTCGCGGCGGTGGGCCTCCCCGTCGTCGCGTACAACAACCCCATAGACACCAAGGTCGACCTGGTGCCTGAACTGCTCGCCAAGCTGCACCGTGAGGGGTTCGTCCGCGGGGTCAAGGAGTTCTCGGGCGACGTGCGGCGGGCATACCGCATCGCCGAACTCGCCCCGGAACTCGACCTGTTGGTCGGCGCCGACGACGTCCTGCTCGAACTGGCGCTGGCCGGCGCCAAGGGCTGGATCGCCGGGTACCCGAACATGCTGCCCGCCGCGTCCGTGGAGCTGTACCGCGCCGCCGTGTCGGGCGACCTCGCCACCGCGACCTCCCTCTACCGGCAGCTCCACCCGCTCCTGCGCTGGGACTCGCGCCCCGAGTTCGTTCAGGCCATCAAACTGTCCATGGACATGATCGGCCGCCACGGAGGCCCCTGCCGCCCGCCGCGCATGCCTCTTCTGCCGGAACAGGAGAAGGCCGTGCGCGCCGCCACCGAGCAGGCGGTCGCCGCCGGCCTCGTCTGAACCCCGCGACCGCACTCGCACACGTCCCCCGCATCCACTTCCAGGGAGCAGCTTCCGACATGCGCAGCAAACTCGTCCTGCACGCGGTCGACTCGCACACCGAGGGCATGCCGACACGGGTGATCACCGGAGGCGTCGGGACCGTCCCCGGCGCCACGATGAACGAGCGCCGCCTGTACTTCCGTGAGCACCGCGACGACATCAAGCAGCTCCTGATGAACGAGCCGCGCGGGCACGCCGCGATGAGCGGAGCGATCCTCCAGCCGCCGACCAGGCCCGACTGCGACTACGGCGTCATCTACATCGAGGTCTCCGGCTACCTGCCGATGTGCGGGCACGGGACGATCGGCGTCGCCACCGTCCTCGTGGAGACGGGCATGGTCGAGGTCGTCGAACCCGTCACCACCATCCGCCTCGACACCCCCGCCGGACTCGTCGTCGCCGACGTCGCCGTGGAGAACGGCGCGGCGAAGTCCGTCACCCTGCGGAACGTGCCGTCGTTCTCCGTCGGCCTCGACCGCGAGATCACGCTCGCCGACGGACGCACGGTCACGTACGACCTGGCCTACGGCGGCAACTTCTACGCGATCCTGCCGCTCGACCGGTTCGGCCTGCCCTTCGAGCGCGAACGCAAGGACGACATCCTCGCGGCGGGTCTCGCGCTGATGGACGCGATCAACGCCAAGGACGAACCCGTACACCCCGAGGACCCGTCCATCCGCGGCTGCCATCACGTCCATCTGTACGCGCCCGGGTCGACCGCCCGCCACTCCCGGCACGCGATGGCGATCCACCCCGGCTGGTTCGACCGCTCGCCCTGCGGCACGGGAACGAGCGCGCGCATGGCCCAGCTGCACGCGCGCGGTGAACTGCCGTTGCACACGGAGTTCGTGAACGAGTCGTTCATCGGCACACAGTTCACCGGGCGGCTGCTCGACACCACCGACGTGGCAGGGATCCCGGCGGTGCTGCCCAGCTTCACCGGCCGCGCGTGGGTGACCGGGACGGCCCAGTACCTGCTCGATCCGGACGACCCGTTTCCGGCCGGATTCATCCTGTAGAGCCAGTCCCGCATCAGCCACCTGTCCCGCGACACCCGTCCCGCAGCACTCCAGCCACCACGGGATACTTGTGGCACGTGACATGTCACCTAGGAGGACCACCCCATGGCCGACCGGCGCAGCGCCCCGTCCGCCGCTCCCGCCCTGCCCAGTCTCGGCGGGACGCGCAGCAGCTACCGCGAGCGGGTCGCCGACGCGCTGCGCGCCGCGCTGATCGCCGGTGAGCTGCGGGCGGGCGAGGTGTACTCGGCGCCGACCCTCGCCGTCCGCTTCGGGGTCTCGGCGACCCCGGTGCGCGAGGCCATGCTCGACCTCGCGAAGGAGGGTCTCGTCGACGCGGTGCCGAACAAGGGGTTCCGGGTCACGGCCGTCTCCGAGAAGCAGCTCGACGAGTACAAGCACATCCGCTCGCTGATCGAGATCCCGACGACGGCGGAACTCGCGACCACCGCCGACCTCGCGGCACTGGAGGCGCTGCGGCCGGTCGCGCGGGAGATCGTCGACGCGGCGGTGGCCGGCGACCTCATCGCGTACGTCGAGGCGGACATCCGTTTCCACCTGGGGCTGCTCACCCTCTCCGGCAACGAGCATCTGGTCGAGGTGGTCGGCGACCTGCGCAAGCGTTCCCGGCTGTACGGGCTGAACGCGCTGGTCGAGGCGGGCCGGCTGGAGGCGTCGGCCGAGGAGCACCTGGAGATCCTCGACGCCCTGGTCGCCCGCGACGAGGAGGCGGTGCGCGCCGTGATGACCCGCCACCTCGGGCATGTGCGAGGGCTCTGGGCGCGGTAGGCCATCGCCGGGGTGATCGGCCGTGAGACCCCGGCGCTCCCGTGTCGGCGCGGCGGGCCGCGGCCCGTGGCGTCGTAGCGTGGCCGCACTGCGGACGGCGACGGGCGTCGGCGCGCACGACCCGGAACCGTGGTGATGTGGCATGTGCTGGAGCGCGACGGCCGATCTCGTGGCGGGCACCGCGATCGCCGCCGCGGGAGCCGGCTGCGTCGCACGGACGGTCCGCGCGCGACGGCCCCGCGACCTGCCGCTGGCGGCGCTGCCGCTGCTGCTCGGCGCCCATCAGATCGTCGAGTCCGTCGTGTGGCGGTCCGGTGGCGGGACGGGTTCGGCCACCCTCGCCTGGGCCGTGATCGCCCTCCCGGTCCTGGCCCTGTGGGTGCCGGCCGGGGTGGTGTGCGCGGCGCCCCGGCGCGCCCGCGGGCGGCTGCTGATCCCGCTCGCGGCCGGGGCCGTGACCGCGGCGGGACTCACCTCCGCACTGGCGACCCGCACCGTGACCGCCGAGATCCGTGGGCACACCGTCGGGTACGCCCTCGGCCTGCCGCACGCCGGCCTTCTGGTCGCCGGGTACCTCCTGGCCACGGTCGGCTCGCTGCTCCTGTCCGCCGACCGCGGCCTCGTACTGCTCGGTGTGCTGGTCGCGGCCGGCGCGGCGGTGTGTGCCGCGCTGTGGCGGTGGGAGTTCGTGTCGACGTGGTGCGCGTTCGCGGCCGTCTGCTCCGTCGCCCTCCTGTGGTGGACGGGCCGGAGCGCCGGTCAGCCGGTCAGAAGGCGTCCTCCGCGAGATCGACAGCCGTCCGGTCCAGGGACTCCAGAAGGCTGAACTGCGCATCGGTCTTGGGCAGTTCGTGCCGGAAGAAGTAGCGGCACGCGCCGCGCTTGCCCTCGTGGACGGCCTCCGTGCCGGACGCCGCCGCGAGCAGCTGCTCCAGCCACATCCAGGCGACGACGACGTGCCCGACGGCTTCGAGGTAGACGCTCGCGTTGGCCAGGGCGGTCTCCGGGTCTCCGGTCGACCACAGGCGCTGGGTCACGGCGACGGCACGGCGTACGGCGGTGTCGAGCCGGGCGCCGTACTCGGCACTCTCTCCGCCCGCTTCGGCCGCGCGGGCGGTCGTCGCGGTGACGCGCTCCACGAGGAGGCGGAGCCCGGCCCCGCCGTCCATGACGACCTTGCGGCCGAGCAGGTCGAGCCCGTGGATGCCGTGCGTGCCCTCGTGGATGGGGTTGAGACGGTTGTCACGGTAGAACTGCTCGACGTTGTACTCGCGTGTGTAGCCGTAGCCCCCGTGGACCTGGATCGCGAGGCTGTTGGCCTCCAGGCACCACTGCGAGGGCCAGCTCTTCGCGATCGGGGTGAGCACGTCGAGCAGCAGCCGGGCCTGCGTGCGCGCCTCGGGCGTGGCGCCGGTGTGCTGCTCGTCGAGGAGCCGGCCGCAGTACAGGGTGAGCGCCAACGCCCCCTCCACGTAGGCCTTCTGGGCCAGGAGCATCCTGCGGACGTCGGCGTGAGCGAGGATCGGGACCTGCGGTGCGGCCGGGTCCCTGCCCGCGAGGGGACGGCCCTGCGGGCGCGTGCGGGCGTAGTCGAGAGCGTGCAGATAGCCGGTGTAACCGAGGGCGGTGGCGCCCAGGCCGACGCCGATCCGGGCCTCGTTCATCATGTGGAACATGTAGGAGAGCCCGCGGTTCTCCTCCCCGACGAGATATCCGACGGCGCCCGGCGCGCCGCCCGGCAGGTGCGCGCCCTCACCGAAGTTGAGGAGGGTGTTCGTCGTGCCCCGGTAGCCCATCTTGTGGTTGAGGCCCGCCAGGACCACGTCGTTGCGCTCGCCCGGCGAACCGTCCTCGCGTACCAGGACCTTGGGGACGATGAACAGCGACAGGCCCTTCACGCCGGCCGGCCCGTCGGGGGTCCTGGCGAGGACGAGGTGCACGATGTTCTCCGACAGTTCGTGCTCGCCGCCGGAGATCCACATCTTGTTCCCGAAGAGGCGGTACGTCCCGTCCTCCTGCCGCTCGGCCCGCGTGCGCACATCGGCGAGCGACGATCCCGCCTGCGGCTCCGAGAGGCACATCGTGCCCAGGAACCGGCCCTCCACCATGGGGCGTACGAAGGTGTCGATCTGTTCCTTCGAGCCGTGTGCGAGGACGAGGTTGGCGTTGCCGATCGTGAGGAACGGGTACGCGGACGTGCCGACGTTCGCGGCCTGGAACCAGGCGAAGCACGCGTCGGCGACCACCGACGGCAGCTGCCCGCCGCCCACCTCGTGGTCCATGGTGCTCGCGATGAGCCCCGACTCCCCGAAGACCCGGAGCGCCTCCTTCACCTCGGGGATGATGTGGACCCGCTCCCCGTCGAAGGTGGGCTCCTGTGTGTCGTTCTTCTTGTTGTGCGGGGCGAAGTGCCGCGTCGCGATCTGCTCGCTCAGTTCGAGCGCCGCGTCGAAGGTCTCGCGGGAGTGGTCCGCGTACCGCTCGCGGGACGTGAGCGCGCAGACGTCGAGCCACTCGTACAGCAGGAACTCGAGATCGCGGCGGGACAGCAGCAGGGATGCCATGCGTTTACTCCAGGCGCACAGGTGGTGACGGGCGGTACCGAACCACGGGGCCCGGCGGGCCCCGCCCCATCAGCGTACTAAGCAGTCGCTTATTCGGCCAGTGAGTGAGCGGGGGTAACGGCGCCGTGCTCCCCTCGATAGGGTTCCGCCCGAAGGGGGAATGCCGTGACAGGGGAACCTGCGAGCCGGACAGTGCTGGACGACGGGCAGATCAGGCACCTCGAACTGATCCAGGCCGTCGTCGCGCGGATGGGCAACAACTCGTTCCTGATCAAGGGCTGGGCGCTGACCCTGATGGGTGCGCTGCTCGCCTTCGCCGCCGGGAACGAGAGCCGGACGGTGGCGGCCACCGGCTTCGTCCCCATCGTGGCGTTCTGGCTGCTCGACGGGTACTTCCTGTACAAGGAGCGGCTGTTCAGGCGGCTCTACGACAAGGTGCGGCGGCCGGGCAACGGCATAGAGCCGTTCAGCCTCGACGCGAGCGCGGGCGCGGAGCGGGCCGGCGCGCTACGGGCCGCGGGTTCCCTGACGGTCGCGCTCTTCTACGGCGGCCTCGCCCTGGCCCAACTCATCGCCCTGGTCGTCCTGTTCTAGGGCCTTGGACAGCCGGCTCGCCGCGTCGTCGAGGGCGGCGGGTGACCCGTCGTCCGGGGCCGGCCAGATGGCGCCCATCCGGTCGTCCGCGAACCGCGGGACCACATGGACATGGAGATGCGGCACCGTCTGGGTCGCCGCGGCCCCCGACGACTGGATGACGTTGAGCCCGTCGGGCCGGAACACCGTACGCACGGCGTGCGCGACCCGAAGTACCGTACGGGTCGCGGCCGTTGCCGTCTCCTCGTCCAGTTCCCAGATGTCCTCCAGGTGCCGACGCGGCACGACGAGGACATGGCCGGGATGGACCGGGCGCAGCGGAAGGAAGGCGATGACGTCCGCGCCGGCGGCGACCAGGCGGGCCGGTCCCGTACCTGCGGCGATGTGGCAGAACGGGCAGTCGCGCGCCGGTCTTCGGTTCGGTGTCACGTGTGATGGGGCCATGCCGCGACGATACGGTCCACCAGTTCGCGCACCGCGGTCACGGTCTCGTCGGGGGCGTCCGCGCCGCCGGGGTCGACCAGCGTGAGCGCCCGGGCCATGGCGCGGAACAGGTCCGGGGTGGTCTGGTCGTAGGCGAAGTTCACGAGCAGGTGCACCCGTCTTCTGAGCGGGTCGACGAACTGCGTGACCGCGGGACGGTGATCCTGGCCGACGTCCCGGAGCACGGCCTCGACCCAGGGCGTGTACCGCGTGGGCTCGCGCAGCGGGCCGGTCGTCAGGGCCTCGATCAGCCGGGCCTTGTCGGAGACCGCCGGGGGAGTGGGGGCGGGCACGGCCGGGGGATCGATGGGCCGTACCGCAGGCTCGGGCCGGTCGGGAGAGACGCGAGGGTCCGGCACCAGGGAGAGCGCGGGGGTGTGCCGCGTCTGCTCGGGGGGCGCCGGATCCGGTTCGGGCTCAGGCGTCGGCTGCGGCTCGGGATCGGGGTGCGGCTGGGCGCCGCCCGTACCGAGGTCCGATCCTGTCGCGGAGCCCGACAGCGACGTGTCCCCCGTGTCCCACTCGCCGAACGCGAGCGGAATGTCCCGTACGGCGTCCGCGTCGAGCGCCGGAAGATCGCGGTCCGCCGCGTCGATCATGGTGTCGGCGAGCCTGCGGACGAAGGCCGCGGCCTTCTTCTTGTCCTCGCGCAGCAGGTCGATCAGGTTGTCTGGGGCCCTGCCCCCGCCGAACAGCGCCGGCGAGCTGTGCTGGATGGCGGCCAGATCCTTGGGGAGCGGGCCGCGGGGCTTGACCCAGAACAGCGGCAGGATGGCGACCGGCTCGTCCCCCGGCGAACGCCCCGCCCGGCGGGCGCGCTCCGTCATCACGGCCCACTCCCGCCGGCACCACTCGCTCTCGAAGTAGTCGGCGGTGATCAGCGCGACGAGCAGCCGCGTCGAGCGGATCGCCTCGACCATCGGTTCCCGCCAGGTGAGGCCGAGTTGGAGACTGCGGCGGTCCAGGAAGCCCGTACTCGTCACATTGCGGCCGCGCTTGATGCGCAGCTCCTGTTCGAGCTGCTCGTGGAACTCGGCGACATGGTCCTGGTCGTCCTCCCGGTTCGCGTAGCTGGTGAAGAAGAACGGGGCATCGGCGGGGCGTGGGGGCAGCACGGCGCGTATCGGCTCCTTGTTCTCGTTCCAGTTCGCCGCCGCCGGGCCGATCAGCGCCCGGACGAGCTGCGCCTCATGCCGGCCGGCCCTGTCCTCGAAGGCTCCGGCGAGGGCCAGCAGGACATCGGGAGCGTCCCGGCTGAGGGCGATGGACACCAGGCCGACGACGCGCGTGCGGATGGTCTCCGTCTCCGACGGCAGGCCGGACGACACGGCCGCCCGCCGGTCGATGGCCTCGATCCAGGCACGGTAGCTGGGCAGGTCCCGGCAGACCGGCGAGGACAGCAGGGTGTCGATGAGCGTCTCCCGGTCCTGGGCGCTCATCCGCACATGGCCCGACGGCTGCGGCGGCGCGGGCCGCGTGGGCGCGGGAGCGAGCCGTACGGCGTCGGCGAGCGTGACGCACGCGGCGGGCGGGGTACCGTGGCGGATCTGCCCGGCCACCGCGATGATCTGCTGCGGATGTCCCGCGAACGTGCGGGCGAGATCCTCGGCCACGGGCTGCCGGATCTCCGCCAACTGACGAAAGAGACTGGCCACTTCGGACGGGTCGAGGTCACCGACGGGCAGCCGGGCGGCCTCGTCCCACACCGCGCCCGGCGAGCGGGACGTGACCAGGATCCGGGCGTCCCCGGCCGGGAAGAGGTCCTGGATACGGTCGGGATCGGCCACGTTGTCGTACAGGAGCAGCCACTTGTCGTCGGGCCGTGCGGGGATGTCCGTGACGCGCAGGACCTCGCGGTACCGGGTGTGCAGCTCGTCCGTCCCGCGCTCGATCAGCCGCCGCAGCCGGTGGGGATCGCTCTCGTGCGAGCAGTTGAACCACCAGGCCACGCGATAGCGCATGCGATAGCGGTGGCAGTACGTGATGGCCGCCTCCGACTTGCCGTACCCGTGCTGCCGGTCGGCCGGGTCGTGGAGGAGGACCGCTCGGTGGTCCTCGAACAGGTCCTGGATGGCGGCGATCTCTTCGTCACGGCCGACGAACGGGGTCGCCTGGACCGGCAGATTCGAAATCGGCGGCGGATCGGTGGCGGAACGTCTCGACCCGGTCAACGCGCTCCCCCCGCCGGGTCGCGGGGCGCCGTACCCGTCGGGTCCATGACTCCTTCGCGGAGCCGCTCGGCCTGGTCGGGGCCCGACCCCTCCAGCGTCAGGACCTTGACACCGCGCACGAGCACGGGCCGGGGCGCCGCGTCGATCTGTACCGCGACGAGCCAGGACGGGTCGGAGGCGGGCGGGTCGAAGGCGGCCTCCCAGTCGGTGGGGGCCGTGTTCCCCGCGTCGAAGTAGCTGCGGGAGAAGACGACCACGACCCGGTCGACGCCGTCCCGTGCGCGCTCCACGGCCTGCGACAGAGTCTCGCGCCCGACCCGCCGGCGCCGCTGCCGCACGGTGTGGCCCTCCTCGCGGAGCACGCCGTCCATCCAGTCGGCCCACGCCTGGTCGGCGCCGACGTAGCTGATGGCGACCGAGCGTGGCTCACCGGCGGCGCTCTCGTGCCGGGGATCAGGCTGCTCGGGCACCCTGAGGTGGCGGCCGCCCGGGCCGGCCGCGCCCTGCGCGGAGCCGAACGCGGGGAGCGTGTCGCGCGCTTCGTCGGCCCCGAGCGGTGCCAGCCCGGCGCGTCCGGCCTCCAGGATGCTCTTGGTCAGCTGCTCGACGAATACGTAGTACCGCTCGTCCGCGCCCGGATCCGACGACGACACCAGGGCCTCCAGGCCCTGCTCCCTGAGCCAGTCGAAGGCGCCGGGCCCGGGGAACGACTCGGAGCGGCGCACCTCCTGCGGGATCAGACGCTCGGCCACGGGCTTCCAGCAGACCGGTATGAGACAGCCGGGACCCTGAACGCCCTCGATGTTCGCGCGGCGGCGCATCCGGGACTGGATGACGGCCCACTCCAGACCGCAGCCGCGATCCAGGAAATACCTGGGGGAGTAGAGCGCGATCATCACGCCGGCCTTGACGATGGCACTGCTCGGCACCGTGCCCGGGGTCATCGCCGCCCCGAGCGCGCCACTGATGCCGTAACCCTCCTGCGCCCGCAGCCGGTACTCCAGATCGGCGTGGAAGCGGGTGAGCGCGGGCCAGCCGTCGCCACGGGTGCAGCTCGTGTAGAAGAAAGCGGATGGATCCACACGCCCTCACAAACTGCCGCCGCGGCCGTCCGGTTCAACACCCCTGAGAATAAGCCGGGTCGACCGCCGTGGGTAGCGGGACGCACTACCCGCGCGTGGCCGGCCGGCCCCCCGGCGCCGACACGTCCACCAGCTCCGACTCGCCCTTCGGGGTGAGCCTCAGGATCGGGACCGCCTTGTCGCGCGGGTCCCCGTTGTCCTTGAACGACAGGAAGCCGCTCGCGCCGGGCACCTTGCGGTCCCCGTCCAGCTGGAGGAACATCCGGCCGACCGAGCGGCCCGTCACCTCGCCCTGCCAGTTGGACGCCATCCGGATCGCCTGCGCCGCCGTGAGCACCGCGTCGTGCCCCATGATGTCCTGGCCGTCGTAACGGGCGTCGCCGGGGAACCACTTGTCGAGAGCGCCGCCCGGCTGGAAACTGCCCGCCGACGGTCCCGAGACCGCCCCCGGGTCGTTGCGCCACATGTCCGCGTGCGCGAGACCCGTGTAGAGCATGGTCACACCGGTGCGCGCGGCGGCCGCGAGCTCACTGGGCGTCAGATTCGTCGTGTCGTCGCCGGTGAGCACGGTGAAGTTCCGCGACTGGCAGGTGCGGTTGGCGAGCGCGTTGAGGAAGTGCGACAGATGGCGTCCGCGCCCCGCGAAATAGACCACATCGGGCCGCTCGCCGCACAACTGCTCGGCGGTGTAATGCAGTTCGTTCGGCCAGGCCGAGGGCACCGACGAGTCGTACGTGATCCGGTCCGCGACCAGGCGGTGCTTCTTGTCCGGATACTCCGCGCTGAACGCGTAGCCGAGGGTGGACGCGTAGAGGTCGTCCTTGTCGGCGTCCTGGATGACGACGGCGGTACGGAACTTGCCCTTCTGCCGCTTGAGGTACGCGGCGCCCGCCCGTGCCTCGTCCGCGTTGGTCGGCGCGACCCGCACGAAACCCTGTATTCCCTTTATGTCGGTGGCCGTCATGATGCTGGAGACCGTCGCGATGCCGTTCTGCGACAGCTTGCGCAGCGCCTTCACGTCCGGGCCGGTGCTCGGACCGAGGCCCGCCACGGCGACGAGCCGGTCCGGAGCGCTCCTGCGGGCGATCAGCTCGTCGACGGTGTGCTCCCAATGGCGCGCGCCGCTGCCGGTGTTGGCGACGAGCAGCCGGATCTTCGGGGAGGCGGCGAGGTCGCCCGTGTTGTGCCGGATCTGCGCGAGATAGGCGCCTTCGAGCTCGTGCCGGACCGAGTCCTCGGAGTTGCTGTCGTCGTCGGTCACCGTGAACGAGGTGAGGTAGGCGACGGTGACGTACGGGTCCGTGCCGCGGTGGTCGTAGACCCGTTTGTTCTCCGCCTCGATCTTCTTCTCGACCCGCTTGAGATGCCCGGCGAACGTGTACGAGCCGTCCGTGACGCCGACGCACTCCCGGTCCGGGTCCACATGCGTCACGCCGTCGGCGCAGCGGGCGCGGGCGTCCGAGACCTTGTCGACGATCACGAATCCGGCGACGGACAACACCACGGCGAGCGCCACACCGGCCGCGACCAGCTTCACCGTCCGCCAGGACCACTCGCGCCACCGGGGCCGGGCCAGAGGACTCATGTCCCGCTCCCGAGTATCGGCGACGTACGGGTGGGTGTCGTGAGCCGGTAGCGCTCCGCCTCGTTGACCAGAGCCACGTTGTAGTTCCTCCACAGTCGGGACAGGTGCACGAACCCGTCGGCGAGGACCGGGCTGAGCTGCCTGCCGGGATCCGTGAGCGGGTCGCTCCACAGCCAGCGCGCCACCACCAGGTCGCGGATCACGGCGGGCACGGTGACCTGGTCGCCGGGGTCGGACGGCGCGAGCCGCGCCCGCAGTTCCAGCGGGCCGCCGGGGTGGGCGAGCCGGTTGGGGGCCGAGGTGATGGCGTGGAAGGCGCTGAGCCACTCCTCCGTCCGCGCCGTGTTGCGCAGGGTCACGAGGTACTCGGCGACCTCGTCGACCTTTTCCAGCGCGAGAAGGTGGTAGAGCTCCTGAACGCGCTGCTCCCCGTTCGCGTAATGCTCTGCGAGGACCTCGTGCGCGGTGTCCCAGGCGCCGGCCCGCCCGGCCAGGTGCCACAGCAGCATCCGCCGGAGCCAGGGATGGAGGGACAGGGTGCCGGGAGCGCTCAGCAGCCAGCGGCTGCGGATGTCGGTGAACAGCTCCGCGCCACGGCCGAGCAGCTGCGCGCCCACGAACAGGTCGTCGGCGGCGGCACATTGGGCGAGTCGGTCGCGGTCCGCGGCGTCGAAGTCGGCGAGCAGGTCGTCGAGCGCGGCGTCCACGAGCAACGGCTTGCGTCCCCCGGCCGACACGGTGCGGTGCGGAAGGTCACGCAGCCAGAGGTTCTGCTGCGGGCCCGGCACCTGGGGCACGTTCGGCCCCCCGAGCACTTCGAAGACCTGCTGGACGGCCTTCGGCAGACCGCCGGTGAGCCGGTGGACGAACGGCGCGAGCGTGGTGAACGGCGTGAGTTCGGGATGGGTGTTGAGCTGCTGCTCGACATGGATGCGCACCTCGTCGCGGTCGAGGTCACGCATGCGCAGCGGATACCACCACGTGTCCTGGCCGTCCCCGGAGGGGCGGTGCTCGTGCCAGTCGGCGAGCGAGGCCCGGTCGGGCTCCCGCGGCTGCCAGGGCCACTCCTCGCCGGTCGCCGGGCCCCAGCGGGGCAGCCACCGGTTGCAGCCCGCGACGACGGACAGCGGGTCGCACGGGCGGCGCCCGAGCACGGTGTCGTCGTGCCGCGCCTGGAGGAGCAGATCGAGGAACTCACGGCCGTGGTCGGTGTGCGTCTCGTCGAGCAGCAGCAGGTACGAGCGCGGCCGGAACAGCCCCTTCACGCTGGTGCGCAGGTCCTCCAGGAAGGCGGAGCACAGGAGTTGGTCGAGCCGGAGCTTGTCGCGCTCGTCGCCCTGGTGGCGCCAGCGGTTGAGTTCGAGCAGGGACTCCCACGGGTCGGAACTGTGGGTGAGGCGGTGCTGCCCGAACCAGGCGGCGGCCGAGTGGTCCCAGCGCCCGGCCCAGGACCGCGCGGACGTGTCGGTCGCCGCGGAGAGCAGCGTACGCGCGCTCCGGCTCGCCCCTTCGGGCGCGTCGATCGAGGCCTGGGCGACCGTCAGATACGCGGCCAGATAGTCACCGTGCTGATGCTTGGCCTTCTTCTCGAGATCCGTGAGAGCGCCCCTGATGCCACGCTGTCCGCCGGTGAGGGCCTGGTGCGGAAGGCCCTGGTCGGAGGCGAGGAGCCCGAGGGCCAGACGCGGGAACGCCGTGTGCCGGTAGCTCGGCAGATCCCGGGCCAGCTGCCGTGCCAGCAGACCGAGCGCGTACCGCGGCAGCAACTCCTGGCCCGAGGTGAACTTGACGTATCCGAAGGGGTATTGGCCCCCGAACTGCTCCATCAGGACGCACAACAGCTCGCTGGTTCCGCTGCCGCGCGGCCCGAGCAGCATGGTCAGCGGACGCTCCGCGGCGCGGTCGAGCGCGAGCGTCGACTCCACGAGCGAGACGATGCCTCCGCGCCCTCGCACGCCGGTGACTGCCGAGTGCTCCGTCACAGCCCCTGCTCCCTCGTATCTCGGCGATCTACAGGGCATCAGTGCAGCGAGAATGCCACAGGAGGCACTCCGTGACGTCAAGTATTCAGGTTTCCTGCGGAGTTGGCTGATCTTTACACCCAACAGGCTGACGCCGGGGGCCGCGACGACCCGCGCCCCGGGTGGGGCGCGGGTCACGTCACCGCGCGTCTAGACCTCCGCGATGGACCGTCCCGCCCACTCCGGGGCGGGCTCGGTCAGCTCGGTGAAGCGCTCGCGGACCTCGTCGGGGAACGGCGCCGCACGCCCCGCCTTCTGGTCGACGTGCACGGCGAGCAGTTCCGTCGTGGCGACCGGCTGCGCGTCCTCGGCGGGTTCCGTGCCCGGGGCCGCGACGACGTACATCTCGTGGGTGAAGCGGGCCTTCTTGGCCGCGGCGCCCAGGACCCGGCTGCGGACGACGAGTGTCGCTCCCTCCGGGACGTCGCGCAGATAGCGCAGGTGCGACTCGACCGTGTACAGCGAGCAGCCGGTGGACTCGCGGTACCCGGAGTGCAGGCCCGTCTCGATCATCAGCGCGTCGGTGGCGTGCCCGAAGACGAGGACGTAGAACGCCTCGCTCATGTGGCCGTTGTAGTCGATCCACTCGGCGCGGACGGTGCTGTGCAGCAGGGGCAGCGGCGTCACTTGCGGGCCTCCTTCCGGGCGCCCGGCAGGCGGCCCGTCGCGCGCAGTACGTCGATGACGCCCTGGTCGCGTTCGGCCACGAGGTCGGCGATGGTCCGCCCGGCCGCCGCGTCGTCGCAGCCGGCGACCACGGAGTCGTACAGCGCCTTGTCGAGTTCCGGGGCTTCGAGGCGGGTCCACGGCGACTTCAGCGAGGGGCCGAAGTGGTCCAGCATGTGCGCCATGCCGCCCTCGCCGCCCGCGAGCGCGAACGTCAGCATCGGGCCCATGAAGGCCCAGCGCAGGCCGGGACCCTCGGTGATGGAGTCGTCGATCTCCTTCACCGTGGCCTCGCCGTTGGCGACCATGTGCAGGGCCTCGCGCCACAGTGCCTCCTGGAGGCGGTTGGCGATGAAGCCGGGCACCTCGCGGTCCATCGTGATGACGGACTTGCCCGCCACCTCGTAGAAGCGGGAGGCCCACGTCACCGCCTCGGCCGAGGTCCGCTCGCCGCCGACCACCTCGACCAGCGGGATGAGGTACGGCGGGTTGAAGGGGTGCCCCACGACGAGGCGGCCCGCGCCCTCCGCGTCCGTCTGCATGTCCGTCATCGGATAGCCCGACGTGGACGAGGCGATGACGACTCCGGGCGGCGTCGCGGCGTCCAGGCGGGCGAGCAGATCGCGCTTGAGGTCCAGCTTCTCCGGGGCGCTCTCCTGCACGAACTGGGCGTCCGCCACGGCCTCTTCGAGGGTGGCGGTCACCGTGAGGCGGTCCGTGGACGCGCCGTCGGCGAGGCCGAGCTGCGTGAGCGCGGGCCACGCGGCGTCGACGAGGCGGCGCAGCCGCAGCTCCGCGTCGGGCGCCGGGTCCCAGGCCGTGACGTCGTAGCCGCGGGCCAGGAAGTGGGCGACCCAGCCGCCACCGATCACTCCGGCGCCCACACAGGCGACGCGGCGTACGTTCTCGGGTTCGGTCGGCGTCATCATCAGGCGGTTCCTTCCTGGGTGACGGCTCGGTCGCGTGGCTTGAGGCCGAGCTTCTGGCGGGCCTCGTCCGGGGTGGCGACGCGGGCGCCCATCGCCTCGACGATCGTCACGGCGCGCTCGACGAGCTGCGCGTTGGTGGCCTTGACGCCCTTGCCGAGATAGAGGTTGTCCTCCAGGCCGACGCGGACGTGCCCGCCGAGCACGACGGACTGCGCGACCCACGGCATCTGCATCCGGCCCAGCGCGAAGCTCGCCCACTGCGCGCCCTCGGGAAGCATGTTGACCATCGCCTGGAGCACGCCGGGGTCGGCGGGCGCGCCCCACGGGATGCCCATGCAGAGCTGGAAGACGGTCGGGTCGTCGAGGAGGCCCTCGGCGAGGAGCTGCTTGGCGAACCAGAGGTGACCGGTGTCGAAGATCTCCAACTCGGGCCGCACCCCCAGCTCCTGGATGCGCCGGGCGCCCGCGCGGAGCATGTCGGGGGTGGAGACGTAGAGGTTGCTGCCGTCGCCGAAGTTGAGGGAGCCGCAGTCCAGGGTGCAGATGTCGGGGAGCAGGTCCTCGACGTGCGGGAGCCTTTCGAGGCCGCCGACGAGGTCGGTGCCCGGCAGCTGCTTCAGCGGCTCGTCCGGGTCGATGACCAGGTCACCGCCCATTCCGGCGGTGAGGTTGATGACGACGTCGGTACCGGTCTCCTTGATCCGCTCGACGACCTCGCGGTACAGCCGCGGGTCACGCGAGGGCGCTCCGGTCTCGGGGTCGCGTACGTGGATGTGGACCTCGGCGGCGCCCGCGTCCGCCGCCTCCACCGCGGAGCGGGCTATCTGCTCGGGGGTGACGGGTACGTGGGGGCTCTTGCGGACGGTGTCGCCGGCGCCGGTGAGGGCGCAGGTGATGATGACGTCCTGGTTCATGGGCATGCGGACATCGCTCCTTGGGCCCGGAGGCCGTTGGGGGCAGGGGGATGTGAGGGAAAGTCAGTTCATCGGGGGGCGTGCGCGGTCAGGGTGCTGTCGACGTACGTGAGCAGGGCCGTGTGCATCGCCTCGGCGTCGGTGCCGGGGGCGCCGGGAGCCGTGGCGAGCACCTGGGTGGCCAGGCCGTCGATCAGGGCGGTGAGCGTGAGTGCCGCCGCCTCCGGGTCTACGGGTCTGAACGAACCCCGCGCGACGCCGCGCCGCACCACGTCGGCGACGGTCTCGCGCCATTGCCGGTAGTACTCGGCGTGCAGCCCGCCGACGGCCGTGGAGCGGGCCGCCTCGGCCCACAGGTCCAGCCACACCGCCCACTGTCTGCGCTGCTGCGCGGTGCGCGGCGTCTGGAGCGCGATGAGCTGGCGCAGCTCGTCGGCCGGGTCCGCCGCGTCGGCGGTGCGGACCGCCCGGTGGGCGGTGTCCTCGTCCATGCACCACCGCACGGCGGCTTCGAGGAGTTCCGCGCGGCCGGGGAAGTGGTAGTGGATGGCGGCCGTGCTGGTCGCGCAGGCCTCGGCGATGTCGGAGACCCGTACGGCGTGGAAGCCGCGCTCGGCGATCAGGCGGACCGTCTCGCGCACGATCTGCGAGGGGCGGCCGCCCTCGACCGGGACGGCGGCGCCCGCCGGACGGGCCGGGGGCCGGTGCCGTGCGCCGAGCAGCCGGCCCGCGTCCACCTGCCCCTCGTCGGCGATCCGTGCCAGTTCGGCCGCCGTGAAGCGGCGTGTTCCGCTCAGGGACCGGGAAAGCTTGGAGGGGTCCATGACGATCCGCCGGGCGAACTCGCGCTGGCTCACCCCGGCGGCGGTGATCACCTCCCGCACCCGGGCGGCGATCTCGTCTCGGTTCTCGTCTCCGTGCTCCACGGTCGACGACCCTAACCACATGTTGAGCGGATCTCAACATGTGCCCACACATCAATACAGATCAGTGGGTGTATTGAGCTGCTGACTGGCGCATCAGTCAACAGTTCAACGCGCGCTCAGCGGGACCGGTGGGCCTCCGCCGTCGCGGGCGCGCTCCGGGACCCGTCCGGGGCGACCGCCACGAGCCGCAGCCGCGTGACGGTCTCCGCTGCGGCGGGGGCGGGAAGGCTCAGGCAGTACACGTCGTCGTAGATCCGGCCGAGCCAGCTCCCGTCGTCGTCGCGCAGCAGGTCGTAGTGGTGGACCCCGTGCCCGGCGAGGCGCCAGGACAGGAAGACGTGGTCCGTCCCCCCGTCCGTGAGCACCTCGTCGACCGTGAAGTCCTCGGGCGGGGCGGGTGCTGCGAACTCGGGGCCGAGCAGGGCGAGTTCACCGACCCGTATCGCGCACCGGGTCGGCCGGCGGGACGACACGCGCAGGCCGACGGCCGCGATCGTCCGTCCCTGGAAGGGGGTCAGGCTGTGCGTCGTCGTGTGCCAGCCGGCCGCCGGTCCGGCCGCGAGCCAGACGAAGGCGTCGGGCGCGTCCTGGAACAGCAGCCCCACCTCCAGATCCGCGCCGTCCGTGCCGTGCGCGGTCACGGCGAGGCGCTCGGGCCCGGTGACGGTCAGCGCCGTCTTGTAGAGGCGCACCGTCGTCGCGCCGCCCGGCCCGAGCGGACCCGACAGGAGCAGCGAGGACCCGCCGTCGTACGCGAGCTCGTGGTCGAAGTCGACCGACAGGGCGGCGCCCGCACCCTCTGGGCCCGCGCCCCCGGCGCCCCTGTCTTCTTCACCGGTACCCGCCGCGCCCGTACCCTCCGTGCGCGTCCAGAACTGCCAGGTCGGCAGCACGTCCTGGACGGAGGCGTTGTGCCAGTCGCCGTCCGCGGCCCGCCGTCCGTCGAGGAAGAAGGCGCGTCCGTGACCGGTGTTGAAGCGGGTGACGAACGGGAACGAGCCGATGACCGACCGCTCGGCGATGTGGTGCGCCACGCCGTCCCACGCCCGGTGGTCGTCGCGGTCGCGTGGCGTCTGCCGGTCGTGGGGGAGGAGGCGGCCGCTGCGGGTGGGGTCCTCGTGCGGCCCCGACCAGTAGCGGCGCTCGCGCCGGAACACCTCCTCCTGGGCGTCCGGGTCGTCGTGGCGAGGGGCCAGCTCCTTCACGAAGTGCGAGCCGAACAGCGCCCAGCTCGTGCGCGCCGCCTCCCCCGGCGGGAACAGCAGCCGCGGGTCGTACTCGGGGTCGAAGCCGAACTGCTCGTTCTCCGTGCCGTGGAAGACCGTCGCGTAGGGGTCGCGGCCCAGCTTCAGGGCCGTCGCACGCGACGTCTCGACGCCCTCGGGTGTCATCCAGTAGTTCGCGAAGAAGCTGTCGGACACGTCGAGCCAGGCGGCGTTGTCCGCGTCGAGGTGGTTGAGGTAGTCGAGGTGCCCGTCCGGCGTGATCGTGTCGTACCACTGGAGGTGGAATCCCTCAGGGGCGCGCTCGCGCAGTGAGCGCAGCAGGTCGTGCAGGCGCGCCGCCTGGGCGGGCGGTGTCTGGGCCTCGTGGTTGACGAAGTAGCCGTCGAAGCCGAAGTACGCGGCCATCTCGATCAGCTTGTCCGCCACGGGGAACGAGCCGTCGGCGCGCTGCTCCAGATAGTCCTCGAAGTCGCCGGAGCGCGGCCAGAACCAGCAGCCCAGGCTGCGCACGCCGTTGCGGTGGGCCGCGTCCGTGTAGGCGGGGTTGGGCAGGTTGACCAGGCCGTGAGCGGGGTCGTCCGTGGGCGAGCCGTCGACGGGCAGCCCGTGCCAGGAGCCGTAGAAGTCGGAGTACTGCCAAAAGCGCAGGAGGCGGCGTGCGAACGCGCCGCCGTACTTGCGGGCCGTGAAGAAGGCGTCGTCGTAGTCGTAGGTCAGGTTCATGAGACGCGGGCCCGTCGCCAGGTCCGGGTGCGCCTGCGTGGCGGGGAACGGGGCGATTCGCGGCGCGAGCGGGACGCGTGAGCGGAAGTGGCGCGCCCAGCGGTCGGTCCCGGGGCTCCAGCTCTTGAGCGCGGCGGCGTCGTAGCCGTGCATGTACGGGCGTACGGGGGAGTGGTCGTCAGCCATGAGGCAACTCCGTGGAGGCGGGGGCGAGTTCAGGGGCGGACGTGGGGATCAGGCAACGTTGTCAACCGTCACGACCTCGGTGATCCCGCGCGCCGCGAGATGCCCCGCGTCGTCCGCGAGGCCCGCAAGGACCGTCGTCGGACGCGCCCCGTCCGCCGTCAGACGCGTGAACGCCTCGAAGACGGGTCCGCCCGGTGCGCACACCGAGCGGTGCGGGGCCCGGTCCTCGTCGCCGGCGTCCACGACCAGGGCCGTGGTGCGCGGAGCCGGCGCGTGCTCGCGCCCCCGCCAGTGGGCGGCGATCGCGGACACCGACTTGCCGGCCGGCTTCACCTCGCCGTCGTTCGTCAACAGGCCCAGGGAGTACTCGAGTTCGGGGAAGTCGGCGAGGTCGCGGCTGACGTCGTGCGAGCACCACCACGTGACGCCCCACAGATCCGGGCAGTCCAGGGCGGCCTCGACGGTGGCCTCCGTGAACTCGGCCGCGTGCTCGGCCGGGATCAGCGGCTGCGGCGCGCCCACCTCCTGGAGCCACACCGGACGCCGTGCGTCGAGCGCCCACGCCTTCGACAGCTCGACCAGATACGCGGCATGCCCCGAGGTCGCCGGGCCACTGCGTCCGTGGCGCTGCGCGGTGCCGTTGAACACCCAGGAGTGCACCGCCGTCATCGCGCCGAGCCGCGCCGCGTGCGCCGGGGTGAACGGCTGGTCGTCCTGGTACCAGGAGGCGTCGTACTCGGCGTGCAGATGCGGCAGCCCCGGCGCTCCCTCCTCGCACGCGGCGAGGACCCGCTCCAGCCAGCTCCCGGCCTGCTCGGGGGTGATGCGGTCCGGGTCCGGATGCGGAGGGCCCGCCGCGAACTGGGCGATCTCGTTGCCGATCGTCATTCCCAGGAAGTTCGGCCGGTCGGCGAGCGCGGAGGCGAGCGTCCGGAGATAGTCCTCCTGGGCCGAGACGACGTCCGGATCGGTGAAGATATTGCGGCGGTGCCAGGTCCGAGTCCAGGCGGGCAGGAAGTCGAAACTCGACAGGTGCCCCTGGAGCCCGTCCACGTTCACATCGAGGCCGCGCTCGCCGGCCGCGTCCGCGAGTGCCACCAGCTGCTCGACCGCCCGCGGTCTGATCAGGGAGCGATTGGGCTGGAAGACGGGCCACAGCGGGAACACGCGCACATGGTCGAGGCCCAGCGCGGCGATCGCGTCCAGGTCCGCGCGCACGGCGTCGAGGTCGAAGTCGAGCCAGTGGTGGAACCACCCCTGGCTGGGCGTGTAGTTGGCGCCGAAACGCATCGCGGACTCCCGGCTATCGGAATCGAATCCCGGGCAGTCTGCCCTCAACTCCCTGCTCGCATCCACCCTTTGCGCAGTTCCAGGAGATTTTTACGAGCCCTCTTGCCGAGGTGGCTTTAGCGCTTTAGTCTCCACCGCACTCAAGCGCTTTAGCCAGCCGTGCGAACCGTCCGGCGAAGCGGATCCAGGAGCCAAGCCATGCGGCGTACCCCCGCCAGACGCCCCACCATCAAGGACATCGCGCTGCGCTCGGGCGTGTCCGAGAGCGCCGTCTCCTTCGCGCTCAACGGCAGGCCCGGTGTCTCGGAAGCCACCCGGGACCGGGTCCGCCGCGTCGCCGACCAGCTGGGCTGGCGGCCCAGCGCCGCGGCGCGCGCCCTGTCGGGCGAGGGCGCGGCCACGGTCGGCCTCGTGCTGGCCCGCCCGGCCAGCACGCTCGGCGTCGAGTCGTTCTTCCTCCAGCTCGTCTCCGGCATCCAGGAGGTCCTCGCCAGGCGCCGCCTCGGCCTGCTCTTCCAGGTCGTCGAGGACCTGTCCGCGGAGTGCGACGCCTACCGGCGCTGGTGGGCCGAGCGCCGCGTGGACGGCGTCCTCGTCGTCGACCCGCGGGCGGACGACCCCCGGCCGCCGCTCCTGGACGAACTCGGCCTGCCGGCCGTCGTCATCGGCTCCCTGCCGCCCGGCGACGACGGCACCGGACACCCCGGCATCTCCAACCTGTGGGCCGACGACGCCCGCGCCATGGCGTCCATCGTGAGTCACCTGCACGGCCTCGGACACCGCAGGATCGTGCACATCGCGGGCCTGCCCGAACTCGCCCACACCCGGCGCCGCATCCAGTCGCTGCGCACCGAGGCGGAGCGGCGCGGCCTCACCGACGTCCGGTCGATCACCACGGACTACTCGGACACCGAGGGCGCCGAGGTCACGCGCCGCGTCCTCGCGTCCGACGCCCCGCCGACGGCGATCGTCTACGACAACGACGTCCTCGCCGTCGCCGGGCTCGCCGTCGCCGCCGGGCGGGGCATCCCCGTGCCGGCGCGACTGTCCATCGTGGCCTGGGACGACTCCGTCCTGTGCCGCACCGCGCACCCCTCCCTGACGGCGCTCGTCCGCGACACGACAGCGTTCGGCCGGCGGGCCGCGGAGGAACTGCTCGCCCTGCTCGACGGCGGACCAGCTCTGCGCGTCGAGGACGAACTGCCCCATCTCCAGCAGCGCGGCAGCACCGCCGCCGCGCCCTGAACCGGAACCACCCGTCTGCGCCGCCCCCCACACGCAACGCCGCTCGGACAACGATGTCGTCCCTCGTCCCGGAGGTTTCAGGTCGTCATGAACCCCATGAACCGCACGAACACCACCACCCCCACGCCCCGGTCCCGCACCCACGCGATCAGAACCGGCACCCTCGCGGCCCTCTCCCTCGCGCTCGCCGCGACCGGCTGCTCGGCCACACCCACCGCGTCCGGAGGGGCGGGCGCCTCGTCCCTCACCGCGAACCTGGGCTTCTCGGGCACCACCATCACCCGGAACTTCAACCCGTTCTCCCTGACGGCGTCACAGGGCACCTTCGGCTTCCAGTACGAGGCGCTCTTCGACTTCAACATCCTCAAGGGCGGCGAGTTCAAGCCGTGGCTCGGCACCAAGTACACCTGGTCCGACGGCGGCAAGAAGATCACCGTCGACCTCGACAAGCGCGCCAACTGGTCGGACGGCTCCCGGCTCACCGCCGCCGACGTGGTCTTCACCATGGACTACGTACGGGACAACAAGCTGCCCCCGAGCTGGGCCTTCGACTACAAGAAGGCGACGGCGCCCGACGACCACACGCTCGAGATCACCTTCGACAAGCCCGCCTACTCGAAGCTCGACTCCATCGGCGGGATCACCCCCGTACCGAAGAAGGAGTGGCAGGGCAGGGACGGCAAGACGTACACCAACCCGAACCCGGTCGGCTCGGGCCCCTACAAGCTCAGGCAGTACAGCGCCCAGCAGCTCACCTTCCAGGCCCGCGACAACTACTGGAAGCAGAAGAACATCCCGGTCAAGACGGTGAAGGCGCCCGTCATCACCCAGGCCGCCGAGGTGCCCAAGCTGCTCAGCGGGGAACTGGAGTGGAGCGGCGGGGTCGTGCCCGACGTGCGGAAGCAGTACATCTCCAAGGACCCGAAGAACCACCACGCCTGGTACCCCACCTACGGCGGGCAGTACATGTTCTTCAACCACACGAAGAAGCCGTTCACCAATGTGCATGTGCGCCGGGCCCTCTCCCTGGCCGTCGACCGCACCCAGCTGCTCGACATCACCAACCCGGGCATGTTCAACACACTCAACCTGACCGGCCTGGACTCCAGGACCCAGGGCAAGTGGATCGACGCCAAGTACAAGGACGCCGAGCAGCCCAAGGCCGAACTCGCCAAGTCGCTGGCCGAGTTCGAGAAGGCCGGCTACACGAGGAAGAACGGCAAGCTGGTCGACGGCAGCGGCAAGCAGCTCTCCTTCACCATCATCGAGGTCTCCACCTGGGGCGACGCCGTCCAGTTCGACAAGGTCGTGGCCAGCCAGCTGCAGAAGGCAGGCGTGAACGTGTCGGTCAAGCCGACCGACGCCTCGCAGCTCGACGTCAAGCGCAAGAAGGGCGACTTCGACGTCCTGATCGGTGGCGCGGTCTACTACTCGACCCCGTACAACTACTTCAAGGACATGCTCTGGAGCGGAAACGCGGGCGTGTGGACCAACTACGGCCACTACAAGAGCGCGAAGGCCGACGCCCTCATCAAGGAGCTGGGCGAGACCGGCGACCAGGCCGAGATCAAGAAGATCTCCGCCGAGCTCGAGGGAATGATGGTCGACGACGTGCCTGCCGCACCGCTGATCACCATCGGTGTCTCCAGCGAGTACAACAGCAGGAACTGGACCGGCTGGCCGACCGCGAAGAACCCGTACGCGCAGCCCGCGCCCTGGGCCGGCGGGATCGACTCCATGAGCATCCTGCTCAACCTGCGCCCCGCGAAGGGCTGACGACGCCATGACCGTTCCCGCCCTCGGCCCGGTGGACGCCACCGCCGTCGAACCCAGGCCCGGCCGCCGCCTCAGGAGCGCCAGGCTCGGCACCGCCCGGTACTTCCTGCGGCGACTGGGCTTCTACGCCGTGGCCGCAGCCCTGGCCATCACCCTCAACTTCCTCATCCCACGCCTGATGCCGGGCGACCCCGCCTCCGCCCTCATCGCGCAGATGCAGCAGAAGCAGACACTCTCCGGCGACCAGGTGCACGCCATCTACCGGCTGTTCGGGACACCGGGCGAGCCGCTCTGGGACCAGTACGTCACCTACCTGAACCAGGTCCTGCACTTCAACTTCGGTATATCCGTGGCCTACTACCCCACGCCCGTGTGGGAAGTGATCCGCACCGGGCTGCCCTGGACGGTCGGCCTGGTCGGACTCACCTCCGTCCTGTCCTTCGTCCTCGGCACCGCGGCCGGCGTCGTGTCGGGCTCCCGCGTGGGGTCCCGTTTCGACTCGTTCATGACGCCCGCGTCCATGTTCATGGGGTCGCTGCCGTTCTTCTGGGTCGCCCTCATCCTCGTCCTCGTCTTCGGGGTGCAGCTCAGCTGGCTGCCGACCAGCGGCGGGTACGACGGCGACATGCTGCCCGGCTTCAACGGTCCCTTCCTGGCCAGCGTCCTGCAGCACGGCATCCTTCCCGCTCTCACGATGGTGATGGCATCGGTCGGGGGCTGGCTCGTCGGCATGCGGAACATGATGGTCACGACCGTCTCCGAGGACTATGTGCTGCTCGCCCGCGCCAAGGGACTCTCCAAGGCGCGCGTGATGTTCCAGTACGCCGCCCGCAACGCCGTCCTGCCGAGCGTCGCCGGGTTCGCGCTCACCATCGGGACCGTCGTCAGCGGGCAACTCCTCGTGGAGATCGTCTTCGCCTATCCGGGCGTCGGATACCTCCTCTACCAGGCGGTCTCCAGCGTCGACTATCCGCTGATGCAGGCCCTGTTCCTCATCGTGTCGCTCTCCGTCCTCGCCGCGAACTTCATCGCGGACTCCGTGTACGGACTCATCGACCCGCGTGCGAGGGAGACCCGCTCATGAGTGCATTCGTACGGGGCCTGCGCCGCCTGAAACTGCCCCCGAACCCCAAGGTCCGCGTCGGGATCGCGATCTTCGTCTTCTTCGCGCTCCTCGCCCTGCTCGGCCCGTTCGTCGTGCAGAACGTGATGGGCCTCTCGCCCAGCGACGTCGACACCGCGCAGGCCATGGAACTCCCCTCCGCGAAGCACCTGCTGGGGACCACGGCCACCGGCGAGGACGTCTTCGCGCAGCTCGTCGTCGGCAGCAGGATCTCGCTGCTCGTCGGGCTCGTGGCGGGCGTCATCACCACCACGCTCTCCGTCCTCGTCGGGGTCGCAGGGGGATATCTCGGCGGGCGCGCCGACTCCTTCCTGACCGCCGCCACCAACGTCTGCCTCGTCATCCCCGGCATGCCGCTGCTGATCATCGTGGCGAGCTATGTGCAGGGACGCGGCGGCTGGCTCACCGTGGCCCTGGTCATCGGGCTCACGGCCTGGCCGTGGGGTGCGCGGCAGAAGCGGGCGCAGACCCTGTCGCTCCGCCACCGGGACTTCGTGTCCGCGGCCGAGATGACGGGCGAGAGCCGGTGGGGCGTCATCACCCGCGAGCTGATCCCCTCGCTCGCGCCGATCATCTCCGTGAGCTTCCTGGGCGCGGTC
The DNA here is from genome assembly GCF_036345255.1 of Streptomyces sp. NBC_00569. Lineage (NCBI taxonomy): Bacteria > Bacillati > Actinomycetota > Actinomycetes > Kitasatosporales > Streptomycetaceae > Streptomyces > Streptomyces sp. NBC_00569. The sequence goes on along the minus strand of NZ_CP107783.1, from coordinate 1,556,113 downwards.
GTCGGCTCGATGTTCGCGGACGCCGGCCTCTCCTTCATGGGGCTCGGCAACATCAACATCACGAGCTGGGGCTCGATGCTCTACTGGGCGCAGAACGGAGCCGCCCTGACCCGGGGCGCCTGGTGGTGGTTCGTGCCACCGGGCGCGTGCATCGCCCTGATCGGCGTCGCCGCGGGCCTGATCAACTTCGGAATTGACGAAATATCCAACCCCCGGCTCCGCAAGCCCTCCAAGGAGGTACGCGCCAGGGCCCGCGCCGCCCGCCTGCACGCGGCCGCCGGCGGCTCCGCGGCCAGGGCCACGGCCGGGAAGCCCGCGCCCGTTCAGGAGGCCGCGTCATGAGCAGCAGCGGCACGCCGCACACCTCGATCCCCAAGCAGGACACCGTTCGCCGAAGCGATGACCGCACCCCCCTGCTCACCGTCCGTGGCCTGAACGTCGACTACTTCGACAAGGCGGACCCCGTACACGCGGTCAGCGGCGTCGACCTCGACCTGCTCCGCGGCGAGACCCTCGGCATCGTCGGAGAGAGCGGCTGCGGCAAGTCCACCCTCGTCACCGCCATCACCCGGCTCCAGCGGCCCCCGGCCGTCACCACCGCCGGCTCGGTCGTCTTCCACGGCCACGACGGCACCGAGAGCATCGACGTCCTGCGCCTGACCGAACGTCAACTGGCGGATCTGCGCTGGGAGAACATCGCGGTCGTCTTCCAGAGCGCGATGAACGCCCTCAACCCCGTCCTCCGTCTGGGCCACCAGTTCGCCGACGTCCTCCGCCGCCACGGCCGCCTGTCCAAGCGCGAGGCCTGGCAGCGGGCGGGAGAACTGCTCGCCATGGTCGGCATCCCCGCCGACCGGCTGCGCTCGTACGCCCACGAACTGTCCGGCGGCATGCGGCAGCGCGCCACGATCGCCCTCGCCCTCGCCTGCGAACCCGACCTCGTCGTCATGGACGAGCCGACCACCGCCGTCGACGTGGTGATGCAGCGCCAGATCCTGCGTCAGATCTCCCGCCTCAAGCGGGAGCTGGGATTCTCCGTCGTGTTCATCACACACGACCTGTCCCTGCTCATCGAGATCGCCGACCGGATCGCCGTCATGTACGCGGGCAAGGTCGTCGAGACCGGACCCGCGCGACAGCTCTACACCGACCCGCAGCACCCGTACACCGAGGCACTCAGGGGCGCCTTCCCGCCGCTGCACGGGCCGCGCCGCGAGATCACCGGCATCCCCGGCTCCCCGCCCGGCCTGCGCACCCTGCCCGCGGGATGCGCCTTCCACCCGCGTTGCGCCCGCCGCTTCGAACCCTGCGACCAGGCGACCCCGCCGCTCCTCGCCCTCGGCGCCGGCGAGGCCGCCTGCCATCTGCACCAGACCGTACGCGGAGAGGAGGACCACCATGCCCGCACCCGCTGAACCCGTCCTCGAAGCACGCGACGTCGTCAAGAGGTTCCCGCTGCACGGGCCCGGCGGGCACGGCAAGGAAGTGCACGCCGTAGAACCGACCAGCCTCGCCCTGCACGCCGGCCGCATCACCGCACTCGTCGGCGAGAGCGGCAGCGGCAAGTCCACGCTCGCCCGCATGCTCGCCCTCGCCTACCCACCGACCGAGGGCGAGATCCGTCTCGACGGCGCCCCCGTCAAGCAGGCCCGCACGGCCCGCGGCAAACGCGCGTACTACCGCCAGGTCCAGATGATCTTCCAGGACCCCTTCTCCTCGCTCAGCCCCGTGCACCGGCTGCGCTACATCCTCAGCCGCCCCCTCCAGCTGCACGGCCACGCCTCCGGGCGCGCGGAGCTCGAACGGCAGATCCTCGACCTGCTCAATCGCGTCAACCTCACCCCCGCCGACCAGTTCATCGACAAGTTCCCGCACGAGCTGTCCGGCGGCCAGCGCCAGCGCGTCGCCATCGCCCGTGCCCTGGCCGCCCGCCCCAAGGTCCTCCTCGGCGACGAGCCCGTCTCGATGCTCGACGTCTCGATCCGCCTCGACATCCTGAACCTCCTCGGCACGCTCCGCGACGACGAGGGCCTCGCGATCCTCTACATCACCCACGACATCGCGGGCGCCCGCTACTTCGCCGACGAGATCAAGGTCCTCTACGCGGGCCAGCTCGTGGAGTCGGGACCCGCCGACGCCGTCGTCGAACAGCCCCGGCACCCGTACACCCGGCTCCTGCTGGAGTCCGCGCCCGACCCCGAGCGCGACGGAGGGCTGCTCGACGAGCCCGAGGTCGTCGACGACGAGGAGACCCTCGGCGAACCGCCGAGCCTCGTCGACCCGCCCACGGGCTGCCGCTTCCACCCGCGCTGCCCGCTCGCGAAACCCGTGTGCGCCACGGCGTTCCCCCCGCGCACACATTTCGACGACGGACAGTGGGTGCACTGCTGGAGCTACGACGAGGAGAACCACCGATGATGCAGCCCTGGTTCACGGACGGGAAGCTCGGCATCTTCCTGCACTGGGGGATCTACAGCGTCGACGGCGTCGCCGAGTCCTGGTCCTTCTTCAACGGGCAGGTCCCGTACGACACCTACATGGCGCAGCTCGACGGGTTCGACGCCCAGAAGTGGGACCCCGACGCCTGGGCCGACCTGTTCGTCGAGGCGGGCGCCGCGTACGCGGTCCTCACCGCCAAGCACCACGACGGGGTCGCCCTCTGGGACACACGGGCGGGCGGCCTGTCCGTCGTCGAGCGGACCCCGGCCGCACGCGACCTCATCACCCCCTACGTGGACGCGCTCCGTCGCCGCGGTCTCAAGGTCGGCCTCTACTACTCGCATCTCGACTGGTCCCACCCCGACTACGCCACCCTCCGGCCGGACGGGCAGGACCCCGACGACCGCGGCAACCCCTACTCGATGCCCGCCGCCGGCGACGAGTCCCCGGAGCGCTGGGACGCCTTCCTCGCCTTCCACCGCGCCCAGATCCGCGAGCTCCTCGGGCTCTTCCAGCCGGACCTGCTCTGGTTCGACGGCGAGTGGGAGCGCAGCCCCGAACAGTGGCGCATGGCGGAACTCGCCCGACTCATCCGGGAGTTGAGCCCGCACACCGTCGTCAATGGGCGTCTCACCGGACACGGCGACTACGCGACACCCGAACAGGGCGTGCCCGTCGAACCGCCGAAGGGCCCCTGGGAGCTGTGCCTCACCGTCAACGACTCGTGGGGTTACCAACCCCAGGACGACCACCACAAGTCGCCCCGTCAGCTGGTCCGCGTCTTCGCCGAGACCGTCGGCGGCGGAGGAAACCTCCTGCTCGCCGTGGGCCCGAAGGCCGACGGCACGATCCCGCCCGAGCAGGCCGAGCGCCTCGAAGCACTCGGCGAGTGGATCGCCGAACACCGGCCCGCCGTCCGCGACACCGTGCGCGGCCTGCCCCACGGCCACTTCTACGGCCCCTCCACCCTCTCCGCCGACCGCCGCACCCTGTACCTGTTCCTCTTCGACCGGCCCAACGAGTACGTCGTCCTGCGCGGCGTGCGCAACGCCGTCCGCTCGGCGCGGGTCCTCGGGACGGGCGCGGACGTCCGCCACGAGCGCGTCGGCGGCCTCGGCGAGGTCCCCGGCTGGGAGTACCTGTACGTCAACGACGACCAGCTCGACCCCCTGTGCACGGTCGTCGCCCTCGAACTCGACGGCGAACTCGACCTGTACCGCGAACACACCCGCGACTGACACCCCAGCACTCCACCCCCCTCGACCGACCGACACAGACACCGATCTCGGAGGCAGAGCCCCATGACAGCCCGAAGAGCCGTGCACGCCTGTTCCGTCGCCACCCTGCTCGTCGCCGCGTCCGCCGCGGCGGTCCCGCCCGTGTCGGCGCACACGACGGACCGGCCCCTGCCCGTCGTCTCGCCGACCCCGCAGCACATGACCCGCGCCGGCGCGGACATCGCTCTCCCTTCACGCGCCGAACTCGTCGTGGACGACACCACCGACAAGCCGGCCCGCGACCTCCTCACCGCCACCCTGCGCGCCCACGGAGTCCGCCACGTCGACGTCCGTACCAAGGCGTCGGGACACGCGCCCCTGACCGTGCTCCTCGGCCCGGCCACCCACCCCGACGTGGCCGGAGCCCTGCGCGGCACCGACGTCCCCACCCAGGACGAGGGCTACGCCGTGCGTGTGGCCGGACGCACCGTGGCGCTCGGCGGCACCGACGCGACCGGCCAGTTCTACGCGGCCCAGACGTTCAGGCAGCTCGTCACCAAGGGGAAGATCGCCGGGGCGTCCGTCTCCGACTTCCCGTCCATGCGCCTGCGCGGCTCCATCGAGGGCTTCTACGGGCCGCCCTGGACGGAGGCGGAGCGCCTGGACCAGATGGACTTCCTCGGCGAGGTCAAGTCCAACACCTACGTGTACGCGCCGAAGGACGACCCGTACCACCGCGACAAGTGGCGCGAACCGTACCCGGCGGACAAGCTCGCCCAGCTCGGCACGCTCGTCGACCGGGCCCGCGCCAACCACGTCCGCTTCACCTTCGCCGTGTCGCCCGGCGGCTCGGTCTGCTACTCGGACCCGGCCGACGTGAAGGCCCTCACCGCGAAGCTCCAGGCGCTCTACGACCTGGGCGTGCGCTCGTTCTCGGTGCCGCTCGACGACATCAGCTACACCAAGTGGAACTGCGACGCCGACCAGCAGAAGTTCGGCGCCCCGGGGCGCGGCCCCGCCGCGAAGGCCCAGGTCGGTCTCCTCAACACCGTCCAGCAGGACTTCATCGCCACCCACGACGGCGCCAACCCGCTCCAGATGGTGCCCACCGAGTACGGCGACCTCACCGACACCGCGTACAAGCAGGAGCTCCGCGGGAACCTCGACAAGAACATCGAGGTGATGTGGACCGGCACCGACGTCGTCCCGCCGGAGATCACCAACGACCAGGCACAGAAGGCGTCCGAGCTGTTCGGACGCAAGGTGTTCGTCTGGGACAACTACCCGGTCAACGACTTCGGCCGGACCTCGGGACGCCTCCTGCTCGCCCCCTACGACAAGCGCGAGCCCGGCCTGTCCGAGCACCTCAGCGGCCTCGTCTCCAACCCTATGAACCAGGAGGCCGCCAGCAAGCTCGCCGTCTTCACCATGTCCGACTTCTCGTGGAACGACCGCGGCTACGACCGCACCCGCTCCGCCCGTCAGTCCGCGCTGCACCTGGCCGGCGGGGACCCGCGCGTCGCCGACGCCGTACAGACCTTTGTCGACCTCAACCACATGGCACCGACGTTCGGCGCCAAGCCGTGGCAGCCGCAGTCGCCGATCCTCGGCGCGCAGCTCGAGAAGTTCTGGAAGACGTACGAGAGCGACCCGGCGGCCGCGATCCGCTCCTTCACGCCGACCGCGACGAACATCGGGCGCACCCCGGCCGTCCTCCGCGCCGGCGTGCCCGACCAGCAGTTCCTGCACGACGCCGGGCCCTGGCTAGACTCCACCGCACTGTGGGGCAAGGCACTCGGGCACGGTCTCGCCGCGCTGAAGGCCATCGACGCCCATGACACGGACAAGGCGGCCGACGAGCGCGCCGCGATGGAGAAGGCGGCCGACGCCGCCTCGCACATCACCATCGACCCGGCCGAGCACCACCAGCCCGGTCCCGTGAAGATCGCCGACCCGTTCCTCGGCGACTTCGTCAGCCGGGTCCAGGACCTGCACGACGCCTCGAAGGGCCTCAAGCCGTTGCGGCAGCTCGCCCTGAACAAGGACACGAAGCAGAGCTCCGACTACGCCTCGGACGGCGAGTTCCCGTACAGCGCGGCCAAGGCGGCCGACGGCGACCGCTTCAACTTCTCGACCACCAGCGGCAAGGAGGCACAGCCCTGGTGGCAGGTCGACCTCGGCTCCGTCGCCGACCTGGAGCGCGTCGACGTCTACAACCGCAGCGACTGCTGCGCGGACCGCACCCAGGACTACTACGTCCTGGTCTCCGACGAGCCCTTCACCGGCACTCTGTCCGACCAGCTGACCAAGCCCGGCGTGTGGTCCCACCACGAGACCGCGCAGGCTGGCGGCCCGACGGCGATCCCGGTGACCGCCCACGGCCGCTATGTGCGGGTGTGGCTGGCGAGCGAGAAGCCCGTCGAGCTGAACATGGCGGAGGTCGAGGTGTACGGCAGAGCGCGGAGCTGACCTACCGCGTGAACGAGTGGATCTCGCTCCGCAGGTCCGCAGGCAGCCGCGCGTCGTCCCGCTCCGCGGCGGTGGCGAGCAGCGCCGTGACGCGATGGACGTGGCTGCCGGGCAGGGCCTGGATGCCGCGCAGCACCCGCCGGTACGTCAACTCCAGCTCGGCGTCGGTCAGTTCCACACCGCCGCTGAGCAGGAGGTGCAGCAGATCGTGCGCGAGCGAGGTGGCCGGCTCTCCTTCCGTGGCCACGAACGTGGTCACGGAAGGGCCCAGCCACGCGAACACCGGGTCCATGACGTGCCGCACGAGGGAGTCGTTCGTCCCGCCGGACACCTCCATCTTGTGCCAGATCTCGTCCCAGTAGGGCCGGGACCAGCCGGGCCCGCCGTGCCCGCGCGGGTAGCGGTAGAGCCAGTTCGCGTCGACCGGGTCCGGCGGCGCGGGCGCGCCGTACCGCGGCGCGACATCGAGCGTGCGGCGGCCGTCCGCGTCCCAGGACCGTCGCAGGGTCATCGACAGGGCGAAGTCCGTCCACTGCTCCTCGTTGAGCGCCGAACGCCACAACAGGGCGTGCCGGTGCCAGGCGCTGACCGGGTTCGCCGAACCGGGGAACAGCTCGGCGGCCGTGGTGCCGCCCGTCAGCAGCAGGATGACCAGGACGAGATTGGCGCCGTAGAGGCCGTGCCGCGACGCGACCCTCAGCGTCGCGGGCCGGTAGGCGGGGTGCTGGTCACCGGTGCGGGTCTCGTGCTGGTCGAGCACGCGGATCAGGACACGGCTGAGCCTGTCCCGCTCGGCCGGCTCCATCCGCGCCGCCATCGCGCGGGCGAACCGCAGCATCTGACGGCCGGACAGGGGCGCGTACGAGAGCAGCGCGTACGCCAGGTCGTCGTCCACGCGCTGGTCGCCGAGGGCGAGGGCGGGGCGGTTCTGCACGAGCGCGCCCAGCACGTGCAGCGCGAGCCGCACCGCCAGGTACTCGCCGAACGTGGCGTGCAGGAACTCGTACGTCGCGAGGACGTGGCCGTCGCGCACCGACTGGGCGCGCTGCACGAAGTAGAACCGGCCGAGCGCGACCTCGGCCGCGCCGAGCGGCGTGCGGAAGCCGGAGGCCCCGGGGGACGAGCGGCCCAGGAGCGCGGCCAGGTCCTCGTCGAGCTCGGCCGCCGAGACCCACTGACGGCGCCGGTTGAGCAGGGCGAACGCGACCAGGGACAGGCGTTGCATCTCCAGCTCGGCGCGCTCGCGCAGGAGGTCGTCGGACGCCATGTCCCCGCTCGTCTTGCCGACTTCACGGCGCGCGAAGGAGAACAGGAGCTCCTCGTACAGATCGGCCTCGTCCAGGGGCTCCCCGCCGTCGCTCTGCAGGCCGTTGTCCGCCACGTCGTACAGGGCCAGCATCATCAGGAGCAGCGGCTGCGCCGCGAGCGCAGCGTGCCGCGACACCACCTCCCACGACAGCGGGCGCAGGCCCCTGGCCGTGAACCCGGCCGCGTTGGCGTCGTTCCATACCGCGAGCCACTGCTGGATCTGCGCGGCCCGGAACGGTTCGAGGCGCAGCGCCACCATGCCGTCGGGGTAGCGCGCGCGGTCGGCGACGGACGTGCGGCTGGTCACCAGGGCCAGCAGCGGACGGCCCTGTTCCGCCTCGCGCTCCTGGAAGCGGGCCACCCGGACCAGGAAGTCGTTGTGGTGCACCCCGGTCGTCTGCAGCAACTCGTCGAACCCGTCGAGCAGGAGCACCGGGACCGCGCCGCCGGCCGAACGGACCAGATCGGGCCACGTGACGCGCTCGCCGGTCGCGGCCCGCACCGCCTGCTCGATCTGCTCCTGGAGATCGTCCTCGGCGCGCACGTCACGCAGCGGTACCCGCACCGGCAGGAAACCGGCCGCGGGGAGCCGCGCCGCGAGCACCCGCGTCAGGACGGACTTGCCCGCGCCGGGCTGCCCGAGCACCAGCAGCGGTGTGCGCTCCTGCCCCGCCGAGGTCAGCGCGCCGGCGAGATAGCGGGTCAAGTCCTCCCGCACCGGAGCCCGTTCCCACCATGCCTCGTCCGCCGGCCCGTGCTGCCCGGCCACCGGCCGCACCCGGAAGTCCGGGTCCAGATACATCTCCTCCAGGGCCGGTACGCGGATTCCGTCGGGCGCCGACGCCGCGTCCAGGACCGGACGGGAGAGCGCCGCCTCGTGGGAGCGCGCCAGGGCGGCCGCGACATCCACGGGGGGCAGGGCGTGCGACGCCGTACCGGCGAGCAGCGCCTCGATTCCCGCGAGGGCCCGCTGTACACCGGCCCGCGTCGCCCGGTGCTCGGTCAGCGTGGCCCAGAATCCGAACTCGGGTGCCTGCTGTGCGAGTTGGGCGTAGAGGCTGTCGTAGTGGACGCACGCCGCACCTGGCAGTGCACCCGTCAGAGCCCGCTCCGCGGCGTCCCGCCCGGCCGGCGTGAGCGTGTCCCACACCGCGAGGCCCGACACGAACCGCAGGAAGCGCCCGGACAGGGCCGTGTACCAGCCGAGGAGTTCCCGCGCCGCGTCCTCCGGCGCGAGGTGCGGTGCCGGGAACGGCGCGTCCACCGCGGCGAGGGCCCGCGCGAAACCGGCGTCCGCCTCCCCGGCCCCGACCAGCGACAACTGGTCGCCACGGGTGATGCGCACCGCTTCGAGGGAGAACGGAAGGTCCTGCTCCGCGAGCGCCTCGAACCAGCCGAGGACCACGACGACCGTGTGCGCGGCCCGCAGCATCTCACCCCGCTCGACCCGCCCGTCCGCCGCCCCGAGCCGCGCCCCGACCCCGCGCACCGCGTCACGGCCGAGCCCCAGGATCCGGCCCCGCGCGTCCGCGATACGCAGAAGTCCGTCGCTCACGCCGCCCGTCGCCACGGCCAGCACCCCGCCGAGCGACCGGTCGAGCGCCGCGAGGCGCGGCGGATCCGCGCCGAGCAGCACCAACGCGTCCGACAACGACAGCAGTCTGCGCGAACCCACCCGAACCCCCCATGGATCATGTGCGGACGGCGGCCACTCTGCCAGGACACGCGGTCGGGGTCCATCGAGTACGCTGCGTGAGCCGGGCGACACCGAGTGCGCACCGTTCCCCCGAATGGCTTACCGTGTGGGCCGTGGACAGTCAGGGGAAGCGTGCGGTTCGGCTGCGCCTGACCGGGGCCGCGGCGCTCGCCGTCGTATCGGGATCGGCGGGCTCGTGGGCGTACCTGCGGGCCGGTGGGTCCGCGGGCGACGTGGTGCGGGATCTCTCCGTGGGCTGGGCGTACGCGGCCGCGGGGCTCATGGCCTGGCGGCGCAGGCCCGCCAACCGGACCGGCCCCCTGATGATCGCCGAGGGCGTCACCTGGTTCCTCGGAAACCTCCAAGGCACCTCCGTACCCGCCCTGTTCGCGTTCGGAGCCTGGTGGGAGGCGCTGAACATGGCGATCCTCCTGCACCTCATCCTCTGCTTCCCCGAGGGGCGCCTCACCACGGTCCTGACCCGGCGTCTGGTCCAGTTCGCGTACGGTCTCGTCGCGGTCGGCGGCCTGCTGCGCACGCTGCTGTTCGACCCGGCGCGGTCCACCGGCGCCACCTACCTCGACTGCGCCGGCTGCGGCCCGAACGCCCTGTTCATCCCCGGCACTCACGACCTCTTCGGCCCCGTCGACACCGTCTACCACGCGCTCGGCTGGGTCATCTCCGCCGGCGCCGCGGTCGCCATCGTGCAGCGCTGGCGGCACGCGTCCGCCGCCCGCAGGCAGGCGCTGCTCCCGGCATGGATCGGCATCGGCGTGGCCGTCGTGTTCCTGATGTGGGACATGCTCTTCTACGTCGTGCCGTGGTTCGGCAAGGCCGGCGACACCGGTGAACAGGCCGTCTATCTGCTGTCCGACCTCGCGCAGGTCGCCGTGCCGTTCGCGTTCCTCGCCGGACTGCTGCGCATGCACCTCCAGCGCGCCGAGGTCAGCGGCCTCGTCATCGAGGTCGGCACCGACCCCGACCCGGCCCGCCTGCGCGAGGCGCTGGCCCGCGTCCTGGGCGACCCGACGCTGCGGCTCGGCCTGTGGCGCGAGGAGCGGCGGGCCTACGTCGACGGCTCGGGGCGCGAGGTGACGGCGGACGGCACCGGCCGCACCCCCGTCGGAGCGGCGGACGGCCGGCCCCTCGCGCTGCTGCACCACGACCCCGCCCTCATGGACGACCCGGAACTCCTCGCGTCCGTCGCCGCCGCGCTGCGCCTCGCCCTCGAGAACGTCTGGCTGCGTTCCCGCGCCAGGGACGTGAGCACACGGATCGTGGAGGCGGCCGACTCCGAACGCAAGCGCCTGGAGCGGGATCTGCACGACGGGGCGCAGGCCAGGCTGGTCTTCGCCCTGATGGCCCTGCGACGTGTCGAACGCGGCCTCGCCGACCATCCCGACGCCGCCCTGCGCGAGTCCGTGACCGAGGCGGAGTCCAGTCTCAGGCTCGCCATCGAGGAGTTGCGCGGTCTCGCCCACGGTCTGCACCCGGCGGTCCTCACGCGCGAGGGCCTCGGACCCGCGCTGACGGCGCTGGCCAGGGAGGCGACCCTGCCGGTCGTCGTCGCGGCCGAACCCCGGCGCTACGACGCGGTCGTGGAGTCGACCGCCTACTTCACGGTGTGCGAGGCCCTGTCGAACGCGGCCAAGCACGCCGGAGCCCGCGCCGTCAGCGTCTCCGCGACGCACCAGGACGGGCGGCTCGTCATCGAGACCGTCGACGACGGAGTCGGGGGAGCGGACAGCATGCGCGGCAGTGGCCTGCGCGGCCTCGCGGACCGGCTCGCCGCGGTCGACGGAGTGTTGCATGTACACAGTCCCGCCGGTGGCGGGACCAGAATCAGGGCGGAGCTTCCGTGCGGGTGATCGTTGCCGAGGACTCGGCGCTGCTGCGGCAGGGGATCGTACGACTGCTGTCGGACGAGGGGTTCGAGGTGTCCGCGGAGTGCTCCGACACGGGGCCGCTCCTCGCGCTCGTCGCCGAGCACCGTCCGGACGCCGTGCTCCTCGACATCCGCATGCCGCCGACGCACACCGACGAGGGTCTGGTCGCGGCGGCCGCGATCCGCGCGGAGCACCCCGGCACGGGTGTGCTGCTGCTGTCCCAGTACGTCGAGACGACCGACACCGTCAGAGCCTTGGCGGAGCAGCCCGAGGGTTTCGGCTACCTCCTGAAGGAGCGCGTCGCCGACATCGACGAACTCGGCGGGGCGCTCAAGCGCGTGGCGTCCGGCGAGACGGTCCTCGACCCGCTCGTCGTCGCCAAGCTCATGAACACCCCCCGCCCCAGGAGTCCCCTCGACGACCTCACGGGCAGAGAGCGGGACGTGCTGGCGCTGATGGCCGAGGGCCACTCGAACGAGGCGATAGCCCAGCGTCTCGTCATCGGCGGCAAGACGGTGGAGACGCACGTGCGGAACATCTTCGGCAAGCTGCGCCTCGAGCAGGATCTGCTCGAACACCGGCGCGTGCGCGCGGTGCTCACCTACTTGCGCGCCTGACCCCGCCCGATGCGGGCGGGGTGAAGTGGTCCCGGCTGGCCGCTCCGAAGGCGACGTCGTCCCCCGATTTGCCCCCGTGGCTCCCCCGTACGTCGACTGCGGAGCGGTGCCGGTGAACTCAACTCTAGGCAGCCCGCGCGCCCGGGACATCAGGGCCAGCCCTGAGATCCGGAGTAGTTGCTACCGGAACCGGGGGACGGGGGGGGGCGAAGTGCGAGCTCAGCGGGGTGCGCAGCGCCCGACCACCGTACCCGCCCGGTCGATGCAGAGTACATCGACCTGGACGGGGGCGCCCCGCAACACGCGCAAAGCCTCGTCGCGGGCGGTCGCGGCGACCATGTCGCCGAGAGGCGGCCACAACTGGAGTGCCGCGAGGCCCGTGTTGGCGTCCGCCACCGCCGCCGCGACCTGCGCACCCGCGCCCGCCTCGGCGGCGAGGCCGGCCAGGAACGACTTGTCGACCTGCGAGCGCGCCGAGTGCAGATCCAGGTGCCCGGCCGCGAGCTTGGACAGCTTGGCGAACCCGCCGCAGATCGTCAGCCGGTCGACGGGATGACGCCGCACGTACTTGAGGACCGCGCCCGCGAAGTCGCCCATGTCGAGGAGCGCGTCCTCGGGCAGCCCGTACTCGGCGACGACGGTCTTCTCGGACGTCGATCCGGTGCAGCCCGCCACATGTGTGCGCCCGGCGGCCCGCGCCACGTCCACACCCCGCCGGATCGAGTCGATCCAGGCGGAGCAGGAGTACGGCACCACGATGCCCGTCGTCCCCAGGATGGACAGCCCGCCGAGGATCCCGAGCCGCGGGTTCCAGGTCGACCGGGCTATCTCCTCACCGTGGTCGACGGACACGGTGATCTCGACGTCACCGCTCCCGCCGTGGCGCTCGGCGACGGCCGCGACGTGGTCCCGCATCATCTGCCGCGGCACGGGGTTGATCGCGGGTTCACCGACGGCGAGGGGCAGCCCCGGACGGGTCACCGTGCCGACGCCCGGCCCGGCCCGGAACACGACGCCGGACCCGGCGGGCAGCAGCCGCACCGACGCCCGCACCAGCGCGCCGTGCGTGACGTCCGGGTCGTCGCCCGCGTCCTTCACGATGCCCGCCACGGCGTGCTCGCCGGTCAGCTCCTCGGCCGCCAGCGCGAACGCGGGCGTCTGCCCCTTCGGCAGCGTGATCGTCACCGGGTCGGGGAAGTCGCCGGTCAGGAGCGCGGTGTACGCGGCCGTGGTCGCCCCTGTCGCGCAGGCACCGGTCGTCCAGCCGGGCCGCAGACCGGTGTGCTTGAGTTGGGCGCCGCGTCCGCCCTTGGCGCCGCCCGCCTCACCCATGAAGGGATCCCGCACCCGTGCACGTACTGATCCTCGGCGGCACGACCGAGGCCCGCCGCCTCGCGCAGGCCCTGACCGCCGGCCACCCCGGGTGGCGCGTGACGAGTTCGCTGGCCGGGCGCGTGGCCCGGCCCCTGCTGCCCGAGGGTGAGGTGCGGACCGGTGGTTTCGGGGGAGCCGATGGCCTGGCCCGCGCGCTGCGCGAGCTCCAGGTGGACGCGCTCATCGACGCCACCCATCCTTTCGCCGGGACGATCAGTTTCCATGCGGCGCAGGCCGCCGCCACGGCCCATGTTCCCCTGCTGGCGCTGCGCCGCCCCGGCTGGGTCCCCGCACCGGACGACGACTGGCACCACGTGAACTCCCTGGAGGAGGCGGCGACGGCACTTCCGACCCTGGGCACGCGGGCGTTCCTGACGGTGGGCCGCCTGGGCCTCCCGCCGTTCGCGTCCATCGACGACGTCCACTTCCTGATCCGCTCGGTGGACGCCCCCGAGCCGCCGCTGCCCCCGCACTCGGAGGTCCTGCTGGGCCGGGGCCCCTTCACGCCGGACGGCGAACGGGAGCTGCTCCGGACCCACCGCATCGACGTTCTGGTGACGAAGGACAGCGGGGGAGAGGCGACGGCCCCGAAGCTCGTCGCGGCGCGAGAGGCGCGGATCCCGGTCCTGGTGGTGCGACGGCCGCAGGTGCCGGCGGGAGTGGCGGTGGTGGGATCGGTGGCGGAGGCGGTGGAGTGGGCGGGGAACCCGGGCTCTTGCCGCCCGTCCGGCACCTCGGAACAAGGCTGACCGGGCATTTCCGGCCTGCTGTCCGGCGCTTCAGGACCAGCCCGACCGGGCACTTCCCGCCTGTCCGGCGTTCGAGGGCGAGCCCGAAGGGTGACGGCGGGGGTCCGGGGGTGCCGCCCTGGGGATGTGCGCCCGAAGCTATTCCACGGCACAGGCAACCGCGTTGACCGCCGCGGCGGCCATCGCACTGCCACCCCGCCGCCCTCGCACCACCAGGTACTCCAGCCCCAATTCCCCCGCGTGCTCCACCAGCGCGTCCTTCGACTCGACCGCGCCCACGAACCCGACCGGAACCCCGATCACCGCGGCGGGC